>JACQTO010000245.1 GCA_016210745.1 Betaproteobacteria bacterium
CACGGGCACCTGTCGGAGCCGCAGGAGAAGTTTCTCATCATCGACGGACAGCACCGTCTCGCGGCGCTGCGCTTTTACCTCGACGAGCGCCCCGACGATGCGGCGAGCATCAACGTGCCGTGCGTGATATTCGACGGCAGGAGCGAAGACTTCGCCACCGAGATGTTCGTCATCATCAACTCGACCCCCACGCGCATCAACAAGAGCCACCTCGTGGACCTGTACGAGCGCGTGTCGTTCGCCGCCCCCGACCGCCGCTTCGCGGCGCGCCTGGTCGCAAAGCTCTACAGCGAGGACGACAGTCCGCTCCAATACCGCATCAATCGCCTGGGCGGCCGCAGCGCCCAGGACAAGTGGATACTCCAGGCCGAACTGTTCAACGAGCTGCACCGCTGGGTGAGCCGCGACTGGCGCCGCATCCAGGTCGCCGGAGGCAGCGCCAAAGAGGTCCCGCACTACTACTCCATCGTGCGCGACTTTTTCAAGGCGGCCGGGCGAGTCTGGGGCGACGCCTGGGGCCACGGCAATTATTCGGTGACGCGGCCGGTGACGCTGAAGGCCATGATCCGCGTTTGCGCGGACCTTGCGCGCGAGGACGCCGAGCCCGCAGAGGGCCGTCTCGCCCGTTGGGAGCAGCGCCTGTCGCCCTGGCGCGAGCAGGTGCGCGCTTTCCGCGTCGAGGGCTTCTACGAGCGTTTCCCCGCCAAGGGCGAAATCGAGCGCGTGAGCCGCGTGCACCGCGAACTCGCGCGCCTCGCGGGAATCCAGACCCGCACCGAGAAATAGAGACTCCCTGCAGGGGCTGCGCTGGAAGACGCTCCGCCGGCGTTCGGAATAGAATGGTCTCTCGTTTCCACTGGGAGATCGACCATGCCCTGCCGTCCTCTCGTCTGGCTGGTATTTCTGGTTGTCACTCATGCCCAGGCTTTGTCTTTGGACGAGCTTTCCAACCGGGATGCCACCGGCGGCCTGAAGGAGGCGCTGACCCAGGGCGCCGCCAAGGCGGTCGGCCTGCTGGGACGGACCGATGGTTTTCTGGGCAATCCCAAAGTCAAAATTCCGCTGCCCGACAGTCTGCGCCAGGTCGAGGGGATCATGCGCGGACTGGGCGCGGGCCGCTACGCCGATGAATTGATCACCACGATGAATCGCGCCGCCGAAGCGGCGGTTCCCGAGGCCAAGACGCTGCTGGTCAATTCCATCAAGCAGATGTCGGTGCAGGATGCCAAGGGAATTCTCAGCGGCGGGGACGACGCGGCGACGCAGTACTTCAAGCGCACCACGTCGGAACCCTTGTCCGGCAAGTTCAAGCCCATCGTCAAGAAGGCGATCGACCGGGTGAAATTGGCCGAAAAGTACGAGCAGTTCGCAGGCAGGGCCGCCAAGTTCGGACTGGTGAAGCAAGAGGACGCGCACCTGGAAAACTATGTGACCGCGAAAGCCCTCGATGGGCTGTACTTGATGATCGCCGAGGAGGAAAAGGCGATCCGGAAGGATCCGGTAGGCGCAGCCGGCAGCTTGGCGAAAAAAGTCTTCGGGCTACTGAAGTAGCCGGCAGGGCCGGGCGGACGCTTACAGCTTCTGGGCTCCGTCGAGCTTGCCCAGCGCGCGATCGAACGTCCCAAGCGGGAGATGCCCGGCTTTTCGGGCGAGTTCGAGCATCAAGCAGTCCGAAAAGCCGAGTGCCGGATGCTTCCTGAAGCGTGCGAGCGCGCGGTCTACCGCATCTGCGTCCTGAACCGTGAGATGCCTGTGGTTGAGAAGCATCTCGATGGCGATCGCCATGTCCGCAGGCTTGATCTCATAGACCGCCGATAGCACCCAGGTCGCCTCCGCCAATGCCAGGTGGGAGACCCACGCACCCGTCTGGACGAAATTCTCGGCTGCGGCAGTCTGACGCGCATCATCGCGCGTGACGAGCCTCACCAGGACATTCGTGTCAACTGCGCGCACGGCGCTTCTTGACGTACCGCTTCAGGCCCGCCTTCAACTGCTCCAGCGTCTGCCGGGGCGGCTGCTTGCGGAACAGCGCGCGATGGATATCTTCCGAAGAGTAGAGGCCGGCACGACGCACCGTGACCTTGCCGCCCTGCTCTTCCCACTCGAGAACGGCTCCGGGGCCCAGGCCGAGCCTGCGGCGCACCTCGGCCGGAACTGAGATCTGTCCCTGCGCAGTCAGTTTGGAGTGAGCGATTCGCATGACCGTACATTACCACGGTAATGCAAGGCACGCCAGCCACCCCGGGTCAACTCCCGGTCTTGCACGCCATCAGTGCGGCGGCGCAGTCCGCACAGTCTTGTCCGCGAGCCCCGCCAGCGGCCCCACGGCATCGGCTTCGAACAGTTCGCGCAGCTGCTCGGCCGCTTCCTTGCTCGTCTGAATGAGCTGCGCTTCGTCGTGATGGACTTCGTACTGCACGGCGAGCTGCTCCTCGTCGAATGCTCGGAACAGCGACACGGCGCGTTCTGTGGCGGCGCTGCCCATGCCCAGCTTGAGCAGCGCCAGCTTCCCCATGTCCAGACTGGCCGGGAACGTTTCGCGAAAGATCGTGCGCACGCCCAGATCGCGCAGGCGAAAGTAGTGCACGCGGTTCCTCGCCCGCGCGATGATGGGCAGCTCGGGGAAATGCTTGCGCACCACGGCGGCGGTTTTCACCGACGCCTCCACGTCGTCGATCGCCAGAATGAAGAGTTTGGCCTCCTGCGCCTTGGCCGCTTGCAGCAGCTCCAGGCGCGAGGCATCGCCATAGTAGATCTTGCTTCCGAACCGGCGTACGAAATCCACCTGCTGGTAGCTGGACTCCAGCGCCGTGAAGCGCGCTCCCGCCATGCGCAGGAGCCGCGAGACGATCTGGCCCACCCGGCCGTAGCCGGCGATGATCACCGGATTGCCCGGCTCGTCGATGGTGTCGTACTCGGGCTGGGCGCGAGCGCTCATCCAGCGTTCGATCGCTCGTTCGTGGAAGGCCATGGCAAGGGGCGCGGCCAACATGGACAGCGTTACCGCCATCACCAGCCGGTCGGTATCGATCCGGCCCAGAATGCCCAGGTTCTGCGCGGCGACGAACAGCACGAAGGCGAACTCCCCGCCCTGAGCGAGCGCCATCGCCAGGAGCTGGGCGGCCGGGCCGGGCGAGCCCGCCGCGCGCGCGATCGCGAACACGACGCCGAACTTCAAGGCCATCAGTGCCAGCGCAATCCCGAACAATGTGAAGGGTTCGCTTGCGAGCAGAGAAAGATTCGCGCTCATTCCGACGGCGATGAAGAACAGCCCGAGCAGCAGTCCCTTGAAGGGCTCGATGTCGGCCTCCAGCTCGTGGCGGAATTCCGAATCGGCCAGCAATACGCCGGCGAGAAAAGCCCCCAGCGACATGGACAGACCGATGCGCTCCATCGCCAGGGCCGCAGCGACCACCAGCAGCAGCGCGGCCGCAGTGAACACTTCTCGGCCGCCATGGCGGGCCACGGCTTTCAACAACGGGCGCACCACCAGCCGGCTGCCCACGATCACCACGGCGATGGCCGCCATGCCCTTGCCCGCCGCCGCCCAGCCCTCGCCGGCGGAGCGCACGCCATCGCCAAGCAGCGGCAACAGGGCCAACATCGGGATCACCGACATATCCTGAAACAGCAGCACGGCAATGGCCTCGCGCCCATGGCGAGCGGCGAGCCGCCCGCGCTCCGCCAGCGAGGAGATCACCAGAGCGGTGGAGGACATCGCCAGGCCGAACCCGATTGCGAGTGCCGGCTGCCACGACCAGCCGGCTGCAATGCCGGTCGCGGTGAGCACTGCCGTTGTCAGCGCCACCTGAGCCCCGCCCAATCCGAACACGGGGCGGCGCAGCACCCACAGCCGCGCGGGCTGCAGCTCGAGCCCGATGATAAAAAGCAGCAGCACCACCCCGAACTCGGCGAAATCCATCGTGCTCTCGACCTCGCCCGCGAGCGAGAGCCCGTGCGGGCCGATCAGCATGCCCGCGGCGAGGTAACCGAGCACTGCACCCAGGCGCCAGCGCCTGAACAACGGCACCAGCAGCACCGCAGTGGCCAGAAAAACCACGGCCTGTTCGAGCACTGTCATCGCGTCACCTCATCGGAGAGGGGGTGTACCCTCGCCCCGCTTGCGGGGAGAGGTCAGGGTGAGGGGAGTGCTTGCCATGCAACATCACGATTCTCACTGGATGAAGGGACCGAGAATCGAGAAGGAAGTCCTCAGGCGAGATCGAACAGCAGAACCTCCGCGCTCTTGCCGTCCTCCAGCGTGAGTTCGTCGACGCCGAGCGCCTTCAGGGCATCGCCCGCCGCGAGAGCCTGTCGGTTCGCGCTCACGCTGCCGCGAGCCACGTGCACATAGGCACGCCGGCCCGGGGCGACGCTGTGCACCACCCGCTCGCTGCCTTCGAGGAGCGCGGCATACAGGTACGCGTCCTGATGAATCGTCACCGAACCCTCCCTGCCGTCGGGCGAGGCCACCAGCCGCAGCCGGCCGCGCTTGGATGCCGCATCGAAGTGCTTTTGCTCATAGCCCGGCGCAATGCCCAGCACGCTGGGTTCGATCCAAATCTGCAGAAAATGGGTGATGGCGTCCGCGGCGTGGTTGAATTCGCTGTGCTGCACGCCTTTGCCGGCGCTCATGCGCTGAACGTCGCCGGGGACGATCGTCGATCCGTTGCCCATGTTGTCTTTATGCGCAAGCGCCCCTTCCAGCACGTAGCTGATGATCTCCATGTCCCGATGGCCATGCGTGGCGAATCCAGTTCCGGGCCGTATGCGGTCCTCGTTGATGACCCGCAGCGCGCCGAAGCCCATGTGTTTGGGGTCGTGGTAATCGGCGAAGGAAAAACTGTGGAACGAGCGGAGCCATCCGTGGTCCGCATAACCGCGGTCTCCGGCCTTGCGCAGTTCCAGCATGGCGTCCTCCGATACCGTGGAATTGGTTGAACTATGAACTCCGGATGATACCTAAGCCGGACCAACCGGAACCAAGGAAGCTGGTTTTGCCGTCTATCAATCCCGAATTTAGAAACCAAATGTTCGCCAAATTTGTCAACAGTAGACCCGTAGGTGACTAAAGAGATTCGCAATCACGAGGAGAGAGCCAATGCACAACCGTATCGTCGTCGCCGTCCTGCTCGCCGCCAGCGCCCTGCCGGCGGCCGCACAGGGCACCAATCCCAACCTGGGCAGGAATCTCGCGGCCACCTGCGCGAACTGCCATAACACCACCGGCAGGAGCGTGATCCACATGCCCTCCATCGCCGGGATGTCCAGGGGGGTGATGCTGAACCATCTCAAGGAGTTCAGGGAGGGCAAACGGCCGGCGACGGTCATGCATCAGATTGCCAAGGGCTACACCGACGCGCAGCTCGAGTCGATCGCCGCTTTCTACGCGGCACAGAAATAGGAGCCGCCATGAGCCGATTCAATCGACGCGATTTTCTGAAGGCTTCGGCGGCCGGGGCGGCAAGCGCGGCACTCGCGGGCTGCGCCACGCTGCCGGAGGCACGCAAGCCCATCGGCCGCGTGATCGTCATCGGCGGCGGCTACGGCGGGGCCACCGTCGCCAAGTACCTGCGCCTGTGGAGCCAGGGCACCGTTGAGGTGTTCCTGATCGAGCGCAACGCGGAGTTCGTCTCCTGTCCGATATCCAACCTCGTGCTCGGCGGCAGCCGGACCATGAAGGAAATCACCCATAGCTACGCGAAGCTGCGCGATTACGGCGTGCAGGTCCTGCGCGACGAGGTAACCGGCATCGACGCCCAGAAAAAACGCATCAGCCTGCGCCGCATCCAGGACCTGACCTACGACCGGCTCGTGGTGTCCCCGGGCATCGAATTCATGCACGAGCAGATCCAGGGCTACGACGCCGAGGCGCAAAAGACGATCCTCCACGCGTGGAAGGCGGGCCCGGAAACGGCGGCGCTGCGCAAGCAGCTCGAGGACATGAGGGACGGCGGCACCTACGTGCTCTCCATCCCGGTCGCGCCCTACCGCTGCCCGCCCGGACCCTACGAGCGCGCCAGCGTGATCGCCTCCTACTTCAAGAAGGCCAAACCGAGATCGAAGCTCCTCATCCTCGACGCCAACCCCGATGTCACCTCGAAGGGCCCGCTGTTCAAGGCGGCCTGGAACGACATGTACAAGGGCATCATCGAGTATCGAGGCAATGCCGCGGTGACTGCGGTGGATGCGAAGGCCAAGACCGTCAAGACCGACTTCGACACCATCCGGGGCGACGTGCTCAACGTGGTGCCGCCGCAGCGCGCCGGCGATATCGCGAGAGCCGCAGGCCTCATCACCGCCAACAACCGCTGGTGCGGTGTCGACTGGCTTTCGATGGAGTCGGTGGCGGTGAAGGGCTTGCACGTGCTGGGCGACGCCACGCTGTCGGCGCCGCTGATGCCCAAGTCCGGCCACATGGCCAACCAGCACGCCAAGGTGGCCGCCGCTGCGATCATCGAGCTCATGAACGGGCGAGCGCCCAGCACCGAGCCGATGGTGACCAACACCTGTTACAGCTACGTCTCGGACCGGGAGGGCATCCATGTCGCGTCGGTGCACCGCTACGATCCGGCCAAAAAGACCCTGCTGACCGTGCCGGGCTCGGGCGGCGTCTCCTCGGCGCGCAGCGAAGTCGAAGGCGCATACGCCTGGGGCTGGGCGCAAAACATCTGGGCCGACACCCTAGGCTAAGCGCGGCGCTCGCAACAGGGGACGGCGCAGCCGCTCCCGTTCCCTTCTTTCAGGACCTGCCGGCGCACGAACGCCCGCAGGGCGTGCGTGCATTTTTTTGGCCCCCGCCACGGCTCTTGCGCCTGCCGGTGCTGCCGGTCCTGCCTGCGCTGCGCTCGCCCGGGTATCTGTGTGCCGGGGAATTTATTTATCGGCGCCTTGTCCACTGGGGTATTCACCTTATTGCCCATATGCGCATATGTGCATATAGTCGCGCCCCTGCAAAACGTACGCTAAAGGTGATCCGTGGACGAACTGGATGTTGTTTTCGACGCTGTCGCGACGTATTTCAGCATACTTGCCGAGCCGACGCGGCTGCGCATAGTGCATGCGATCTGCGAGGAGGAGAAATCGGTTTCGCAGATCGTCGAGGCGCTCGGCGCCAGCCAGACCAACGTGTCGCGCCACCTCGGCCTCATGCACCGCGCCGGCGTGCTGCAGCGGCGCAAGGACGGCAACCAGGTCTATTACCGTGTCGCCGATGCGGCCATGGTCGACATCTGCCGCACGGTGTGCAACCGGATCGCCGGCCAAATGGATGAAAACAAACCCCTGCGGCGCGAACTGCTGCGGCTGATGCCCGCCACGGCAGGTGCGAGGCGCCTGAAACCGTGATGGAGCGGCTGCCGCGTCGGTCCGCCTTGACGCAAAGGAGAAGGAAAGCGTGACGGAAAAGGGAAGACCTTTCGGCCGGATCCTGCCGGCCGCCGAAAATGCGCTCGGCGCTCGTCCGATCGCCGCCGACGAATCGAGCCGGCGCGCATTTCTGCGCCGGGCGCTTGCGCTCGGCGGCGGCGCGGCGGCGGCAGGGCTGGCGGCGCAGGCCGCCGGCGCAGAGGGCGATCCGGCCATCCTGAAGCTCCCCGCCCATTCGACGGGCCTGGGCCAGCCGGTGGCGGCGCGCGACTACGGCACGCCCTCCGAGCACGAGGCGAACCTGCAGCGACGTCAAAGTCCGGGCCTGACGCGGGTGGCGCAGGCTTCCGTGGCCTTCACGCCGCTGCAGGGACTGTTCGGCATCATCACGCCCAACGGCCTGCATTTCGAGCGCCACCACCAAGGCTGGTGGGACATCGATCCCGAACAGCATCGCCTGATGGTGATGGGAATGGTGAAGGCGCCGACGGTGTATACGCTGAGCGACCTGATGCGACTGCCTTCGGTATCGCGAATCCACTTCATCGAGTGCGGGGCCAACACCGGCATGGAGTGGGGCAACGTCGCGGTGCCTACGGTGCAGTACACGCACGGCATGCTCTCCTGCTGCGAATACACGGGCGTGCCGCTCTCGACGCTGCTGGACCACTGCGGCTACGAGCGCAAGAAGGCGAAGTTCGTGCTCGCCGAGGGCGCCGACGGCTCCGGACTCACGCGCACGATTTCAATGGAGCGGGCGCTGGAGGACGCGATCGTCGCCTGGGCAATGAACGGCGAGATGCTGCGGCCGGAGAACGGCTATCCGCTTCGGCTCGTGGTGCCCGGCGTGCAGGGTGTCTCGTGGGTGAAGTGGCTGCGCCGCATAGAGGTGGGCGACAAGCCCTGGGATACCCGCGAGGAAGTGCTGCATTACATCGACATGATGCCTGACGGCGTGTTCCGCCAGTACAGCTCGATCCAGGAAGCGAAGTCCGTGATCACCACGCCCTCGGGGGGACAGAAACTGCTCGACAAAGGCTTGCACAACGTCACCGGCCTTGCCTGGTCCGGCCGCGGCCGCATCAGGCGCGTGGACGTGTCCTTCGATGGCGGGCGCAACTGGCGCACCGCGAGGCTGGAGTCCCCGGTCCTGCCCAAGGCGCTCACGCGATTTTCGATCGACTGGGTGTGGGATGGGGGACCGGCGATCCTGCAGAGCCGTGCGATCGACGAGACGGGCTACGTGCAACCGAAGATCAGGCAGCTGCGCCAAGTGCGCGGCACGCGCTCGATCTATCACAACAATGCCATCCAATCCTGGAAGGTGGCGCAATCCGGCGAGGTGAGCAATGTTCAGGTCGATTAGTTTCTGCCTGTGCCTGCTGGCCGCCGCAGGCGCGGCTTCAGCGCAGGGCAGGTACCCGGGAATCGGCCGCCCGGCCACGCCGGCGGAGATCAAAGCCTGGGACATCGATGTGCGCGCCGATCTCGCCGGACTGCCCAAGGGTTCGGGCAGCGTGAAGAAGGGCGAGGCGGTATGGGAAGAGAAATGCGCTTCCTGCCACGGCACCTTCGGGGACTCGAACGAAGTCTTCACCGCGATCGTCGGGGGCACCAGGCAGGCGGATATCGAGAAGGGCCGCACGGCCTCGTTGCTCACGCCCGAGCAGGCCCGCACGACTCTGATGAAACTCGCGCACATCGCCACGCTCTGGGATTACATCAACCGCGCGATGCCGTGGAACGCTCCAAAAACGCTCACGGTGGAAGAAGTCTACGGCGTCACCGCCTTCATCCTGAACCTGGGCAACATCGTGCCCGACGATTTCGTGCTGTCGGAGGCCAACATGGCCGAGGTGGGCAGGCGCCTTCCCAACCGCAACGGCCTGACGCGAGCGCACGGGCTGTGGGAGGTGAAGGGCAAGCCGGACGTGAAGAACACCGCGTGCATGAAGGATTGCCCGGTCGAGGGCCGAATCGTTTCGCAGTTGCCCGATCACGCACGCGATGCCCACGGCAATCTCGCCGATCAGAACCGCGTCTTCGGCCCGGTGCGCGGCGTTCAAACGGTCGCTTCGCCAGGCGGTTCTCCGGCCGCCTCGGCTGCCATGGCTGCGAGGTCGTTGGCGGAGAAGACCGGCTGCCTCGCCTGTCATGGGATCGCGAACAAGTTGGTGGGGCCGGCATTGGCCGAGATCGCTGCGAAGCACAAGGGAGACGGCGGCGCCGAGGCAAGGCTCATCAAGAAGGTCAGGGACGGCGGCGCCGGCGCGTGGGGGCAGATTCCCATGCCGGCGCAGCCGCAGTTGAAGGACGAGGAAATCGCGTCCCTGGTGAAGTGGGTTTTGGGCGGCGCGAAATAGCGCCGGCGATGAGAAACGGCTGGTATTGAAACAGGAGGATTGCATGGATCAAAAGCGCAGGGATGTACTGAGGGCCGGCGGCGGCGCGGGGCTGCTCGCGTTGCTGGGCGCTGCGGGTTTCGCGGCGCCGAACACTGTCATGGCTGCCGATTGGAACAAGACGGCATTCGACGGCAAGTCCGTTCAGGAGGCGTTCAAGGCGCTCGGCGCCGCGAGCCCTGCCGAATCGGCGGACATCGTCATGAAGGCTCCCGATATCGCCGAAAACGGCGCAGTGGTGCCGGTCGGCATCGAGAGCAAGATCCAGGGCACTGAATCGATTGCCCTGGTGATCGAGAAGAACCCCAGTCCGCTGGCTGCCGCATTCGACATCCCCGCGGGCACGGAACTCGCCGTGACGACGCGGGTGAAGATGGCCGAGACCTCCAACGTGTATGCGCTGGTGAAAGCGAAGGGCCAGTACTACGTCGCCAAGAAGGAAATCAAGGTCACTCTGGGCGGCTGCGGAGGCTGAGCGGGGGCCGCTGCGCAAGCTGAACCCGATCGACAAAATCAAATCCAGGAGAACAGACATGGCAGATCCGATGCGTATCCGCGCGGCCTCCAAGGAGGGCGTGGTGAACGTGAAAGTGCTGATGAGTCACGAGATGGAAACCGGTCAACGCAAGGATGCGGCGGGAAAGCTCGTCCCGGCGCACTTCATCCAGAGCGTCACGGCCATTTGGCAGGGCAAGACGGTGCTCTCGGCCCAGTGGGGGCCTTCGGTATCCAAGAACCCCTACCTCGAGTTCAGCTTCAAGGGCGGACAGAAGGGCGAGAAGATCCAGGTCAGCTGGATCGACAACAAAGGCGACAAGCGCACCGACGAAGCCACGATCAACTGACTTCGGACCGCAGGGCAAGAACGGCAATCCCTGCGGCGCGCTGGTGCAGGATCAGGTCAGCCGGGGCGTCGATTTTCGGGTGTGCAACTTCACGCTGCTCTCGCGCAAGATCGACAGGAGCCGGGTTATTCCCGAGGCGCGCCTTCCGGTGTGGCCGAGATCGCGAAGCTGCAGGCGCGAGAAGCTTACGCCTAGATAAAACCCTGATGCCAAGTGTCGCGCTCAAGACGGCAGGCAAATTCAATTCATCACCAGGAGAGACAAATGACGGTAACCCTTAGAGCCGCGACGCTGCTGCTGTCGGCGGCATTGGCCGGGCCGGTCATCGGGCAATCGGCGACCGACGAGATCGCCAAGTATCGCAAGCAATTGCAGGAAGGCAATCCGGCGGAACTGTGGGAGGCAAGGGGCGAGGACCTCTGGAAGCACAAGCGCGGGCCGAAGAACGCTTCGCTCGAGCGATGCGACCTGGGCAAGGGCCCGGGCGTGGTCAAGGGCGCGTATGCGGAGCTGCCGCGCTATTTTGCCGACGCCGAGCGGGTGATGGACCTCGAGACACGGCTCGTCCACTGCATGGTGACACTGCAGGGCTTCACCCCGGCACAGGCCACGGCGCGGCCTTTCGGCTCGGGCACCAACCGCTCCGATTTCGAGGCGCTCGCGGCCTGGATAACCTCGGAATCCAAAGGCGTGAACATGAATGTGCCGATGGCTCATCCCAAGGAGCAGGAGGCCTATCGCGTGGGCGAGAAGATGTTCTTCTTCCGCGGCGGGCCGCACGACTTCGGCTGCGTCACCTGTCACGGGGAGAGCGGCAAGCGCATCCGGCTGCAGGACCTGCCCAACCTCACCGACCGTGCCGGGGCGCAACTGGGGTACACCACCTGGCCCGCCTACCGCGTGTCGCAGGGAGAACTGCGCACGTTCCAGTGGCGCCTGAACGACTGCTACCGCCAGCAGCGCTTCCCGGAACTGAAGTTCGCCTCCGAAGGCTCGATCGCGCTCACCATGTACCTCGCACGCAATGCCAACGGCGCCGCGTTCAACGCGCCCGCCATCAAGCGCTAGGGAGAAGACCATGAAACTGAAGATCCTTGCAGTCGCAGCGATCGCATTGCTTGCGGCGGGCTGCGCATCGGTATCCGAACAGGAGACCGCGAAGAAGGCGCTCGAGGTGATGAAGACCTCGTTCAAGGAGCGTGGGCAGGCCAAGCTCGACCGGCTGGACCAGGACGACGCGCAGAGGCTGTGCAGCCAGCCGCCTTCGGCTGCGATAGCCAAGGAGACCGGCGAGCGCATCGAGAAATCCAACTTCACGGCCATCAAGTACCCTGCCGACGGCAAGATACTGGGCGATTGGCGCGAGGGGGAAAAGATCGCGCAGAGCGGCATCGGCAAACAGTACTCGGATGATCCGAAGCGACCCTCCGGCGGCAACTGCTATGCGTGTCACCAGCTCAGGAAGGAGGAGATCTCCTTCGGCACCATGGGACCGAGCCTGTACAACTACGGCAAGCTGCGCGGCACGAGCGAGGCGATCCAGCGTTACACCTGGGGCAAGATCTGGAATGCTCAGGCCTTCACCGCCTGCTCCAACATGCCCCGGTTCGGCCACAACGGCATTCTCACGGAGCAGCAGATCAGGCACGTGGCCGCGCTTCTGCTCGACCCGAACTCGCCGGTCAACAAGTAAGCGCGCAAGAGCTTACGTGAACAAAAGGGAGTTCCTGCATGTGATCGCGGTGGCCGCCGCAGGCGGCCTGCCGTTGGCCCAGTTCGCCGGCCGCGCGCGGGCGCAGGGTGCGCGGTTCTACGACCTGCCGCGCCGCGGCAACGTGCACCTGCTGCACTTCACCGACTGCCATGCACAGCTGCTGCCGGTCTGGTTCCGCGAGCCCAGCGTCAACCTGGGCATCGGTGAAGCAAAGGGCAGGCCGCCGCACCTGGTCGGCGAGGCGCTGCTCGAGCATTTCGGAATCGATCGGGGAACCCCCGATGCGCACGCGTTCACTTACCTCGATTTCGAAAAAGCCGCCCGCACCTACGGCAAACTCGGCGGCTTCGCGCATCTGGCGACGCTGGTGAAGGAGCTCAAGGCGAGCCGCCCCGGGGCATTGCTGCTCGATGGCGGGGACACCTGGCAAGGGTCGGCGACGTCGCTGTGGACCGAGGGCCAGGATATGGTGGATGCCGGCAAGCAACTCGGCGTGGACGTGATGACCGGACACTGGGAGTTCACTCTGGGCGCGAAACGCGTGCAGAAAATCGTCGAGGACGACTTCAAGGGCCGGATCGATTTTGTGGCGCAGAATGTGAAGACCGCCGACTTCGGCGACCCGGTATTCCCGTCCTATGTCATCAAGCGCATCAACGGCGTGCCGGTGGCTATTGTCGGCCAGGCCTTTCCGTACACGCCGATCGCCAATCCGCGCTATTTCGTCGCCGATTGGAATTTCGGCATCCAGGAAGAATCGCTGCAGGGCGCGGTGAACGAGGCGCGCTCGAAGGGCGCGCAGGCCGTGGTCCTGCTCTCGCACAATGGCTTGGACGTGGACATCAAGCTCGCCTCGCGCCTGCGCGGGATCGACGCCATCCTCGGCGGGCACACGCATGACGGCGTGCCCGCGCCGATCGTGGTGAAGAACGCAGGCGGCCAGACGCTGGTGACCAATGCCGGATCGAACGGCAAGTTCCTCGGCGTGCTCGACCTGGACGTGAAGGCCGGCAAAGTGGAGGGGTTCAACTACAAGCTCCTGCCGGTGTTCGCCAACCTGCTGCCGGCGGACAAGGACATGCAGGCCCTGATCGGCAGAATACGCGCCCCCTACGCGGCGAAGCTCGCCGAGCCGCTCGCCCTCACCGAGGGGCTGCTCTACCGCCGCGGCAATTTCAACGGCACGTTCGACCAGGTGATCCTCGACGCTCTGATGGCGGTGAAGGATGCGGAGATCGCGTTTTCACCGGGCTTTCGCTGGGGCACGAGCCTGCTCCCGGGCCAGCCGATCCTGATGGAGCACCTGATGGACCAGACGGCGATCACCTATCCGTACACCACCGTGACGGAGATGACGGGCGAGACGATCAAGACGATTCTGGAGGACGTCAGCGACAACCTGTTCAACCCGGATCCGTATTACCAGCAGGGCGGCGACATGGTGCGCGTAGGCGGGCTGCAGTACGTGTGCGATCCCTCCGCGAAAATGGGCAGCCGCATCAGCGGGATGACCCTCAAGGGCAAGCCCGTCGAGCCGGCGAAGAAATACAGGGTCGCCGGGTGGGCGCCGGTAGCAGAGGAAGCGAAGAAGGCGGGCGGCGAGCCCATTTGGGACTTGATGGCCCGATACCTGCGCGATCGCAAGGTGGTAAAACCGGTCCGCCTCAATCTGCCGCGTCTCGTGGGCGTGGAACGCAACCCCGGCATCGCTTAAGCCGGTGTCGCCGGATCCAAAGAGGCCAGTCTTACCGTAATCCATCTCGTGTTTTCGCGCAATTGCAAATTGCAACTGCGCGAAAACACGAGACCCATATAACACCAAATTCTTCGCGCACCTGGTTGACTTGCGTCAATTCGAGGCGGTCCGCAAAAGAGTTATCTAAGAACTGCGGATGCGGCGCATCGACGTGCGGCCGTGCCCATCATTCCAGGGAGAGCCCAATGGCAGAGGAATTCGCGTTCGGCGACGAGCTCGGGCCGGCCAAGATAATCCAAGTCTACGAGCCCTCGCTCGGTCTCAAAGGGGTGCTGGTGGTGGACAACGTCGCGCGCGGGCCATCCATCGGCGGGCTGCGCATGGCCTCCGATGTGAGCACACAGGAGTGCTTTCGCCTCGCCCGGGCGATGACATTGAAGAATTCGGCGGCCGGCCTCGCTCATGGCGGGGGCAAGTCCGTGCTGGTGGGCGATCCCCGCATGCCGCGCGAAAAAAAGGAAGCGCTGATCCGGGCCTTCGCCCACGCGCTGCGAAACGAGCAGGACTACATCTTCGGTCCGGATATGGGCACCGACGAGATGTGCATGGCATGGATCAAGGACGAAATCGGCCGCTCGGTCGGCCTGCCTGCCTCGCTGGGAGGCATTCCGCTCGACGAGATCGGCGCGACCGGATGGGGCCTCGCCCGCTGCGCCGAGGCGGCGGTGCGCTATTGCGATTTTGCGCTCGAGGGCGCGCGCGTGGCGATCCAGGGATTCGGCTCGGTGGGCAGGCATGCGGCGCGTTTTCTCGCCGCGCGCGGGGCGGTGCTGGTCGCGGCCTCCGATACCGCAGGCGCCGTCTATAACCGCAAGGGACTGGACATCGCGGCACTGGTTCGCCTGAAGGAGGAAGGCAAGAGCGTGTGCAGCTCGGGGCTGGGCGAGAAACTCGGAGGCGAGGCGATCATCGATATCCCCTGCGACATCTGGATTCCGGCGGCGCGTCCGGACGTGATTCGCGAGGACAACGTCGAGCGCCTGAAGACCCGGCTGGTACTGCAGGGCGCCAATATTCCATTTACCGCCGGTGCGGAAAAAACCTTGGCGCGCAAAGGCGTGCTGGTCGTGCCGGATTTCATCGCCAACGCGGGCGGGGTGATTTGCGCGGCCATGGAGTACACCGGCGCCACGCAGGCGGCGGCATTTGCGGCGATCGATGAAAAGATTCTCGCCAACACCGAAGCTGTGCTCGCCGAGGCCAAGGCCAAGGGCGTGCTGCCGCGCGAGGCAGCCCGGGATATCGCCACGCGGCGAGTAAAGCAGGCAATGGAAAACAGGCGCTTCAATATCTTCTAGTGGGCGTTGCATAAATGGCTGACACGCCGGCCCTCATCCTCTGCTCCGCCGTCATGCTGCTCAGGCCCGAATAGCTGATGCTCGGGACGGGATAACCGGCATGTATCGCATCCGATATTTCCGAGGCCGTGACGGCCGAGCGCACCGGCATGGCCGTTGCGCCGGCGACGGTCAGGCGGACAGTGCGCTCGAAGGGTCGGCCGCCGCGGCAACCACACAATTGCGGCCGCGGCGCTTGGCAGTGTACAAAGCGGCATCCGCCGCGCCGATCAGCGCATCCCAGTCACGCCCATCCTCCGGATAGGCCGAAACCCCGGCGCTCACCGTGATGACGATTCCGGACTTATCCGTAATCCATCCCCTGTGCTCGATGCTGCGTCTGGCGCGATCGGCCACGGCAGTTGCGGCGGCCTTGTCGGCGCCTGGCATCAACACCACGAATTCCTCGCCGCCGTAGCGGCACAGCACATCGTGCGCCCGTAACCCCTGTCGCAACGAGTCCGCGATCGCACGCAGCAGTTCATCGCCGACGAGATGGCCATGCTCGTCATTGATGCGCTTGAAATGGTCGATGTCGAACATCGCCAAGCCGAACGATCCCTTGTCGCGTTCCCGGCGGGAGACCTCGCGGGCGAACTCCGAGGAAAAGGCGCGACGCGTCAGCGCCCCGGTAAGCTGATCGATCGAGGCCAGATGCGCGAGATCGTGCTGCAGCCGCCGGACTTCGAGCCACAGGAGGCCGAGCGTGGCGCAGATGATCGCGGCCATCGTGACCAGCATCAGCACCGCATCGGGCAGGTGCGGCGCCATGAGGTCCTCGGGACGCCCGATGACCCAGACTGCTGCGCTTCGAAGCGCGTGCACCGCGCCGAAGAATCCGAATATGCCGGCCGTGATGCGATGCGACGCACGCGCATCGCTCGGCGCATCATGCCCGAGCAGCCAAGCGTTGCGGAACAGCAGAAATGCCGCAACGGCGGAAAAGAACACCACGCGCAGGGTGATATTCGGCTCGACGTACAAATAGAACGCCGCGCTTGCCGTGATCGCCAAGACGAGCACCCAGCCCAGGTAATCGCGCAATGGCTGCGCGCGAAGCATCCGCAGACTCCGATAACCCAATACGATAGCCGCAACCGTTACCATGTTGCCGACGACGACGGAGAGCACGTCGGGAATCACACCCCTCAGGACGATAAGGACCAAGCCGCCGGCGAGGACCAAGAGGCTCGCGCCCCAGAGGCGGATGGCCGGGTTTCCCGGCCGCAGCGATGCGAAAGTGAGCGACACCAGACCCAGCAGGGTCATCGTCATCACGGCGACGAGAAACAGCGTGCGAATGTCCAGGTGCATTTTTGTTTTGGATCGCGCAGTACGACGTGGATCTCCAGGTTCCGCATCGACACCTGCGGGCCATGACCGGCAGAGTGCGGGAATCGAGAACCTATTTCATAATGATCCGCGTGCCCACTATGAAATAGGCTCCAAGTCTAGCAGGCTGTCAACGCCGTGGGCTGCGCCGACTTGCAACCAAAGGCCTACCGTGTGCAAGAATATGCGCGTCGGCCAGCGACCGCCATCTTCCGAAGGAGAAGTCGTGACTCGCCCCAAAGGCCCTTTTGACGAGCCCGTTGATCCGGTCCGTCGCTCGATGTTCGGGGCGGCGGTCGCCGCATCGATGACGGCGGCGGCGCCGCTCTCGATGGCGCAGAGCGGGCGCATTGCGCTCGAGCGAGCGCCGCTCGCCGCTTCGAACGAGGAACGTGGCATCCTCGCCGCACTCGACCTCGTGTATCGCAACCACCGCTTTCTGAGCGTCCCGGAAGAAGACGGCCGGCTGCTGCGCATCCTCGCCGAGTCGATCGGCGCCAAACATGTGGTCGAGCTGGGCACCTCGACGGGCTACTCCGGGCTGTGGCTGCTGCTCGCCCTCGTCAAGACAGGCGGCCGGCTCACCACGTACGAGATCGACCGCCGCCGCCACCAGCTGGCGCTCGAAAATTTCTCGCGCACCGGCGTTTCAAAGCGGGTAAGGGCCGTGCTCGGCGACGCTCACGCCGAGATAACCCGGCTGAAGGACCCGATCGACCTGCTGTTCCTGGACGCCGACAAGGATGGCTACCTCGACTACCTGCAGAAGCTCGGACCCCTGGTGCGCGCCGGCGGACTGATCGTGGCCCACAACATGGCCTCGCCGCCCCCCGATCCGCGCTACGTCGAAGCGGTCACCACCGACCCCGCCTACGACACCGTATTCCTCAACATGCACGATGCCGGGGTCGGCGTCACGCTCAAGAAGCGCTGAGCCAAGCGGCGCAGAACGATCAGCGCCGAGTCCACACCTGCGTCACCGCTTTTTCGCGGGCTCTTCCTGTTTGATACCGGCGAGG
Organism: Betaproteobacteria bacterium; assembly: GCA_016210745.1. Lineage (GTDB taxonomy): Bacteria > Pseudomonadota > Gammaproteobacteria > Burkholderiales > SG8-39 > JACQTO01. The sequence continues at coordinate 17,774 of JACQTO010000245.1, forward strand.
TCCAGAACGTGGCGCTTGTACTTGACCAGGTTCTTCTTGAGCGCCGCGCTGAAAACCAATTGCTGACTGGCGGTGGGCGCTCCCCCTTGCGAGGACTCGGCGACCAATATGTTGCCGATGCCGGTGAGGTACTCCATGAATCTCATCATGCGCAGGCGATCCTCGGTCGATACGCCGGGCTTGGCCTGAAAATACTTGTCGATGAGGGCCTTGAGGTCAGGGTGTTGCCTGTCCTCTTCACTGGGCATGCCCATGACCAATCCGCCGCTGATATCGACTCCCATCGCCGCGCCGAACCAAAGGGCCTTGGTGGCCTGGTATTTGCCGACGTTGGCAAATAGCGCATTCGGGAAGTAGTTGCCCGATTCGGTCTTGCGGCCGCGATAGGCCGCACCCATGATGCAGCCGTAGGAAAGCTCGCTCTCGTAGCTCATCTCCGAGAGCTTCTCCATGACGTGGCCCGCTCCGCCCACACCGTTGAAATCCGCGATTACCGCCGATCCTCCGATCAACAGGTCCCGGTGACCGCACTTGCATGCCGAGGTGACGCAGCGAAAACAGGGAGCCAGACGATCGACAAGGGGGCCGGTGAACTCGTATTCCCCGCACATGAAAACGCGGTCCCAGGGGACAAACACATTGTCGAAGAAAATGTGGCAGGCGTTATAGACGCCGTAATGTTCGTTGCCGAAGTCCGCTCCTCTGGCGCCAGGGGTAAGGCGGCGAAAATCGGGACTGGGAAACTGGTGCACTAGGGTGAGGCCGGGCGCGTTCGTCGGAATGGCAAAGGCGATCGCGTATTGCTTCTCGTCCTCCAGCATGGCCCGGGTAGGCATGATCAAGGCCTCATGGGCGATGGAAGCCCCGGATATCAGGACTTTGGCCCCTTGCACGACGATACCGTCTTTCTTCTGCTCGACCACGCGCAAGTAGAAACCCGGATCAACCTGGTCGGCAGGCCGTTTGCTGCGGTCACCCTTGGGATCGGTGACGTAGCCGCCGACAGAAAGGTCTTCGCTTTGCACCCTCGCCCAGAACTTGCGAAACCGATCGAAGTAGTTGGTTCCGAGTTTCTTGTCCATCTCGAAGGTGACCGACTCCAGGCCGTTGGCGATATTGCCCGATACGCAGCGTGCGCCCTGGCACATGCCATGGCGGTAGAACATGTCGCGCATGAGTTCCAGGCGTTTAACAAAGTCCTCTGCGCTGTGGTAGACCTGCGTGAAGTAGTTGATGCGCTCTCCGGTCAGATGTGAGATGCCGGTGATCTTGTCCTGGTACTCCGGATCGTGGGCGAGATCGTAAGTCAGGGCAACCGCATCGATGGCCGGCCGGGTGATCGGATGCTCGAGCTGATTTTCGATCTTCTTGCCGTGGCAGTACACGTTGATGTGCATGTCCTTGATGCTGTCGCGGTACTGCTGGCCGGTCATTAACGCCATCTTTGTCCTCCTGGAATCTCGCCGTTGAAAATGCCGCGGTCAGGGAATCTGTCTCCTGCCGGCAGCCGCAAATCATGGAGGGGAACGACGATCTCGGCAAGTTCTTTTTGTCGATTCCGTAAATCCTGAGCGCGGCACTCTGGAATTCTTGAGCGATCGAGGAAAGGCTGCCTAAAGACCGGTCGAGACGATCAAGAAGGTCCGAGGCCGAAGGTATGCCGCGCCGCTCAGTGGCTGCGCCGCCACACATGACTTGCGCCGCAGGCGGTTGGACGGATGTTGCGACATTGCAGAGGCGCTCCCCCTATGCTCTCACGACGGCTTCGGCGGCCCGAAGTTTGCTATCCTGTGATTTCATCGCCGGGGGCAGTGGAACCCGGAAACACCGGAGCGATCATGGTCAACTTCGATAGACCGCCTTTCCGCGCCGATCATGTCGGCAGCCTGCTGCGCCCGGTGGAACTCCACGCGGCGCGCGAACGCGCGCAGGCCGGAGGAATTTCCCGCGATCAGCTCCGCGAAGTCGAGGACCGCTGCATTCGTGATGTCGTGGCGATGCAAGAGAGCGTCGGGCTCCAGGGGATCACCGACGGCGAATTTCGGCGCACCATGTGGCACACGGATTTTCTGACCGGGTTCGCGGGTATCGAGACGACCCAATCCAATTACGCCGTGATGTTCAAGGGCGAGCTGGGCGAGTCGGCAGGCACCTCATCGATGATGGTGGTGAATGGCAAGGTCCGCCGCCCGCGGCCGATCATGATCGACCACTTTGCCTTCCTCAAGGCCGCGACCGGAAGAACACCGAAGTTCTGCATTCCGTCGCCCACCTACCTCCACATGCGCGGCAGCCGGAAAGTCGTCCCGGAGTCGGTCTACCCGGACATGGACGAATTCTGGATCGACATCGCCAGCGCCTATCAGGAGGAAATCCGCGATCTCGTGGATGCGGGATGCGAGTATCTTCAGATCGACGATGTTTCCTTCGCCACCATGTGCGATGCGGGCGTCCGCGAACAGATAAGGCGGGACGGGGAGAACCCGGATTCGCTGCCTTCGAAATATGCCGGCATCGTCAACACCCTCATCGCGCGCCGGCCCCCGTCGCTGCGGGTGACGATGCACACCTGCCGCGGCAACTTTCAGAGCATGTGGATGGCCTCGGGCGGGTACGACGCCGTGGCCGAGGCAGTGTTCAACCAGATCGAGGTGGACGCATTTTTCCTGGAATACGACACCGAACGCGCCGGCGGGTTCGAGCCGCTGCGTTTCGTGCCGCGGAGCAAGAAGGTGGTGCTGGGCCTGGTGAGCACTAAGAAGCCCGAGGTGGAATCCAAGGACGCGCTCAAGCGCAGAATCGAGGAGGCGTCCAGATTCGTGCCGATCGAGAACCTCTGCCTGAGCCCTCAGTGCGGATTTGCGAGCAGCCATCACGGCAACCGGATCACCCCGGATATCCAGCGGCGCAAGCTCGAGCGCGTGGTCGAGGTGGCCGAAGAGATATGGGGCGGAAAATAGAAATTGGGCACTTACAAGTCTACTGTTGACACATTTGGCAAAGATTGGTTTCCAAATTCGTCTCCCCCTTCTCGTGCAGTTGCAGGCAGCTGCACGGGAAGGGGGAGATTGATAAACGGCAAGACCGGCCGGTTCCGGCTCGTCCGGCTTAGGCGGCATATTGCCCGCATGCAATGAAAGGAGGAGACACATGATGGTGAAGCGGCTAATTGGGCGGGCGGCGCTTGCGTCGTTGATGACGCTCGCGGCAACCCCCGTGATGCTGGCCAATGCCCAGACAGTCAAGATCGGTCTGATCAGCACCTATTCGGGGCCGAATGCCCAGTATGGGGACAATATCGAGCGTGGCCTGAAGCTCTATATGAAGCACAACGCGGACAAGCTTCCGGCCGGGGTGAAAGTGGAACTGGTGGTGCGCGACGACGGCGGCCCGAATCCGGACGCCGCCAAGCGCCTGGCGCAGGAACTGATCGTCAGGGACAAAGTCAATTTTCTGGCCGGTTTTGTCTGGACACCGAACGCCATGGCAGTCGCGCCGCTCATTACGGAGGCGAAGGTTCCAACGGTGATTCTGAACGCAGCGTCTTCACAGATCACCACGCGCTCGCCGTATTTCGTGCGCTTTTCCTTTACCGAGTGGCAGGTGTCCTATCCGCTTGGGCAATGGGCCGCCAAACGATACAAACGCGCGTATCAGATCGTGAGTGATTACGCGCCGGGTTACGACGCCGAAGAGGCGTTTGCCAAGGGCTTTTCCGAAGGGGGCGGCCAGGTAATCGGGAAGGTGCGGGTCCCGCTCGCAAGTCTGGATTTCACGCCTTTCATGCAACGGGCCAAGGACGTCAAGCCGGACATCGTTTTCGGTTTCGTCCCTGCCGGAAAGCTCTCGGTGCAACTGATGAAAGCGTTCACCGACCTCGGGATGGACAAGACGGGGATCAAACTGATCGGATCGGGCAACCTGACGACCGACGAGGAGCTTCAGGGCATGGGGGATGTGGCCCTGGGCAAGATGACCACGTACCACTACTCGGTGGCCGCGGATCGGCCCGCGAACAGGGCGTTTCAGTCGCTGTTTGCCAAGGAGTACGGCGACAAGGTCGTCGGGAACTTTGTCACCGTGACCGCCTGGGATGCGATGGATGCGATTTACGCGGCGATCCGCGCGCAGGGCGGCAATGTCGACCCCGAGCGCACTATGAATCTGCTGCGCAATTACAAGAATCCAAACAGTCCGCGCGGTCCCATTTCGATCGATCCGGAAACGCGCGACATCGTGCAGAACATCTATATCCGCGAGGTGCGCCGCGCGGGCAATCAACTCGCCAACGTCGAGCTCGATGTCATTCCCGGCGTCAAGGACCCGTGGAAGGAACAGAACCGCAAGAAATAAGCGCTATCGCCGCTCGGGCGACCAGCAGTTTCCGGCTCAGGCTTCGGACTGGTTGAGGTCCAAGCGGACCGGGTTATCCTGCAGCCCGCTGCTCCAGCACCTCGATCGCCGGCAGCTTCTTGCCCTCGAGGAACTCGAGAAACGCGCCGCCGGCGGTGGAGATGTAGGAAATCTTGTCGGCGATGCCGAACTTGTTGATCGCGGCAACGGTGTCGCCGCCACCGGCGATGGAAAAAGCCTTCGATTCGGCGATTGCGTCGGCCAAGGTGTGCGTGCCGCCGGCGAATTGCTCGAATTCGAATACGCCCAGCGGGCCGTTCCAAACGACGGTTCCGGCGCCCTTCACGATGTTTGCCAGAATCTTGGCGCTGCGCGGTCCGAAATCCAGGATCAGGTCGTCGTCGGCGACCTGGTGCGTCTCCTTGGTCTGTGCGGCGGCGTCAGCCGCGAGTTCCTTGGCGCACACGACATCCGCGGGCAGCGGCACGTCGCCGCCTTTGGCGCGGACCGCCGCGATGACCTTATTTGCCTCGGTGACCAGTCCCGGCTCGGCAAGCGACTTGCCGATTTTCGTTCCCGTGGCGAGCAGGAAAGTATTGGCGATGCCGCCGCCGACGATGAGCCGATCCACCTTGGCGGCGAGCGCCTCGAGGATAGTGAGTTTGGTCGAAACCTTGGCACCGGCGACGATCGCCACCAGTGGCCGCGCCGGATGGTCGAGCGCTTTGGTGAGCGCCTCGATTTCCGCCGCCATGAGCGGCCCGGCGCAGGCGACCGGCGCGAACTTAGCCACGCCGTGCGTGGTCGCCTCGGCGCGGTGTGCGGTGCCGAAGGCGTCGTTCACGTAAATGTCGCACAGCGCCGCGATTTTTCTTGCCAAGGCGTCGTCGTTTTTCTTCTCGCCTTTGTTGAGACGGCAGTTCTCGAGCAGCACGACTTGCCCCGCGGCAGGAGCGACCTCACCGGCATCGATCCAGGCGGCCTTCACCGGCACCGGTACGCCGAGCAGCTCGGAGAGCCGTTGCGCGACCGGCGCCAGCGAATCCTCCGGCTTGAATTCGCCTTCTTTCGGCCGGCCCAAATGCGAAGTCACCATCAGCCGGGCCCCGGCGGCGAGGGCGGCGCGGATGCCCGGTACCGATGCGCGGATGCGCGTGTCGTCGGTGATGCGTCCGGCGTCGTCCTGCGGGACATTGAGATCGGCGCGGATAAGCACACGCTTTGCGCGCAGATCTAGATCGGACATCTTGAGAATGGACATGATGCGTTATCGCTTATCAGGCAAGCATTCACGGACTTGGCGAGGTCTTGGCTTCTTACTGGTCTCCCGATCAACGGCAAAAGCCGCCTCGCTGATTCCGGCTTGTTCGGGAAAGGCCGCGGCCGCCCTTGATCCGGTCGTCCTATTTCGCATTCATTAGCGCAACCGTCGTATCCAGCATCCTGTTGCTGAACCCCCACTCATTGTCGTACCACGCGCACACTTTCACCAGCGTTCCGCCCGACACCTTGGTCAGGGTGGCGTCGAAAATGGACGAGGCCGGATTGTGGTTGAAGTCGATCGACACCAGCGGGTCCGTGTTGTATTCGAGGATGCCCTTGAACGGGCCGCCGGCAGCCTGCTTCATCGCGTTGTTCACCTCTTCGACCGAGGTGGCGCGTTTGGCGACAAACGACAGATCGACCAGCGAGACGTTGATGGTGGGAACGCGGATCGCGAAGCCGTCGAGCTTGCCGTTCAGCTCGGGCAGCACCAAGCCCACCGCGGCGGCCGCGCCGGTCTTGGTCGGGATCATCGACATGGTCGCGGAACGCGCGCGGCGCAGGTCCTCGTGATACACGTCGGTCAACACCTGATCGTTGGTGTAGGCGTGGATCGTGGTCATGAGGCCGCTCACCAGCCCGATCGCGTCGTTGAGCACCTTGGCCACGGGCGCCAGGCAGTTGGTGGTGCACGAGGCGTTCGAAATCACTGTGTGCGCGGCCTTGAGCACCTGGTGATTGACCCCATAGACCACCGTTGCGTCGACGTCCTTGCCGCCGGGGGCCGAAATGATCACCTTCTTCGCGCCAGCGGCGATGTGTCCTGCGGTCTTCGCCTTGGAACTGAAAAGGCCGGTGCACTCCATCACAACGTCCACGCCGAGGTCCTTCCACGGCAGTTGCGCCGGATCGCGTTGCGCGCAAACACGGATGCGGTCGCCGTTCACGACCATCGACTCGCCGTCGACTTCGACTGTCCCGGGAAATTTTCCGTGGGCGGTGTCGTGACGGGTCAAGTGCGCGTTGGTCTTCGCATCGCCCAGGTCGTTGACGGCGACGAATTGGATATCGTGTTTCTTGCCGCCCTCGTAATGAGCACGAACGATGTTGCGGCCGATGCGGCCATAGCCATTGATGGCAACGCGGATGGTCATGGTTTGCTCCTAGGAGAAAAGCGAACGACTTGAAGTTCCCACATGTTAGTCCAGGGCGGCTAAATCGCATTGAGCGAGATCAATTCTGATCCCGCCGCGCCTAGCGGCGCGCCCCGGGGGCGCGACCTACATTACACCTTTGACAACCTTTACGACATTTTCCACCGTGAAACCGAAATATTTGAACAGCTCGCCCCCCGGCGCGGACTCGCCGAAGCGGTCGATGCCCACCACCGCCCCCTGGCGCGAGTCCACGGCGCCCACGTACTTGCGCCAGTAGTCGGTAACGCCTGCCTCGACCGCCACGCGGGGAACACCGCGGGGCAGAACCGATTCGCGCCAGGCGGCGTCCTGGCGGTCGAATACGCTGGTGCTCGGCATCGACACGACGCGAACCGGGATGCCCTCCTCGGCGAGCTTGGCGCGTGCGGCCATGGCCAAACCCACTTCGGAGCCGGTCGCGATGATCACCGCGCGCGGTTTAGCACCGCTCGGCGCATCGGCGAGCACATAGCCGCCGCGGCCGATGGCCTGGATCGTCTGCGGATCGCGTTTCTGGAACGGCAGGTTCTGGCGCGAGAACAAAAGCGCGCTCGGCCCGCTTTGTTCCGCCCGCCCACGCTCGACCGCGGCGATCCACGCAGCCGCCGACTCGAGGCTGTCCGCGGGCCGCCACACGTCCAGATTGGGGATCAGGCGCAGGCTCGCGGCATGTTCGACCGCCTGATGCGTAGGGCCGTCCTCGCCCAGTCCGATCGAGTCGTGCGTAAGAACGAATATGGAGCACAGCTTCATCAGCGCGGCCATCCTGAGCGCGTTGCGCGCGTAATCCGAGAACACGAGGAAGGTGCCGCCAAACGGGATCAGGCCGCCGTGCAGCGCTATGCCGTTCATGATCGCCGCCATGCCGAACTCGCGTACGCCGTAGGAGAGGTAGTTGCCCGCGAATGACTCCACTCGGCCGGGTACCACATCGGCATGGTCCGGGTTGATCGCTTTGGCGCCGCTCCAGTGGGTGAGATTCGACCAGGTGAGATCGGCCGAGCCGCCGAAAAATTCCGGCAGCACACGCGCCAGCGCTTCGATCGCGTTCTGCGAGGCTTTGCGGCTGGCGATCGACTCGGCCTTGGCATTGACGGCCGCCATCACCTCGCGGCAATGCGCGCCCCAGTCGGCCGGCAGCTCGCCTGCCATGCGGCGCTCGAATTCGCGTGCAAGCTCCGGGTGCTGCTTTTGGTAGGCTCTAAAGCGCTCGTTCCACTCGGCCTCCTGCTTCGCCCCGCGAGACCGCGCGTCCCAGCCCGCGTAGACCTCCTTGGGCACTTCGAACGGCGGCGACTGCCAGCCGATCGCCGCGCGGGTCGCCGCGATTTCCTTTTCGCCCAGCGCCGCCCCGTGTGCGTCGTGCGATCCTTCCTTGTTGGGCGAGCCTTTGGCGATCACCGTTTTGCAGCAGACGAGGCTTGGCCGATCGAGTTCGCGCTTGGCCTCGCCGATCGCGCGTTCCACCGCGGCCGGATTGTGGCCGTCGACGTTCTCGATCACTTGCCAGCCGTAAGCGCGAAAGCGCTCGGGGGTGTTGTCGGTAAACCAGCCGTGCACTTTGCCGTCGATCGAAATGCCGTTGTCGTCGTAGAGCGCGATCAGCTTGCCGAGCCGCAGCGTCCCGGCAAGCGAACACGCTTCGTGCGAAACGCCTTCCATCAGGCAGCCGTCGCCGAGGAAGGCGTAAGTGTAGTGATCGACGATGGCATGCCCCGGCTGGTTGAATTGCGCGGCGAGGATCGCCTCGGCGATCGCCATCCCTACGGCGTTGGCGATACCCTGGCCGAGCGGACCGGTGGTGGTCTCCACGCCGGGCGCGCAGCCGTACTCGGGATGGCCAGGCGTTTTCGAATGCAGTTGCCGAAAGCGCCGCAGTTCCTCCATCGGCAGGTCGTAGCCGGAAAGGTGAAGCAGCGAATAGAGCAGCATCGACCCGTGCCCGTTGGAGAGCACGAAGCGGTCGCGGTCGGCCCATTTCGGATTGGCCGGATTGTGGCGCAGGTGCCCTCGCCAGAGCGCGAGCGCGATTTCGGCCATCCCCATGGGCATGCCCGGATGCCCGGAATTCGCCGCCTGCACGGCGTCCATCGACAGCGCACGGATGGCGTTGGCAAGATCTTGCTCGAATTTCATCGGGATTCCTGGCGGTGAGAAGGGGACGTCCGAAAAGGTTGAATTATCCCGGAACGCGGCCGAATTATCCACGGCCGCAACGCCCAACCGGGGATTTCGCAGTCCTAAGCCGGACGAGCCGGAACCAAGGGAGCTGGTTTTGCCGTTTATCAATCTCCCCTTTTCGCGCAGTTGCAAGCAACTGCGCGAAAAGGGGAGACGAATTTAGAAGCCAAATCTTCGCCAAATTTGTTAACAGTAAACTTGTACGTGACTAAGCCGGTTTGGCAGGAACCAAAGCGGTTGCTGCCTAATCCTTCGCCCGATCACTCGCCGGCGCCTACGTTCGCGCGACCGGTCCCAGCGCCCGGCGCCGGATGTCCATCAGCCTCAGGATCATCGGCGTGAGGATCAACTGCATGGCGAGTTCCATCTTTCCGCCGGGCACGACGATGATGTTCGGGCGCGACATGAACGAGTCGTGGACCATCGACAACAGGTACGGAAAGTCGATGCCCTTCGGGTTGGCGAAGCGGATCACGACAAAGCTCTCGTCGGCAGTCGGGATGTAGCGCGCGATGAACGGATTGGAGGTGTCCACCGTGGGCACGCGCTGAAAGTTGATGTGCGAACGTGAGAACTGCGGCGCGATGCAGTTCACGTAGTCGGGCATGCGCCGCAGTATGGTGTTCACCACGGCCTCGGTCGAATAGCCGCGCATCGCCTTGTCGCGGTGCAGTTTCTGGATCCACTCCAGGTTGATGATCGGCACGACGCCGATGATGAGATCGGCGTGGCGCGCGATATCCACCTGCTCGGTCACGAGCGCCCCGTGCAATCCCTCGTAGAAAAGCAAATCGGTGCCCTCGCGGATCTCCTCCCAGGCCGTGAACGTCCCGGGGTCCTGCCCGTACGGCGCCGCCTCGTCTTCGTCATGCAGGTATTTGCGCACGCGGCCGCGGCCGGACTCGGCATAGCCGCGAAACAATCCCTCCAGATCCTCGAACAGATTGGCCTCGGGCCCGAAGTGGCTGAAGTGGTTGTTGCCTCGCTTGGCCGCCTCGGCCATCGCCGCTTTCATGTCGGCGCGGTTGTAGCGGTGGAACGAGTCGCCTTCCACCATCGCTGCATTGATTCCCTCACGGGCGAAAATCCACTGGAACGTGCGCGTCACGGAAGTTGTTCCCGCGCCGGAGGAGCCGGTCACGGCGATCACGGGATGCCTGGCGGACATGGCTATCTGCTCTTCAAAGTTCGAAAACGGTCGACGCCCATCGCAAAGCGGCCAACTAACCGCCCCTAAAAAGCGAGCGCGTGTTGAAGAGGGGCGAGGCAAACGGCCGATCGAGCCCCTGCTCGTGCTCGCGGTGGTAGCGCTCGATGCGCTCCACTTCGGCCTTGGAGCCGAGAATGACCGGGACGCGCTGGTGCAGCTCGGTCGGGGCGACATCGAGAATCCGGCCGCGGCCGGTCGAGGCGGCGCCGCCCGCCTGCTCGACGATCATCGCCATCGGGTTCGCCTCGTAGAGCAGCCGCAGGCGCCCGGCGCGCTTGGGATCCTTGGTGTCGCGCGGATACATGAATAGCCCCCCTCGCACCAGGATCCGGTGCACCTCGGCGACCATCGAGGCGATCCAGCGCATGTTGAAATCCTTGCCGCGGGGACCGCTCCTGCCGCGCAGGCACTCGGCGACGTAGCGGTTTACCGGCGGCTCCCAGAAGCGCTCGTTGGAGGTGTTGATCGCGAACTCGCTTGTTTCCTCGGGTATGCGCAGATCCGGGTGGGTGATGATGAATTCGCCGATTTCGCGATCGAGCGTGAAGCCGTTGACGCCGCGGCCGAAGGTGAGCACCAGCATCGAAGTCGGACCGTAGATGGCGTAGCCGGCGCACACCTGCGCGCTGCCGGGCTGCAGAAAGTCCTCCGTCGCCGGCTCGCTCACGCCCTCGGGCGCACGCAGCACCGAAAAGATGCTGCCCACCGAAACGTTGACGTCGATGTTGCTCGAGCCGTCCAGCGGATCGAACACCAGCAGATAACGGCCGCGCGGGTACTGCTTCGGAATCTGGTAGGGCCCATCGAGTTCCTCGGACACCATCGCCGCGAGGTGTCCTCCCCATTGGGTGGTGCGCAGGAAGATCTCGTTCGCGGCGACATCGAGCTTCATCTGCTGCTCGCCCTGCACGTTTTCGCTGCCCGAGCGCCCGAGCGCGCCGGCCAATGCGCCCTTGCCCACCAGGTAGGCGATGTGCTTGCACGCCAGTTGAAGGTCGCTCACCAGGGCGGTGAAGCCTCCGCTCGCATGCGCGAATCCGCGCTGTTCGCCGATGATGAACTCGGTCAGCGTCGTCCCGCGCCTCATGTTGCGCGGGCGTCGAGGATCAGCGCCTCCAACATCATGATCATCTCCCTGTGTAACTCCTTGCGGGATCAGTGCCGCAAGGAGCCTCTAGTGTACGACTTGTTCCCGCGCGCCTTTGGCGTGGCGCTCGGCCTTGGCCTCGAGCCGAATCCGTCTGGCTAGAGGGTCTTGCCGCGAAACACCACCATGGCGGTCCCCTGCGACTGCTTCCTTACGTCGTAGCCGATCAGGCGCACGTGGTGGCGCGGGTTCGCGCGCCGGCAGGCCTCAGCCTCCGCGAGGATCTTGTCCACGCTCGTCTCGCCGAACATCGGCAGTTTCCACATGTACCAGTATGAGCCCGTGGTATTTTCGGGCTCGGCGTGTTCGATGGCCGCGTTCCAGCCTCGCGAAACGATGTATTCGACCTGCTTGCGGATCTGCCCCTCGCTCATCGGCGGCAGATAGGAAAAGGTCTCGAATTTGCGGCTGGCCGGATCGGAGAGCCGCGACTGGTAATCCTGAATTTCGCTCATGGGTTTGCCTCTTCGGTGCTCAGGCGTGCACGGCGTCGAGCTTGTCGACGACGTCGAATTCGAACTTGATCTCCTTCCAGGTTTCCATGGCCGCCTTCAACTCGGGGCTGTGCCTGGCCGCGGCGCTGAGAATCTCCTTGCCTTCGGCTTCCACCTGCCGGCCTTGGTTGCGCGCCGCGACGCAGGCCTCGAGCGCGACACGGTTGGCGCAGGCCCCGGCGGCATTGCCCCACGGGTGGCCAAGGGTGCCGCCGCCGAACTGAAACACCGCGTCGTCACCGAAGATCGCCAGCAGCACCGGCACGTGCCAGACGTGGATGCCCCCGGAGCCCACCGCAAAGGCGCCTGGCATCGAACCCCAGTCCTGGTCGAAGAAGATGCCGCGCGAGCGGTCCTCCCTCACGTATTTCTCGCGCAGCAGGTCGATCCAGCCGAGCGTCGCCTCGCGGTCGCCCTCGAGCTTGCCGACCACGGTGCCGGTGTGCAGGTGGTCTCCGCCCGAAAGGCGCAGCGCCTTGGTGAGCACGCGAAAGTGGATGCCGTGATGGCGGTCGCGGTCGATCACGGCATGCAAGGCGCGGTGGATATGCAGGAGCATCCGGTTTTCCCGGCACCAGTTGGCGAGCCCGGTATTGGCGCAAAAGCCGCCGGTGAGGAAGTCGTGCATGATGATCGGCATCTCGAGCGACTTGGCGAATTCGGCGCGCTTGTACATCTCCTCCGGCGTGGGCGCGGTCACGTTGAGATAGTGCCCCTTTCTCTCGCCGGTCTCGGCTTGCGCCTTCTTCACCGCCTCGGCGACAAAGGCGAAGCGGTCGCGCCAGCGCATGAACGGCTGCGAATTGACGTTTTCGTCGTCCTTGGTGAAGTCCAGTCCGCCGCGCAGGCATTCGTAGACCGCGCGGCCGTAATTCTTCGCCGACAGCCCGAGCTTGGGCTTGATGGTGCAGCCGAGCATGGGCCGGCCGTATTTGTTCAGGATGTCGCGCTCGACCTGGATGCCGTTGGGCGGCCCGCCGCAGGTCTTCACGTAGGCGATGGGAAAGCGCACATCCTCCAGGCGCAGCGCCCGGATCGCCTTGAAGCCGAACACGTTCCCGGCGAGCGAAGTGAGCACGTTGACCACCGAGCCCTCCTCGAACAAATCGATGGGGTAGGCGATGAAGGCGTAAAAACAGGTGTCATCTCCCGGCACTTTCTCGATTCGATAGGCTCGACCCTTGTAGTAATCGAGGTCGGTGAGAAGATCGGTCCAGACCGTGGTCCAGGTTCCGGTCGAGGACTCCGCGGCCACGGCGGCGGCGGCCTCTTCGCGCTCGACGCCTGCCTGGGGCGTAATCTTGAAGCACGCGAGGATATCGGTATCCTTGACCTGGTAATCGGGCTCCCAGTAGGTCTGGCGGTACTCTTTGACCCCGGCGCTATAGGACTTCACTGCGGTTCGAGTCACGATCGTCTCCACATTCGGTTGGCAACGGCTGAAGTGCACTTTAAGCCATCCCGATACATAAAGACAATTCACATATTCTTATCGAATTGATAAACTATAGCTTATAGATATCGGCTGACAAATCCCGTGACTCTGAAATACGCCACCCTGCGCCAGCTGAAGATATTCGAGACGGTCGCGCGCAATCTCTCGTTCTCGCGCGCCGCCGCGGAACTGCACCTGACCCAGCCCGCGGTGTCGATGCAGGTCAAACAGCTCGAGGGCCAAGCCGGGCTGCCGCTGTTCGAACAAATCGGAAAGAAGATCCATCTGACCGAGGCCGGACAGGAGCTGTACCGGCGCAGTCTCTCGGTGAGCGACGAGCTGCGCGCAGCCGAGGAAGCGCTCAATTCGCTGCGCGGCCTGAAGCAGGGCCGGCTGCACATCGCGCTGGTGTCCACCGCGACCTATTTCGCCCCGCCCTTGCTGGCCCGGTTCATGAAGGCGCACCCGGGGGTCACGCTGAAGCTTTCAATCAACAACCGCGAGACCGTGCTCGCGCAGCTCGCCGCGAACGAGATCGATCTTGCCGTGACCGGCAGGCCGCCAGAACATATGGACATCTTGGCAGAGGCGTTCGCCCCGCATCCGCACGTGGTCATCGCCCATCCCAAGCACGCCCTTGCCCAGGGGCGGCGTATTCCGCTCAAGCGCGTGGCAGAGGAGACTTTTCTCATGCGCGAAACCGGTTCGGGCACACGCGGGCTGCTGGAGCGCCTGTTCGCAAGCCATCATCTGACCTTGAACGTCAGCATGGAAGTGGCGAGCAATGAATCGATCAAACAGGCGGTCATGGCCGAGATGGGCATCGCCTTGCTTTCGCTGCACACGGTGGGACTGGAGCTTGCCACCGGGCGTCTCGTGACGCTCGACGTCGAGGGGCTGCCGATTCTGCGCAACTGGTACGTGATACACCTGGCCCAAAAGCGCTTGTCGCCGATCGCACTGGCGCTGAAGGAATTCCTGCGCGAGCAGGCGGGGCCGTTTCTCGCCGGCTGGGGACATGCTGCCCCGGCGCGGCGACTGAAACGGGCCGCGTCGCAAACTCTATAATTCATTATCTCGGACTGCGACGGGACGGCTGCGCGAGCTGCAACGGACCGATAGAGGGTGGAGCTTGCGCAACCGGCGCCTTTCATCGGTCGCGCCGCGGCAAACGTTTAGGCACTTGCAAGTCTATTGTTGATTGACGAACGGCAAAATCAGCTTCACGGGTTCCGGCTCGTCCGGCTTAGGGCAACTTTGAAAACGAAGGAGCACACGTGTCAAAACTCGCATTCTTGGGCTTGGGCGTCATGGGTTTTCCCATGGCCGGCCACCTGGCCGCCAAGGGCGGCCACGACGTGACCGTCTACAACCGCACCCACACCAAGGCCGAAGCCTGGGTGGAAAAATTCGGCGGCCGAACGGCCGATACGCCCTCGGCGGCGGCTCAGGGCGCCGAGATCGTGTTTTGCTGCGTCGGTGACGACCCCGATGTGCGCGAAGTCACCCTGGGCAAGAACGGCGCATTCGAGTCGATCGGCAAGGGCGCGATTTTCGTCGACCATACCACGGCATCGGCAAAGATCGCGCGCGAACTCGCCGCCGAGGCGGCCAAGCGCGGCTTCGCGCTTCTCGATGCGCCGGTATCGGGCGGCCAGGCGGGCGCCGAGAACGGCACGCTCACCGTGATGGTCGGGGGCGAGGCGGCGCCGTTCGAGCGCGCAAAGCCGGTCATTGCGAATTTCGCGCGCGCGGTGACGCTGATCGGTCCATCGGGGAGCGGCCAGCTCACCAAGATGGTGAACCAAATCTGCATCGCCGGCCTGCTCCAGGGCCTCTCCGAAGGGATCAACTTCGGCCTCAAGGCCGGCCTCGACATGAAGCTCGTGCTCGATGTCATCGGCAAGGGCGCAGCGCAGTCCTGGCAGATGGACAACCGAGGCAAGACCATGATCGAGGACAAGTTCGAATTCGGTTTCGCCGTGGACTGGATGCGAAAGGACCTGCGCATCAGCATGGAGGAAGGCGCTGCGAGTCGCGCGCGGCTGCCGGTCACCAAGATGGTGGACGGTTACTATGCCGAGGTGCAGAAGTTGGGCGGAGGCCGCTGGGACACGTCGAGCCTCATCCGGTTGCTGCGCAGGAAGAAATGAGCGGCGGGGCTTGGCGCTGCTCGGCCCATCAGCCTAAACGGCTTAGAACCTAAGCCGGAGGAAGCGGAACCAGCTGGTTTTGCCGTTTATCAATCTCCCTTTTTCATGCTTTGCTTGCAACTGCATGAAAAGGGGAGACGAATTTAGAAGCCAAAATGACCATGCCTTTTCAATGGCCGGTCGATTACGTCCCGGCCATCGTCGCGCCCGAATCCGGACCGCAGGACGCCTGGTGGTTCGTGTTTCGCGGCAACGAGCTGCTGGTCTCGAGCGCGCCACCGGTCGCGCTGCCTCGCCCGCCGGATCTGAGCGTGCTGGGATTCGGACTCGGTCGCACGCTGTACCTGGGCGCGCTCGCCGGGGCGGGGTGCTTCTGCGGCGAGGCCGAGGCGCAGACCGAACCGCCCGAAGGCTGGGCTTGGCAAAACCTGCGCGGCCTGTTCGGAGTCCTCGATGAAGCGCTGTTCGCGCTCGCCGGCCGCGCGCTGCAGCTGCTCGCCTGGGACCGGACGCACCAGTTCTGCGGCGCCTGCGGCACACCGACGCAGCCGCGGACCGCCGAGCGCTCGCGCGAGTGCCCGGCGTGCGGGCTGCTCGCCTATCCGCGCCTCGCCCCTGCGGTCATGTGTCTTGCGCGCCGCGGCTCGCGCGAGATCCTGCTTGCGCGCTCACCGCATTTTGCCCAAGGCATGTACAGCGCCCTGGCGGGTTTTGTCGAGCCGGGCGAGACCCTCGAACAATGCGTCGAGCGCGAAGTGCGCGAAGAAGTCGGCATACGCGTGCGCGACCTGCGCTACTTCGGCAGCCAGCCGTGGCCGTTTCCCCATTCGCTCATGATTGCCTTTTTCGCCGAGCATGCCGGCGGAGAAATCGCGATCGACCGGACCGAAATCGAGGACGCGCGCTGGTTCGATTTCTCGGAATTGCCGCGGCTTCCTGCTAAAATCAGCCTCGCCCGCAAATTGATCGACGCGGCGCGGGGGGAGATGCCGGCCGCACGCTGAGCGGCATCTCGGGTCGTCACCGGATGTGGGGATTTATGCAAATTGGACGGTCTGCATGTAGTCGCCAATCTGAACCGTTGCCGCGGGGGTGCGCTCTGTCTCGCTGATGCGGATGCCCTGCGTCGGTTCTGCATCGAGTCGATCAATGATTCGGGCCTCACCGTGGTGGGGCAGCTTTTCCATCAGTTCGAGGGAGGGGGCGTCACCGGTGCGGTAGTGCTGGCGGAATCCCATCTCGCCATCCATACCTGGCCCGAGTTGAACAGCGTCACGCTGGACGTCTACGTCTGCAACTACACCCAGGACAACGAAGCCAAGGCGCGCCGGGTGGTCGATGACCTGATGCAGCTCTTTCGCCCCGAGGACTATACGCGCAGCGACGTGCCGCGCGGCCGCCAGTATCTGTACGAATCGCTCAATCCCGACTACGGTTTCTATATCCGCTCGGAAAAGCGCCTGGAGGAATTTCACACCGGCCTGCAGTCCCTCGAGGTGCATGAAACGCCCCAGTTCGGGCGCGTGTTGCGCCTGGATGGCTGCTTCATGACCTCGCAGCGCGAAGAGTTCGTCTACCATGAAAATCTGATCCATCCGGCGGCCACAGCACACGCGAATCCAAAGCGGGTGCTGATCGTCGGCGGCGGCGATGGCGGAGCCGCAGAGGAAGCGCTCAAGCATCCTTCGGTCGAACAGGTGACGCTGGTCGAGCTCGACGCCGGAGTGATCGACATCGCCAAGAAATATTTCGGCGAGGTTCATCGTGGCGTATTCGAGAATCCGCGGCTGCGGCTGCTGGTCGCCGACGGCATGAAATTCCTCGCTGGAACGCGCGAAACGTTCGACTTTATCGCGCTCGACCTGCCCGACCCGATCGGTCCGGCAACGATGCTCTATGAAGAGCCATTTTTCCGCGACTGCAAGCGCGCGCTTGCTCCGGGCGGCGTGCTCGCGCTGCACCTGGGCTCGCCGGTGGCGCAACCCGCTCGTGTCAGAGCGCATTACGAGCGGCTTGCGAACGTATTCGAACTGGTGCGGCCCTACGCGATGTTCATACCGCTGTATGGCTGCCTGTGGTCGATGGCGACCTGCTCGGATTCACTCGACCCGCTTGCAGTGCCGGCGGCTGAAATCGACCGGCGCATTGCCCGGCGCGATCTCCCGCTGTTGCAGTACTACAACGGCGCCACCCATCACGGCGTGTTCGCCTTGCCGAAATTCGTGCGCGCGCTCACCGGGGGCCTGCGCCCGCTGCCCAAGCTCGTGCGCAGGGGCCGCGCCGCAGCCGGCATCAAGTGACGGTTAGCCCCTAGCGCGTCGGCGTCGGAGCGACGTCGGCCGGCGGGCGTCTGATTTTCTCCAGGCCCAGAAAGTCGAACGCGACCTCGGGCCGGCGGCCGCTCACGATGTCCGCAAGCGAGCGAGCCGAGCCGCAGGCCAGGGTCCAGCCCAGGGTGCCGTGGCCGGTGTTGAGGTAGAGATTGGCGTAGCGCGTCTTGCCGATGCAGGGCCGGTTCGAGGGCGTTGCCGGGCGCAGTCCCGTCCAGAACTGCGCGCGGTCGGGATTGCCCGCTTTGGGAAACAGCTCCAGGGTTCGCTGCACCAAGGCCTCGCAGCGCACCAGGTTCAGCTCGGTATCGTAGCCGGCAAGCTCGGCGGTGCCTGCCACGCGCAGCCGCTCCCCCAGCCGCGAGATCACGATCTTGCGCGCGTGATCGGTCAAGCTCGTGCGCGGCGCTTCGCTTCCTTCCTCGAGCGCAATCGTGATCGAATAGCCTTTGACCGGATACACCGGTATCGAGATGCCGATGGGCCGCAACAGCAGCGTGCTGTAGCTGCCCAGGGCCACCACATACGCATCGGCGCGCACGGATTCCTCGATGCCGACCTCGTCGTCGATCGCCAGGCGCATCACCTTGTCGCCCGCAACTTCGATCCGGCGCACGTTCACGTTGAAACGAAAGTCGACGCCGAGCGCGCGGGCGCGCTCGGCCAGTTCTTGCGTGAACAGATGCGCATCGCCCGATTCGTCGGCGGGCGCGAACAGCCCCCCGCAGAGCATCGGCCGCGCATGCGCGAGCGCCGGTTCGATCGCCACGCATTCCTCCGCTGACTTGACCTCCGCCGGGTAGCCTCGCGCCCGCAGGACCTCCGCCTCCCGATGCACGCGTGCGAAGATCTTGGGTTCGGTATGCAAGTGCAGAATCCCGCGCGTCGCCTCGTCGTAGCGGATTGCGGTTTCGCGGCGCAACTGGCCCAGGCATTCGTGGCTGTAGATCGCAAGGGCGAACACCGCATCGGTATTGCGCCGAGTGGGCCCCGGAAGGCATTCGAACAGAAAACGCGCGGCCCAGCGCCATTGCGCGAGATCGGCGCGCGGTCGAAATAGCAGCGGCGCGTCCTCGCGCCCGAGCCACCTCAAGGTCTGAAGCGGTGCGGTTGGATTGGCCCAGGGCTCGGCGTGGCTGACCGAGATCTGGCCGCCGTTGGCGAAACTGGTCTCCAGCGCGGGCGCAGCCTGCCGATCGAGCACTGTCACCTCATGGCCCGCCCTGGCCAGGTACCAGGCCGCCGTAGTACCCACCACTCCTGCCCCGAGAACCACTACTCTCATCGATGCACTCACAATAAATACGGTGCGACAACTCGCCGCTGCGCAGCGTCCTCGCTACACCTGGCTCTCCAAAGCGCGCGGTTTTGCCAGGGCGCGCCAGTTGGCCAGCTCAGCGAGGTATTCGCGCGGGGCTTCGGCCACCACGCCGACGGCGCCCGCGAAGACGCTGCCGCTGCGCCCGTCGAGGGTGATCACTTCGCCTTCGCGCAATTGGCGCTTTCCAAGCGTGCAGCGGCGTGCCGCCGCATCGATAGCGAGCCCCTGGCAGCCGACCAAACACACCTTTTCGAGCTGGCGTGCGACCACGGCCGCATGCGAGGTGCGACCGCCCGCGCCGGTGAGTATGCCATTGGCCGCCTGGATCCCCGCGATATCCTCGGTGGCGATGTCCTCGCGCACCAGAATCACGCTCGCACCCGCAGCCGCACGCTGGACCGCGCGCTCGCAGTCGAGCACGATCTCGCCGGTGGCAACGCCGATGCTCGCAGGCACGGCGCGGCACAAGGCGCTCGCCGGATCGGCATCGACTCGCTCGTCGCGAATCGATTCCACCTTGAGTTCTTCCAGCCGCGAAAGCGCTTGCGCGGGATCGATGACGCCTTCGCGCACCTGCTCGACCGCAATTCGCAATGCGGCAAGCGCGGTGCGCTTACCGCTTCTGGTCTGCAGCAGGTACAGCCGCCCTTCCTGCACCGTGAACTCGAATTCCTGCGCGTCGCCGAACTCGAGTTCGAGCTTGCCGCGCACGGCCATGATCGCCTCGTACACCTGCGGCAGGATCTCGCGCAGCGCTTCGGGCTGCCAGAGCGCCTGGCGTCCGGCGACGATGTCCTCGCCTTGCGCGTTCGCGGCGTAGTCCATGTAAAGCTCGTTCTCCCCCGTGGCGGGATTGCGCGTGAATGCGACACCCGCGCCCGATGTTCCGCCGGAGTTCCCGAACACCATGCGCTGCACCGTCACGGCGGTGCCCAGTGTGTCGTCGATTCCCTCCATGCGCCGGTAGGCGAGTGCCTTCGGACTTTGCCAGGAGCGGAACACCGCCTGCACCGTGGCTTCGAGTTGTTCGAGGGGGTCCTGCGGAAAGCTCCGCCCCGTTCCATCGCGGTAGAGCTCGAGATACTGCAGCGCCAGGGCCTCGAGGCTCTTGAAATCGAGTTCCTGCGGCCGGGCGAGGCCCTCGCGCTTCAGGCACTCTCGCGTCGCCGCCTCGAAAGGCGCGCCGTCGCACCCGGCGACCACCTGCGCAAAAGACTGGATCAGCCTCCGGTAGGAATCCCATACCAGGCGGGGATTGCCGGTGGTGCGCAGCATGCCGCGGATCACCCCCTCGCACAGTCCCACATTGAGCACGGTATCCAGCATGCCCGGCATCGACACCGGCGCACCCGAGCGCACCGAAACCAGAAGCGGCCGGCGCGCGCTGCCCAAGCCGGTGCCCGACTCCGCTTCGATACGCCGCAGGTTCTGCGCGAGCAATTCGCGAAATCCCTCGGGAAGTTCTCCGCCGCGTTCGAACCAGGCCCGGCAAAAGGGCGTGCCGAGGACGAAAGCGGAGGGCACCGGCAGGCCGATGCGCGCCATGCGCAGCAGGTTCCACGCCTTGAAGCCCATGACTTCCGGCGTCTCGCGCGCCTCGCCACCGTCGGCGACGACAAAGACCTGCTCCGCTGCGGCTCGCTCGGCCATGGATTACCTCAAGACCCGAACCATCAGAGCTGAGTTTTGCCTTTTATCAATCTCCTCATGATGCAGTGCAATCGCTTGCGATTGCACTGCATCATGAGGAGAGGTAATGAAAAGCAAATTCACAGCGGTCGCCCGATCGGCCCTAACTCACCTGCACTTGCCGCAATACGTGCTCGTGCAGCATGAGCGCCGTGTGCATCAGATCGTCGGCCGCCTTTTCCAGATCGCGCGCCGCCTCCGAGATGACATAAAGGCTGCGCGCGTCGTGACCGTCGAGGAGCATCGTGTACTCGATGTTTCGGAACACCTCGTCGGTCTGATGCTCGATGCCGACAATGCGATGTACCGCCTCGAGAAAATCCTGCATGTCCTCGCGCGCGCCGCCGCGCCTCACCAGGCGCGCGGTCTCCAGCACCTTGATGTACTCCTGGCCGCCCTGCACTACCAGTTCGGCAAGCTGTTTCACGTTGCGCAGGACCTCCCCTTCCAGATTCAGTCTGGGCATGAGGGTCATGTGGAACGCCGCGTCCTCGAGATCGTCGGCGACGTCGTCGGCCATGCTCACAAGATCCTCGTAGAAGGCCGCCTCTTCGCCTTGTCCGCTCGATGCGCGGACCCGATTGAGCAGTTCGTCGGCGTGCCGCTCCCAGGTCTTGGCACGTTCGGCATTGCGCAGAAACAGGGCCGCCGCGTCCTTGGCGCCGGCGCGCAGCAACACGTCGCGAATGCCCGATGCGATCTCGACGACGGTGCCGGCGTGCTCCGAGGCGATGTCCAGCAGGCCATGACGGAAGGTGCGCACGTGATTGAGCAGTTCGGTTCGAACCTCGTCGATGATGAGCGACTCGGAGCGCCCGTCGAGCAGTCCTTCGGCGCAGGTCCTCAGCACGAAGCGGAACAGATCGACCGTCTTGCCCTTGGGCAGTAGTTCGCCCAGTCCCTGTCCGAAGTGCAGCTGCCCGTGCGCGGCGAACTCGATGGCGTCGTAGATCAGCTGCTCCCCGCCGCAGCGCAGGAATCCGCGATGGCCGAAGTTGTGCGCGGCGGCCCATTTCAGCACGTCGAGCGTGTCCTTTTTCGACAGGAACATGCGCAGCCGCTTGCGCGCGCGGTTCCAGTCGATGAGAAATACGATTCGCGATCCGAGGTAGGCAAGAAACGCCTCGAGCGCGGGCCGCTCGCCTGCGGTAAAAGCACCGAGCGACAGGTGATAGATCTCGTCCTCCACCGTGGCGTCGCGCCGGGAGCGCGTGTCCTCCCACGCCAGTTCGTAGCGCTCGAACAGGCTCTGGAAAAACAACAGCCGCTGCAGGTGCACGTCGGTGTAGGTCACGTGAACCGTCAATCCCTCCACGTGCACTACCAGCACGTGCGCATCGGTGGTGCCGATGTCATTCTGGATGACAAGTCGCGCGCCGGCGCGGGTTGCCGTCGTGCCCAGGCCCGGATGCTCGAAGCGCAGCCTTGAGGTTTCCTCGATGCCGCGCATGAAGGCGCGGATGAGCGGACGATCGTCTTCGGCGATATCGTAGACGCTCGCGCCGTCGATCACCTCCGAGGAGATGCGCACCTGCAGGCGGTTGAGCGCTTTGTGCATGTCCATGACCAGCAGGTGCAGGCTGTCACCGTCCTCACGGCGACCGGACACGATCGCGTCGATCGCCTGTCCGGGCAGAATGTCATCGATGCCGACGGGTTTCTTCGGCGCGAGCTGTTCCAGGCGCGCGGCGAAGCTCGCGGCTTCGGCGTCCTGCTCGGCTGTAAGCGGCTCGAGCATGTGCTCGACGTTGCCAAAGGCCGTTTGGACAATGTGTGCAGCTCCGGGAATTCGATAGCCGCCGCGCTTCGCCTTGGCGCTTTGGGCGACGACCGCGTCGAGCGATTCGTCCTCGATTCCGGCCTGAGCCCGCTCCGCGGCGAGTGACGATCGCTCGGCAGCCGGATTGTCGGCATGGCCCTTTGCCGACTGCAGCAACGTGAACAAGTACTTGGCCCGGTCATTCGCGGCAAGCGCCTCGTTGACCAGCCCGGGAAGGGCGAGCTTCGATTCTCCCAGCGATTTGACTATTTTTGCTTTTTCGACCACGGGTTCTTAGGCACTTACAAGCTTGCTGTTGACAAATTTGGCGAAGATTTGGCTTCTAAATTCGTCTCCCCTTTTTCGTGCAGTTGCTTGCAACTGCACGAAAAGGGGGAGATTGAAAAACGGCAAAACCAGCTCCATTCGTTCCAGCCTCTCCGGTTTAGGGGCTAATGGGTTTGCGCTCAGCCATGCGGTCCAATACCACTTGATCTGCGAGCAGGGAGGCGATTTCCTGGGCGGAGCACCCGAGCACATCGGAGAGCACCGAGCGTGTATCGCTGCCAAACCGCGGCGGGTACGCCGGCGGCGATTCGGGCTCGCCGGTAAATTTGACCGGGTTGCCGGCGACGCGAACTTCATGGCCGGCCTCATCGTTCATGTGAACGACCATGTTTCGGTGCAGGACATGGGGATCGCTGAGCGCGTGATCGAGTTTATTCACCACGCCAACCGGGATGCCTGCCTGCTTGAAATCCAGGATCCACTCCTGCGCCGGACGCCTCAGGAAGGCCGCTTCCATCAGCGGCCCCAGCGCGCCGCGATGCTCATGGCGATCCGCATTGGTGCGAAACCGCGCGTCGTCCACGAGTTCATTCAGTCCGAGGATGCGCGCCATGTCCTGCCACATTTTTTCCGTGTTGGCGCACACGACCACGCTCACGCCGTCGCCGGCCTCGAAGGTGCGGTAGGTCGCAAAGGAGTCATGCTCGCGCCCCTGGGGACCGGGCACTTTTCCCGACACGAGGTAGTAGGCAGCCTGGTAGCACAGCATCGAGACCTGGCAATCCAGCATTGCCACGTCGATGCGCTTGCCGCGCCCGGCAGCCTTGCACTCATGCAGCGCGGCGAGAATACCGATCACCGAAAACATGCCCGCAGCCAAGTCCCCGATCGGTATGCCGGCGCGCACTGCCGGACGTCCCGACTCGCCGGTGAGGCTCATCCCGCCCGAGAGCGCCTGAACAATCATGTCGTATGCCGGGTAATCCCGATACGGTCCGTCCTGGCCGAAACCGCTGATGCTCGCCCAGATAATCGCCGGATTCGCCCGCGAAAGCTCGCCGTAACCCAAGCCGAGTCTGTCCATGACGCCCGGGCGGTAGTTCTCGATCACGATGTCGCTTGCCTTTGCAAGCCTTAGCACCAGTTCGCGTCCCTGAGGCTTCTTGAGGTCGACGACAATACTACGCTTGTTGCGGTTAATCGAAAGGTAATAGGCACTGTCTTCACCGACAAAATTGGGAGGAATGGTGCGCGTCGCATCGCCCTGCGGCGGTTCCACCTTGATCACCTCGGCGCCAAGGTCCCCCAGGATCATGGTGGCGTAGGGTCCCGAAAGGAACTGGGTCAGGTCGAGAACGCGCACGCCCGCAAGCGGTTTGGACGATTGGGAGCCTTGATTCATGCAATTTTCCTTACATTACTTGGTACGCCCAATCGAGCATAGCCGGAACCGAAGAAACTCGTTTTGCCGTTTATCGATCTCCCTCTTTTCGTGCAGTTGCAAGCAACTGCACGAAAAGAGGGAGACGAATTTAGAAACCAAATCTTCGCCAAATTCGCCAACACTAAACTCGCAACGGCCTAAACCGCTTCCCGGCGCGGCCCGTCTTTCGCATACGCGCCGCTCGCTTGCAGAAGCTGGACGATCCGCTGCGGAAACACCGGCGTTTGCGTGAGTTTTACCCCGAACGGGCTGAGCGCATTTTCGATCGCCGCCGTGATCGCCGCGGCCGCCGGAATCGTGCCGCCTTCGCCGGCGCCTTTGACCCCTAATGGATTCAAAGGGGAAGGCGATTCGAGGTGCGCCATTTCTACTCTCGGCACGTCAGTGGCCATCGGCATCAGGTATTCGCCGAAATTGGTCGTCACCGGCTGCGCATTTTCGTCATAGCCCATCCACTCCAGAAGCGCGTTGCCGATTCCGTGCGCGACGCCGCCCTGAATCTGTCCGTCGACGATGAGCGGATTGACCAGGCGCCCCGAGTCGTGCGCCACCGAATAGCGCAGGACCTTGACGTAGCCCGTGTGGATATCGACTTCGACTTCGGCGACGTGGGTACCGTTGCAGTAGGTCGAGCGCACCGGCGAGAAATACTCGGTGTGTTCCAGGCCGCAGGTCACGCCCTCGGGAAACGAAAACCCGGGCATCCCTTGCGCGGTGCGCGCAAGCTCGGCAAACGTCTTGTGCATGCCCGGGACCCCTTTCACCGCTACGCGGCCCTCTGCCAATTCCAGGTCGTCTTCGCTCGTCTCCATGAGCGCGCCTGCAAGTTTCAGGAGCTTCTGGCGCACGGTCTGTGCAGCGACGTGAACGGAGTTCCCGGCATTGACGGTGATGCGGCTGGCGAAGGTTCCGACACCCATCGCAATCGCATTGGTGTCCGCCGTGATGACATCGATTTGATCCAGGCCCACTCCGAGATGGTCGGCACAGATCTGCGCGAAGGTGGTCTTGTGCCCCTGGCCGTGCGGCGCGGCACCGGTCAGAATGGTCACGCGTCCGTTCTGTTGAACGCGCACGGTGGCGCCTTCGAAGGGACCAAGCCCCGTACCTTCGACGTAACTGCCGATCCCGATCCCGAGATAGCGGCCCTGCTTGAGCGCTGCGGCCTGGCGCTCCGGGAAAACCGCGTAGTCGGCAAGCTCGAGCGCCTTGGCCTGACAGGCCGGATAGTCGCCGGAGTCATAGATCACGGGCTTGCCGTCGCGATAGATGAATCCCACCTCGTAGGGCATCTGCTCGGGCTGCACCAGATTGCGCCTGCGAATCTCATCCTGACCGATCCCCAATTCTGCAGCGGCCTTGTCGAGGATGCGCTCCATCGCAAAAACGCCCTGGGGCCGCCCCGCCCCGCGCAGCGGCGTGGTGGGCACCTTGTTCGTGAACACCACCTTGAGATCGATACCGATATTGGGCACGACATACGGGCCCGGCGTGGTCGTCACAGCGATCCACGGCAGGATGATTCCCCAGGGAAGATAGGCGCCGTTATCGTGGCTCATCGCGATTCTCAGGCCGAGGATCTTCGCATTCGCATCGAGCGCGAGTTCCGTCTCCCAGATCTGATCGCGCTCCTGCGTGGTGGCGAGAAAGTGCTCGCGGCGATCTTCGATCCACTTCACCGGACGCTTGAGCTTGACCGCCGCGGCGGAGACTACGGCCTCCTCGACGTAAAAAATGCCTTTCGGGCCAAATCCGCCGCCCACGTCCGGATTGATGACGCGCAGCCGCTCCGGGTCCCAGGCCAAAAGATCGACCAGGCATTTCTTTTCCAAGAACGGCGATTGCCCCGAAGACCAGACCGTGAGCTGCTCTGTCGCCGAATCGAAGCTCGCCAGCACGCCGCGCGTCTCCATCGGATGCGCGCAGCCGCGGTGCTGCGTGAACGTTTCGCGCACGATGGTCTTCGCCTGGCCGAACGCCTCATCGGGCTTTCCGTAGGACATCTTCACCAGTGCCACCAAGTTGTCGCGGAGGTCCGCGTGTGCGGTTGGAGCACCTGCCGCCAGCGCAGCGCTCAAACCCGCGGCGGCCGGCAGCGGCTCGTAATCCACCTCGACCATCGCCGCTGCATCCTCGGCAAGGTAGCGGCTGTCCGCGACAACGATCGCAAGGGACTCGCCGACAAAACAGACTTCGTCTTTCGCCAGGCAGTATTGCGTGCGCGCCTCGCGGATCGCCGGGTTAGGCACCAGCAGCGGCAGGCGTGCCTGCGCCGATAGCGGAAGGTCCTGCAAGGTGAATACGGCGCGCACGCCGGGAACCGCAAGCGCTGCCGAAACGTCGATCGACTTCACACGCGCATGCGCATGCGGGCTGCGGACAAAGGCAGCCTCGAGCATCCCCGGCAGGTGAAAGTCGTCGACGAACCGCCCCTGGCCGCGCAGCAGGGCCGGGTCTTCCATCCTTTGGACTCGCGCGCCGACAAACTTGCTGGGCGTGGACATAAATTCACCTTAAGCGCTGGGCTGCATCCGCTGCCATCGCAAACAGCGTAAGCGTTGTTCTGAGATGGTATTCTATTGCTATCGCAGCAAGATTGCCGAGCGCGAAAGAACCAAATGCAGATCGAGCGAATCAATAACGTCGAAATCGCCTATCGCCGCAGCGGACAGGGCGCGCCGGTGCTATTGCTTCATCCGATCGGCCTGGATTCGAGCTGGTGGCAGCCGTTTGCCGAGCGGCTTGCGCCGAGCTTTTGCGTGGTTTCCATGGACTTTCGCGGCCATGGCCGCTCGGCGTCCATCAGAGGCGAAATAGAACTCGCCGATCTCGCCGACGACGCAGCCGCACTGCTTCGCGCGCTGGGGCTCGGGGCCGCACATGTCGCGGGCTTGTCGATGGGCGGCATGGCGGCACAGTACCTCGCCATCCGCCACCCGGACCTGATCCGGTCGCTCGCTTTACTCGGGACCGCGTGTACGCTGCCCGACGAAGCCCGCAAGCAGATGGTCGCACGCGGCGAGATCGCCCGGCGGGACGGCATGCGCGCGGTGCTGGGGGCCACGCTCGAGCGATGGTTCACGCCGGCGGCACTCGCCTCGGCGCTGGCGAAGCGCTGCGAAGGGCGGCTGCTCGAGAACGATGTGGACAGCTGGGCGGCGTGCTGGCGCGCCATCAGCCGCCTCGACACGCTTTCGTCCCTCAAGCAGATCAAGGCGCCGACCTTGGTCGTTACCGGAGACAAGGATCTGAGCACGCCGCCTGCGGCCGCGAGGATGATCGCCGAGCACATCCCGGGGGCTGCCTTGACCCTCATCGAAGGTGCGCCGCACATGGGTCCGTTCGAATTTCCCGATTCCTATCTGGCGCCGGTGGCCGCATTCATGCAGGAAAACTCCCGCTGACAAGGCGACCTCGACCAAAGCACCGCATTCCCCGAGAAATTGCTCGGTGCCTTTTCCTTTCGATTTCCCTAGAAGGGCAGTCCCGACATGCGCAATGATCCCGAAAAGAAACAGGGTGCCTCGCAGCCACCGGCTGCGAGAGCCCCGAGGCTGAATTTCCAGGACCACCTTGCCGATCTCGAAGCCGAAGGTCTCCTGGTTCGCATCGAGCGGCCCATCAACAAGGACACCGAGCTCCATCCGCTGGTGCGTTGGCAATTTCTCGGCGGCATCCCCGAGGACAAGCGTCGCGCATTTCTCTTCACCAACGTCGTCGATTCCCACGGCCGTCGATACGATATTCCGGTGGCCGTCGGCGCTCTGGCCGCCTCGCCGCGGATTTACGCCATGGGCATGGGAACGTCGGTGGAGGAAATCGGCCCCGCCTGGATGCGCGCGATCGCCAATCCGATAGCGCCTGTCGTCAGCGCGTCGCCGCCCTGCCAGGAAGTCGTTATCACCGGCGAGGAGCTGCACCGGCCCGGGGGCGGCGTGGCTGCCTTGCCGGTGCCCGTTTCCACGCCGGGCTTCGACTCTGCCCCCTATTTGACGGCGACTCTATGCATCACGCGCGATCCGGACAGCGGCGTTCAAAACATGGGCATGTATCGCGCAGCGCTCAAGGCAACCGACCGCCTCGCGGTGCGCATGCTGGCCGGGACCGGAGGAGCCGGCGGCTATTTTCATTGGCTCAAGTATCGTGAGCGCAAGCAGCCGATGCCTTGCGCCATTGTGATCGGATGCTCGCCTGTTGTCGTCTACACCGGCCCGCAAAGGCTCGCCGCAGACATGGACGAACTGGCTGTGGCCGGCGCCCTGGCAGGTGCTCCGATAAGAAAAGCGAAAGCCGTCACGGTCGATCTGGAAGTGCCGGCCGATGCGGAGATCGTCATCGAGGGAATCATCGATCCGGAGGTCCTCGAGCCCGAAGCGCCTTTTGGCGAGAGCAACGGATACGTCGCGCTCGAAGGATTCAACATGCAGATGCGTGTAACGGCCATCACCCGCAAGCGCTCCCCGGTTTTCACCTCCATCATCAGCCAAGTCACCCCGAGCGAGTCGAGCATCATCAAGAAGGTCGTGTTCGAGCCGTTTTATCTGGCCCATTTGCGCGACCATCTGTCGATCAGAGGAATACGCCGAGTGGTCATGCATGAGCCGCTGACCAATCTTCGTCCCGTGATCTTCCTTCAGTTCGCGCACACGACGGACAGGAACGAGGTATGGCGCGGGCTCCAAGGGACGGCGAGCCTGCGCCCCGATTGCGGCAAGATCGTGATTGCGGTGAGCGAAGACATCGATCCGGCCGGCACGGACGCCGTTCTTTGGTCGCTCGCCTATCGCTCCAACCCCATCGAGGATGTGCACATCGCCCCCTATCGCGGCGGGGTGCAGGGCGCACAGTACGGGCCGCGCAGCATGGATTCGACCATGCTCATCGACGCCACCCTGAAGCGCACCATGCCGCCGCTTGCGTTGCCCGCCCGTGAGTTCATGGAGGGCGCGCGCGCCATTTGGGAGGAGCTCGGCCTGCCCTCGCTCGCTGTTCCGTCACCATGGCACGGCTACAATTTGGGCGACTGGAGCGACACCTGGCAGCGTTTCGCCAACCGCACGGCAGCCGGCGAGTGGGAGCTTAACGGTGCCGAAACCCTGGCGCGAGAGCGCCGCGGACTCGATCCGGAGACGCCCGTTCGGGACATCGAAAAAATGGGGTCAGAGTAACTTTTCCCATTTCCCAATGCTCTCGCACACCAATCTTCCGCCGGAAAAGTTACTCTGACCCCATTTTTTAGGCCAGTTCAAATGGGAAGCGAACCCGACCAAGCGCCTGTCGCGATGGTCTCCGGTGCATCCGGCGGCATCGGCGGGGCCATTGCGCGCAGTCTGCACCAATCGGGCTATCGCCTGAGCCTGGGAATCAGAACGCCGCGCCCAGTGGCGGGTTTGGATTCGGCCGGCGCCGAAGTGAAGACGTTTTCCTACGACGCAACCCGTGCCGAAGACGCGCGGGTTTGGGTGAACGACACGGTTCGACATTTCGGCCGCATCGACGTCCTGGTCAACTGCGCGGGCATTATCCGGACAGTGACGCTGGAGGAGGGCTCCGAGGAGGACCTCGAAGCGCTGTTCGAAGTCAATGTCAAAGCGCCCTACCGGCTCATTCGGGCCGCGCTCCCGGAGCTCAAGAAGTGCGGGCGCGGACGGGTGATCAATATGGCGTCGCTGTCCGGAAAACGGGTGCGCAACCTCAATGCAGGCTATCAGATGAGCAAGTTCGCGTTGGTTGCGCTTACCCACGCCGTGCGCCGTGCCGGCTGGGAGGACGGCGTGCGGGCAACCGCGATTTGCCCAGGATGGGTTCGGACCGAAATGGCGGCAAGAGCCGCCTCGATGCCTCCGGAAGAAATGACCGATGCCGATGAATTGGCGGCTCTGGTCACCTCGGTGATCGGCCTGTCCAATAATGCGTCGGTGGCCGAGCTGCTTGTCAACTGTTCCTTCGAAACCATGCTTTGATCTTTTCAACATCAGGCCAGACCTGCAACCGGGTTCAGGCCGCTCGAAAGGAGGGTACCCTCATGCGCAACACATCCGACTCTGGGCGCAGGCTCTTGCAAGCGACTTCGGTAATTGCCGGCTGCCTGGGCATTGCCGCCTGCGCCCTTGCGCAGACCTTTCCCAACAAGCCGATATTGATCATCGCCTCGACCGCGCCCGGTGGACCGGTCGACATCACCGCACGCACCGTGGCGCCGGAGATGGCGAAGATCCTCGGGCAGCCGGTCAACGTCGAGAACCGTCCCGGCGCATCGCAGAAGATCGGGACGCTGAGCATGCTGCGCGCGCCGAAGGACGGCTACACCATCGCGACAGTGTCGCCCGCCTCGATGACGATCAATCCTCTCATGGACCGCACCGTCGGCTACGATCCGCTCAAGGATTTCACGTATCTGACCTACGCGGTCGAGTCGCCGCTCGTCGTCATGGTCCATCCGAAGCTGCCGGTGCGCTCGATGCAGGAACTGGTGGCTTATGGCAGGGCCAATCCGCAAAAGATCACTTTCGGCACCGGCGGCAATGGCACCGCCATCCATTTTGCAACCGAGTCGATGCTGTCCAAGGTCGGCGTCACCGGTTTGCACGTCCCCTACAAATCGGACGCTCCGGCGCATACGGCATTGGTCGCCGGGGAGATCCTCATGCTCCTGCCGGTCGCGGCGATCGTTAAACCCTACGTGGATTCGGGCAGGTTGTTCGCGCTGGCGACCACCGGACGTGAGCGCTGGGAGCAGCTTCCCAACGTGCCGACCGTCTCCGAATCGGGGGTGCCGGAATTGAAGGGCCATAGCCACACCGTCTGGATCGGCTTTGCCGCCATGGCGGGGCTGCCTCCGGAAATCGCGACCAAGCTGAGCGATGCGCTTATCCGGGCCTTGCGACTGCCGGAAGTCAGGGAATCGTTCAGGACCAGGGCAATGCAGGTGGTCGGCTCGACCCCGCAGGAGTTCGCCGCCAAAGTCCGCGCGGAACTGGAGAGCAATCGAAAGCTGATCGAGAGCGGTGCGATCAAACAAGAGCAGCGCGGCTGATACCATCGTAAACGGAGAGCAATCGAAATGGCCAATGCCAACGCAGAATTGAAGCCTGACACAGAGTATTTCCCGGCTTCGAAGCCATGGAAAGAATCGAACGGAGAAGTGCGCCTGATCGGCATGCGCTGCCCCGTTTGCGGCACGCGCGTATTTCCGGCCAAAGACATCTGCCACGAGTGCGGCAATGAAAAGGGCCTGGAGCCGACGCCGCTCTCGCCGACCGGCACGCTCTACAGCTTTACCGAGATGCATGCGGTGCTCAAGGGATTCCCGTCGCCCTACGTGGTCGGATATGTGGATTTGGAGGACGGCGTGCGTCTGTTCGGCCAGATCGAGCACTCGGCCGCAGAACTCAAGGTGGACGAGCCCGTGCGGGTGGTGCTTGGTCGGGTAAAGGTCAATGCCGAGGGCGTCCCCGTGATCAGCTATAAATTTCGGAAGCGCTAAATCATGACTGCCTACATTTCAGGTGTTGCAATGACGCGCTTCGGCAAGCAGCCGGAGCGGGCCATAGAAGAGCTGGGCCGGGAAGCGCTGCTCAAGGCGCTCAAGGATGCGGGGATACAGAGGCGCGATGTCGACGAAGTCTTTTGCGGCAGCCTATTTGGCGGCACGCTCATCGGCCAGCGCATCCTGCGCGATATCGGCATGACCGGGATTCCGATCACCAATATCGAAAACGCCTGCTCGAGCAGTTCGGCGGCCTTGCGCGAGGCATGCGCCGCCGTCGCGGTGGGCCGAGCGGAGACCGTGCTGGTCATCGGCATCGATCAGCTCACGCGGCTCGGCGGGGGCACCATTCCCCTGGAGAAGACCGATATCGAGGTCAACCTCGGGTTCGCCATGCCCGCCCTGTACGCGATGCGCGCGCGGCGCTACATGCACGAGACCGGCGCCACATCCCGGCACCTTGCGATGGTCGCCTCGAAGGCCCACGAGGCCGGAGCGCTCAATCCCTATGCGCAATTCCAGAACCGCCTCACGCCCGAAGAAGTGCTGGCATCGCGCATGATCGCCGATCCGCTCACGCTGTACATGTGCTGCCCTACCGGCGACGGCGCCTCGGCGGCAGTGGTCACAACGCAGAAGCGCGCCGAGGCGCGCGGCAAGCCGGTGCGCGTGGCAGCGTCGACGCTTCAGTCGGGGCTGTACAAGACCGGCTTTCGCGACATGGCCACGAGCGAGCTGACCGTGCGCACGGCAAAGCTCGCCTACGAGGCCGCCGGAATCGGGCCGGAGGACATCGATGTCGCCGAGATCCACGATGCATTCACGAGCGCCGAGATGATGTATTACGAGTCTCTCGGATTCTGCGGGAAAGGCGGTGCGCTGGGAATGGTCGAGCGAGGCGATACTGGGATCGACGGCGCAAAACCGGTCAATCCAAGCGGAGGCTTGTTGTGCCGAGGCCATCCGGTCGGTGCTACCGGCGTCGCGCAGATCTGTGAGGCCGTCTGGCAGCTTCGCGGCGAGGCGGGCAAGCATCAGGTCAAGGGCGCGAAAGTGGCCCTGACCCATTGCACCGGAGGCGGCATCTCGGGTCTAGATCACGGGGCCTGCGCGGTTCATATTTTGACGACGTAAGTAATGCAGGATTCGGGATTCAGGATTCAGGATCGAGGGGCCGCGCTTCGCGCGGCTAACTTCACCTGGATCCTGGATCCTGGATCCTGGATCCAGGATCCTGAACCATGACCGCAATCTATCCGACCCTCAAGGACCGGGTCGCTATCGTCACCGGCGGCGGCCGGGGATTGGGGCGTTCCTTTGTGCGGCATTTCGCCGAACAGGGCGCCATCCCCGTGATTGCGCAACGCAACGGCGAGGCCGCTATCGCCCTGCAGCAGGAACTCGAAGCGCAGGGGCAGCGCGCGCTCGCCGTTCGGACCGATGTCTCGGACCCGGACTCGGTCGCCGCTATGGTCGAGCGCACGCTTGCCGCCCTGGGCCGCATCGACGTGCTGGTCAACAACGCGGCC
>JACQTO010000250.1 GCA_016210745.1 Betaproteobacteria bacterium
AGACAGCACCACCAGGAACCGGAATCCCCCTTTCATGTCCCTTGCCTTGGCGACCTTGCGCACGAGGTCCTCGGGATAGCCTGTGGTAGCGGTCGCCATGTACGGGATGTTGTGCGCGGCCATGATCTCGGCGACGTTTTTCTTCGGTGTCTTCTTGCCCGAGGGCGTCGAGGTCGTGTAGGCGAGCGAGGGCGTCGCCGAACTCTTCTGGGCGCCCGTGTTCATGTAGCCCTCGTTGTCGAGGCAGACGTAGATGATGTCCTCGTTTCGCTCCGCCGCCGAGGACAGCGACTGGAAACCGATGTCGTAGGTGCCGCCGTCGCCCGCGAGGGCGACGACATTGGTGTGGTCATTGCCCTTGGCTACCAGCGCCCGCTTGATCCCGGCGGCAGACGCCGCGCTTGACTCGAGGGTCGTCTGATAGACGGGAATGTTCATCGAGCTCAGGGGCTGGGGGCCGGCGATGATGGCGATGCACGAAGCCGGAACGACTGCGACCGTGTCGGGCCCCAGCGTGTTGAGGATGAAGCGCATGGCGAGCGCGACATGGCAACCCGGGCAGGCTGCATGTCCCGATGCGAAGACCTTCTGTTCCTGTATGCCGTAGCTGACGTTCATTTTCGCTTCACCCCATCCATACCGAATTCGGCGAGGGCGTCTCTGCCATGGCGCGCCTTGCCATCTGTTGTATCGCGGCCGGCGAAATGCTGGTCCCGCCGACCCCTGCAAGATACCCGTGCACTTGCGGTGCCTTTTCCATGCCGTAGAGCGCAGCCTTTATCTCCTGGAAAAGGGCGCCTCCCGTGCCCGGCGCGAAATTCCGGTCGAGCACCAGGATTTTCGGTACCCCGAGTGCTGCGTCGCGGATATCCTGCACCGGAAACGGACGGAACAGCTTCAGCTTGAGGAGCCCGACCGGGACGCCTTCGTCCCGCAGTTCATCGACCGCGTCGCGCACCGTTCCTGTCATGCTGCCCATCGTGGCGATCACGAGCTGCGCATTTTCATACCGGTATTTCTCGAGGATGCCGTAGCCCCGGCCGATCAGGGCCTCCAGTTCGCGGTCGGCCGCGCGTGCCACATCGAGCGCGCGCTCCATGGCCTCGCCCATGTCCTGCCGGTGCTTCTGGAACACGGCCTGCGGTACGGTATTGCCGATCGATTCGGGATGCGTAGGGTCCAACCGATGCAGCGGCTGATACGCCGGAAGGTAGCGATCGGCCACTTCCTGCGGGACAAGGTTGATTGCCTCCATGGCGTGGGAAACGTAAAAGGCCTCGTGGATGACCATCGCCGGCACGAGGACCTGCTCCGCGACCCTGAACGCCTGGAAGATGGTGTCGTGAGATTCCTGTCCGTTCTCGCAGTAGTACTGGATCCAGCCGGTGTCTCGCTGCGACAGGCTGTCGGTTTGGTCGGGCCAGAATCCCCAGGGAGACCCCACCGTCCGGTTGACGTTGGCCATGACGATGGGCGCGCGCGAGCCGGCGGCCCAGTGGAGCATTTCGTGCATGAGCAGCAGTCCCTGGGATGCCGTCGCGGTGAATACGCGCACGCCGGATAGCGACGCGGTCACCGCGGCGGACATTGCAGAGTGCTCGGACTCCATGGTCATGACCTCGGCGTCCAATTCCCCCTGTGCCATGAACTCGGATATTTGCTCGATGATCGGCGTCTGTGGCGTGATCGGGTAGATGGGAATCACCTTGGGCCGCGAGAGCTTGACCGCCCAGGCGACGGCGTGATTCCCGGTAAGCAGCAGTCTCGCGTTCATTTCATTTCTTCCTGGAGGATCATGGCGCCTCTCGGGCATTCCGTCACGCAGGCTCCGCAGCCCTTGCAGTACTGCTCCAGCACCCGGTAATGAAGCGGCGAGGCGGGATCTTTCACGATCGCCATGTCGGGGCAGTAATAGAAGCAGTTGTCGCACTCGGTGCAATCGCCGCAGGAGAAACAGCGGTCGGACTGGGCCAGCGCCTCCTCCACCGAGTAGCCCAGCCGGATTTCGTTGAAGCCCGAGTTCCGCTCTGCCGCGTCGAGCTTGTTCCGCTCTCTTTGCTCGGCTGGCGGAAAATAGAAGGTGTTGATGTCGGCGAAACCCACGGTCGCAGCTGACGCTTGCTCGCCTGCGGCCTGGGAGGCGCCGAGGTAGCGCGCGATGCTTTGCGCCGCCCTCTTGCCGTCGCCAACCGCCGTGGACACGAAGCGCACGGCGCTGGCGGCATCTCCCGCGGCAAATACGCCGTCCCGGCTGGTCATATAGCGATCGTCGATGGTGACCATGTTCCTGCTCGTGCGCAGGCTCGCCTGCCAGTCGTCAATTTCGGGATCCTGCCCGACCGCAAGGATCACGGTATCGGCCTCCAGCTCGAAGTCGGTTCCCTTCACCTCCACGGGGACGATCACGCCTGCGGGCGCATTCGGATCGAGTTCGGCTTTAACGCAGCCGAGCCTGAATACGCCGGAGCCGACCTGCACCTTCTTGACCATCGCCCCGTCGATCAGAGCGCCGCCTTCGTCGAGGACATCGGCTATCTCGCCTTCCTCGGCGGGCATGGCTCCGCGCTTCTCGATTGCGACCACCGTCGCCGAGCTGCCCAGCCTGATGGCCGAGGCTGCGCAATCCATCGCCACGCTCCCTCCGCCGATGACGGCGACCTTCGTTCCGATGCTCATGGGGGCGCCAAGTTTGACGCTGCGCAGGAAAGCGATCGCGTCGACGACGTTGGGATCCGACTTGGGAAACTGCGGCAGGTGTTTGGAATTGTGCGCGCCGAACGCAATGAAGACCGCCGCGTAATCCTTCTGCAAATCGTCAAGGTCCGCCGCGCACATCCTGCGGCCCGAGACGACCTGGACGCCCATGGCCACGACACGTGCTGCCTCGGCCGCGACCACGCCGCGCGGAAGGCGAAAATCCGGAACGCCGTAGCGCAGTACGCCGCCCAGCTCCGGATTGGCGTCGAACAGGGTTACGCCATAACCCATTCTTCGAAGCTGGAAAGCGCAGGAAAGACCCGCGGGACCGCCGCCCACGATGGCAACTTTCTGCTCCTTCTCCGCCGTCGGGGAGGGGAATGCCCAGCTCTTGCGGATCGCAAAATCGCCGACGTACTGCTCCAGCGCGTTGATTGCCACCGCGCCGTCGTACTGCTGCCGGTTGCACACGCTTTCGCATGGGCGGTGACAGACTCTTCCGATCGACGCGGGAATCGGGTTGTGCTCCATCAGGGTCAGCCAGGCGCCGTGAATGTCCTCGTTGCGCAATTGCCTGATCCATTCAGGGATGGCGCCATCGACCGGGCACGCGTTATGGCAGGGCGCTGGCCGTTTCTGGTGCACGGCGATGTCGTTGCGCCAGGTTCCGGTGTTCAGTTCTTCAGTCGATCCGGTCGTCCAGATCGGCGGCATTTTCGCGGCGGGCGCGGCCATCTATTGCACTCCTTTGCTGGCCAGGTGGTATCCGTCCATGCAGGCAGCGACGTTTTCCGCGGTCTTGACCGGGCTGGTCTCGCCGATGACCTTCTTCAGCAGCTCCACGTTCCGGTATCCGATCAGCCCGAGCAGGGCGCCCACCAGGGTTGTGTTCACGATTCGCCCGAGAGCGTTTTTTCTGGCAACGGACTTGGCGTCGATCGTGACCACCCTGAAATTGCCCAGATGGCTGAACTCCTCCTTCGGGAAAGACGAGTTGATCAGCACCAGCGTTTTTTCCGTCGCCGCCTTCAGCAGATTGCCGCCGGCGAGAAGGCTGGGGTCGAAGCAGACGATGCCGTCGGCCTTCTCTATGTCGCAGCGCATCCTGATGGGTTTGTCATCGACGCGCAGCGACGAGCTGACCGGAGTTCCCTTGCGGGCGCCGCCATAGGTTGCATAGGCGAGGACCTGCTTTCCTTCCTGAAAGAACAATTGCGCCAGAATCGTGCCGGCCGTCTGCGCTCCCTGGCCGCCCCGTCCCTGAATGATGAACTGCAACATCGCCAAATCTCCTTTAGCTGAACGCGCTGCCGGGGCCTGAATTCCCTGCGGCATCGCAAGCGCGCGTCATTGCACGGTGACCTTGTTCTCCCGGATCAGCTTGCCCAGGCGCTCGTATTCGGAACGAAAAAACGCTGCGAACTCGGCCGTGGGATTCATGACCACCTCGGCACCGAGGTCGCGAAAGCGCGCCAGCACGTCGGGCGCGCGCGCGGCCTTGCTGAACTCCGCATGCAGCCGCGCGATAGTCGCGGGCGGGGTTCCCGCGGGCACGTACAGGCCGATCCATTGGCCTGGAGGGAAATCGGCGAAGCCGGACTCGCTGAAGGTCGGAATCTGCGGCAACAGCGGCGCGCGTTTGTCGTCGGTCACGGCGATTGCCCGCGCCTTGCCCGAGCGCACCTGGGGCACTGCCAGGGTGATCGCAATCAGTGTGGACTGCACTTGGCCGCCGATCACGTCGGCGACCGCCGGCGCACCCCCCTTGTAGGGCACGTGAATCATGTCGACTCCGGCTCTCGCCTTGAGGAATAACATCAACAGATGATTGCTTGTGCCCGTGCCTGTCGAGGCATAGGCGAATTTGCCGTCGCGCGAGCGCACGTACGCGATAAGCTCTGCGAGCGAATTGGCGGGAACCGACGGATTCACGATCAGCGTCAGCGGTACCCTGAGCAGCATGGATACCGGCGCAAAGTCGCGCATGGGGTCGTAGCTGAGATTGCGGAAAAGATGAGGATTCGACGGTACAACGTCCGCAGTCATCAAGATCGTATAGCCGTCGGGCGGCGACTTGGCGAGCACGGCTTCCGCCAGCGTTCCGCTTGCGCCGCCGCGGTTATCGATGATCAACGGCTGGCCAATCCCCTCGGCGAGCCGCGGCTGCAGCGTGCGCGCAAAGATGTCGATCATTCCGCCCGCCGCGAACGCGACCACCAATCGCACGGGTTTCTCCGGCCATGCCTGCGCCATGGCCGGGGTAATGCCCACGAACGCGAGGCTCGCCCCCAGCGCCAATCCCGCCACGCTGCGTGCTACTGCTCGCCTGGATCGCAAAATCGATGTCGACCAACGGCACTGAAACCTAATCATGATTCCTCCCCTTATTGCGGGACACCGAGCGAAGGGTCCCGGCTTCGAACAGCGAGCGATTCCTGCATCGCCCATCCGGTCTAGCTTTCCCCCTCGCCTCCACACTATGGGAATCGATTGTTATTCTGAGTCCATCACGCTGGCGCTTCACCCTGCCATCGTCAGACCTCCGGAGACGCTCAAGACCTGCCCGGTGATGAACACCGCGTCGTCGCTGGCGAGAAAACAGACCGCACCGGGCAGATCGCTCGCCTCACCCAGACGCCCGAACGGGATCGAGCGCGCAAGCGCGCTGCGCAGCTTGTCGCCGTACTCGCCTTCGCCGCAGAAATCCCGGAACAGGGCGGTGTCGGTGGGCCCGGGACAGACGACATTGATGTTGATCTGCTTTCGCGCCATCTCGCGCGCCAGGGTCTTGGTGAAGGCGATCAGCCCGCCCTTGCAAAAGGAATAGATCGATTCGCCCGAGGAGCCCACCCGGCCGGCGTCCGAGGCGATGTTGACCACTTTGCCCTTGCCGCGGGTGCTCATGCCTTTGAGTACCGCGTGGTGCATTTGGAGCGGGCCGTACAGATTGATTGCAACGATTTTTTCCCAAAGCGCTTTGTCGGTTTCGAGAAAGTTGGCGCCGCGGTCCCAACCCGCGTTATTGACCAGCACGTCGACAGGTCCGAGATCGCGCTCCACTTCCGAAACAGCCGAGATCACGCGCGCCTGGTCGGTGATATCGACGACATAGGCCTGGCTCTTGGTCCCGGCGGCGCGGATCGCGGCGGCCGTACTCGCCGCTGCCTCGCCGTTGATGTCGAACACGGCCACGATCGAGCCTTCCTCTCCGAATCGGGAGCAAATTGCTGCGCCGATGCCGGCGCCGCCTCCGGTTACGATCACTACTTTGTCTTTGAGTCCTCTCACGCTGCCTCCCTGAACCATTCAGTCAAATCGACAAAAGCGAACGAAGCATTATGAATCTCGGCCCACCTCGACGCAACCGAATCCGGGCCGAAAAAATCGCCGATGCAGCAATGCGCCATGACCTGAATCAAAGTAGAATTTCGTCATTCCGGGCAATGGGGCGCTGCCGATTTGCCTATCCCTAGTTGAGAGGAGACTGTAGTCACCGGCGTGGTTTGATTATTGAGAATAGTGGAAGCGAATGACACGCTTTCCCTCACCCTTTCTCTCCCCGCAAGCGGGGCGAGGGAATTCTCTAGCGTGAGGGTCGGGTATCCGCCAGCGCACTCATGTGTCAGGCGCTCTTGCGACCCTCAGCAGGACCAATCCGAGCCGGAATCCAACTGATGCCGATGAGTACCTACCGCATAGCCCCGAGCATTCTTTCGGCCGACTTCGCCCGGCTCGGTGAAGAGGTGACCGCGGTCGTGGCCGCCGGCGCCGACATGATCCATTTCGACGTGATGGACAACCATTACGTGCCCAATCTCACGGTGGGGCCCCTGGTGTGCGAGGCCATCCGCCCGCTGACCCAAGCCGTGATCGACGTGCATCTGATGGTCAAGCCGGTGGACCGCATCATTCCCGATTTTGCCCAAGCCGGTGCGGGCATCATCAGTTTCCATCCCGAGGCAAGCGAGCACGTGGACCGCACCATAGACTTGATTCACGACAGCGGATGCAAGGCCGGTCTTGCGCTCAGTCCGGCGACCCCGCTTGGCTGCCTGGACCACGTGCTGCACAAGCTCGACCTGGTCCTGGTCATGTCGGTCAATCCGGGCTTTGCCGGGCAGCAGTTCATCCCGCACGCTCTGGAAAAGATCCGGCTGATCCGCAAACGCATCGACGCCGAAACCCGCAGCAGTGCCCGGGAGCTGATGCTCGAAGTCGACGGCGGCGTCAAAGTGGAGAATATCGGCACGATCGCGCGCGCAGGCGCCGACACTTTCGTCGCCGGCTCGGCGATTTTCGGCTCGCGCGACTACCCGGGCAGTATCGCGGCGATGCGCGAGGCGCTCAAGCTCGCCGGGTCTGCCCGCTGATCCGCGCATGCGAGTGCGGCTAGCCGGTCCGATCCGGGCGGTTATCTTCGACCTCGATGGCACATTGCTGGACAGCGCCGCCGATTTGTCCTGTGCGGCTAACCAAACGCTTGCGGAGCTCGGGTTACCGCAGCGCGATGCGCGCTTGATCGCCACGTTCATCGGCAAGGGGATTTCCAGGCTGCTCGAGCGCAGTCTAGCCGGCCGGATCGACGGAACGGCCGACCCACAGCTGCTCGCGCTTGCACTGCCGATTTTCGAGCGCCACTACGAGAGGGAATCGGGGCGTCAAACGGCTGTCTACCCCGGCGTGGTGGAGGGGCTCGAAGCGCTGAAACGGGCGGCGATGCCGCTTGCCTGTGTTACCAACAAGTCCAGCCGCCCGGCCGCCGCTTTGCTCGAGAAGATGGGCCTGGGCTCCTATTTCGATGTGGTGGTGGGCGGCGATTCGCTCGAACGCAGGAAGCCCGACCCGCTGCCGTTCACCTACGCCTGCGCGCGTCTGGGCGTTGCGCCTGCGCAGGCGCTGGTCGTCGGCGATTCGGAGAACGATGTGGCCGGCGCTCGCGCCGCGGGCTGCCCGGTGGTTTGCGTACCCTACGGCTACAACGAAGGTCGACCGATCGAAAGCGCCGGCTGCGACGGTGTCGTGGCGAGCGTGTTCGAAGCGGCGATGCTGGTCTGCCCGCGCGCGAGCGGGCAAATTCCCTAAGGCGCACGAGCCGGAAGCAGCTGGTT
This sequence comes from Betaproteobacteria bacterium, assembly GCA_016210745.1. GTDB lineage: Bacteria > Pseudomonadota > Gammaproteobacteria > Burkholderiales > SG8-39 > JACQTO01. The sequence continues at coordinate 7,806 of JACQTO010000250.1, forward strand.
TTGCCGTTTATCAATCTCCCCTTTTCGTGCAGTTGCAAGCAACTGCACGAAAAGGGGAGGCGAATTTAGAGACCAAATCTTCGTCAAATTTGTCAACGGTAAACTTGTAAGCGACTGACCCGATGACCCAAGTCGTAGAGCGTATTCTGGCGGTGGTGGGTGAGACCGGCATGATCGCCGATCGCCAGGCGATGGAGCCGTTTTCCATCGACCAGCGCCGGCGTTACTTCGGAAAGCCGCTTGCGGTGGTCCGGCCGGCATCGGCGCAGGAAACCGCCGCGGTGGTGCGGCTCTGCGCCGAGGCGCGAATCGCCATCGTGCCCCAGGGCGGCAACACCGGCTTGGTCGGCGGGGCTACGCCCGACGCAAGCGGGGGGCAGATCGTGCTCTCCACCGCGCGGATGGATCGTGTGCGCGCGCTCGATTCGGTGAACAACACGCTGACGGCCGAAGCCGGCTGCATTCTGGCCAATGTTCAAAGGGCCGCCCAGGATGCCGGGCGCCTGTTTCCTCTGAGCCTGGCCGCCGAAGGCAGCGCGAGGATAGGGGGCAACCTCTCGACCAACGCCGGCGGCACTGCGGTGCTTCGCTACGGCAACGCGCGCGATCTGGTGCTGGGTGTAGAGGTAGTGCTTGCGAGCGGTGAGATCTGGGACGGCCTGCGCAGTCTCAGAAAAGACAACACCGGCTACGACCTGAAGCAGCTTTTCATCGGCGCCGAGGGTACGCTCGGCGTGATCACCGCCGCGGTATTGAAGCTTTTTCCGCTGCCGAAGGCGGCGCTGGTGGCGCTGGCTGCGGTGGAAAATCCCGCGCAGGCGCTCGAACTGCTCGCGCTTGCGCAAGCGCGCTGTGCCGACGCGCTTACCGGCTTCGAGCTGTTTTCCGATGCGTGCTTGTCGCTCGTGCTTCGCTATTTCCCCGGTACGGTGGCGCCCTTTCGCGAGCGACATCCGCAGTATGTGCTGGTCGAACTCTGCGACCGCGAATCGGCCGCGCACGCGCAGACGGCGCTCGAGGGGCTGCTCGGCGAGGGCGCCGAGCACGGGATCGTTCGGGATGCGGTGGTCGCGCAGAGCCTGCAGCAGGCGCGCGCGCTCTGGGCGCTGCGCGAAAACATCTCGGAGGCGCAGGCGCGTGAGGGCCCCAACGCCAAGCACGACGTTTCGCTGCCGATTTCACGCATCGCCGAATTTGTCGGCGCCACCGACGCTGCCCTCGAGCGCGAATATCCCGGTGTACGGCTTGTGACCTTCGGGCACCTGGGCGACGGCAACCTGCATTACAACCTGGCGCCCCCGGAAGGCGTCGCGCACGACGAATTCCTGCGCAAGGCCGAGGCGTTCAATCACATCGTGCACGACAGCGTGGCGCGCTTCGGCGGCTCGATCTCCGCCGAGCATGGCCTTGGGCAGGCCAAGCGCGAGGAAATCCTCCGCTACAAGTCGCCCGTCGAAATCGACCTCATGCGCAAGGTGAAGCAGGCGCTCGACCCCCTGGGGATCATGAATCCGGGCAAGGTGATCTGAAGAGCGCGATTGGACCGTTCGCACGTGTAGGCAGTCGTGATCGAAGCGAGCGATTTTTTCCTGAGCCGGACAAGCCGGAACCAAGGAAGCTGGTTTTGACGTTTATCAATCTCCCCTTTTCGTGCAGTGCTTGCAACTGCACGAA
>JACQTO010000239.1 GCA_016210745.1 Betaproteobacteria bacterium
AATCTGTTTCGCCTCGCCTTCATTGAGACCCATGCCAACGCGATCTTCCTGGGCGGGGTCGGTCTGGGGAAGTCTCACCTGGCCATCGCGCTGGGTCACAGCGCCTGCCTGCAGGGGTATTCCGCGCTCTTCACCACCGCCGTCGACATCATCAACACGCTGGCTGCGGCGCGCATCAACGGCGGACTCAAACGCGAAATGGCCAAGTACCTCAAGCCGCGCGTGCTCATCGTCGACTTATGTTGCCATGTCAGTAATGTGAAGTGGATGTTGCAGGGTCTTGCTTTTGCAGAAGCACGCCGAGTATTTGATCACATAACTTTTAGAGTCTGCGCAGCCAGCTAATCAGCTCCGCGCCATCGATCCGAAGACGGCCTGCCTTGGGCGGAGCGATTGCATCGGGGAACACCTGCGAGAGTGCAGTACGTTTGAGATCGATGTCACTGCGCGCATAGCGCATGGTAACGTTGAGAGCAGAGTGTCCCAGCCACTGGCTGATCGTGGCGAAGTCAACGCCGGACTTCAACAGCGATAGCGCTGTGGTATGCCTCATGGAATGCGGGTGCAGGCGTTTGCTGCGTAACGTCGCGGCTTTCGCAGCGCCGGCGGCAACATACTTGCGCAGCAAATACCGTACTCCAAAGCGCGTAAGCGGCTCGCCGTTACGGTTCCTGAACAGTCGCGTATCATCCGAGTCCGCGTGAATGCGGGTTTGCTGTTCGAGGTGTGCACGCAGGCACTTGACGGTTGCAGGCCACAGCGGGCACAGGCGCACCTTGTTGCCTTTGCCGTGCAGGCGAACCTGGTACGGTGACTCGAGGCGCAGATCCTGGGTATGCAGATTGAGGATCTCCTGCACACGCGCACCGCTGTTGAACATCAAGGCGAACAGTGCGTAATCGCGTACTCCGCAGGCGGATTGGCGGTCGATGCTCCTGAAGAAGGCGTCCAGTTCGCTGCTGTCGAAGTGCTCGATCGGCGCGTCGCGTGCACCGCGCTTGAACGGCACGTTGAGGATGACCTGCCACTGCGCCAGTTGCTGGGGGCGCTGCACCGCGAGGAAACGCGCGAAGGTATGCAATGCCGCCAAACGGGTATTGCGCGTGGTGATCCCATTACCTCGCTCTCGTTCAAGGGACATCAAGAAGTCCTCCACTCGCGCCGCGGTGAGATCGGTAATCTGCAGCGTCTCGATCCGTCGGCGGACATGGCGCGCAAGAAAGCGCAGGAACAGCACCACGGCGTCGCGATAGCTGCCGATCGTGTGGCTGCTCATGCCGCGCAGATTGGGAAGGTATTCCTCGAAGAAGCGCTGAATCAATTGAGCCAGCTCGGTCGATGACTTTCTGTCCATAGGTCACCTTAATCGATGATGTGAGAGAAACGCCGGCTAAATCGTGCGGAGGCAAGTGCCGCCACTTCGGGGACGAAGTGCAGGTAGTGCGCGGTGGAGACAATGGAAACGTGCCCCATGTAGAGGGCAAGCTTCGGGAGATGCGTCTGTACGTCGCCGCCGGCGCGATAGCAGCGGCTCAGAGCCTCGACGGCGAAGCTGTGCCTCATGTCCTGCACGCGCGGTCGTCGGCCGTTTGCGTCGCATACTCCTGCCCGCTCGAACAGGGTGCTCAGCTCCTGGCGAAGGCTCGCTCCACTATAAGCATGCCAGCCGCGGTGACCGTAGCAATGACTGGCATTACACAGTAACGGTGCGCTCGGCTGCAGATCGTAGGGCTTTCGCAAGCGCCGACGCAGATAGCAACGCAGCTCGCGTATGGCATCGCGGGAGAGCGGCACCCAGCGCGATTTGTGGAACTTGGACTGCCGGATATGGAGGACGCCGTGGCGTGCATCGATATCACCGAGCAGCAGCCGTACCACCTCTCCACGGCGTAGTCCCGCGGTATAGAGCAAGATGATGGCAATGCGAATTGCTGCCGGCCGCAGAGGATTATATGGTGAGGGCGCGAGTTCATCTGCCGCGCGCAGCAGCGCGGCAATCTGGCTCCTCGTTACGATCACCGGTGGCGGATGGGGCTGCGGACGCGCAAAGTTGGATGGGTCTGGAACGAAACAGCCAGGCTCGTTGCGCTCACGAAACAAGCACAACTTGCGCACCAGCAACTGCCATCCGTAGCGCGTAGTGGGCGACAGATGTCGCTGAGCCTTGCACCATCGCTCGAAGATCGACGCACTGAGGTCGGAAGCGCCGAGGCGCGCAACGAACCGCTGCAGCGCTCGAAGAATATACTCCGCAGTGCGGTAGTTGCGACCGAAGGTACGTTGATGTGCCAGGAACTGCTCGATGGCCGCATCGAGTGCCACGGGTGCTCTCTTGTCACGCATGGCGAGCCGACAACGATGATCTGGCGCGTGGCACCGGCAGCGCGACCGCACGCAAGGCGGACGTATCCAGGCGCAAATACACGCACGTCGCCTCAAGGCTGCGATGACCCAGTAGATCTCCGATCGCCTTCACGCCGACTCCGCGCTGCAAGAGCCGCATGGCGAAGCTGTGCCGCAGACAATACGGAGAATATCCATCCAGAGGGAGGCCGCTTTGAACGGCGCGCTTATAGAACACCTCGCACACGGCGTAATTGCGCAGCGCACCTGCCGGCCGCCGCACACGGAGAAACAACTGCGGAAGTACCGCCTCGGGCCGTCCGCGATGCAGATATTGCTGGAGTAACTCGAGCGTCCGATCCGACAAAGGCAGTATCAGATCGGATCGCGTCTTGCGCTGTTCCACTCGACACGTCTTGGCGTCCCAATCGATCGCATCGACGCGGAGCGCGGCGATCTCCGAGGGACGCAGACCGTAGTAGGCCATCAGGTGCAGGATCATGAAGTCGCGCCAGCCAGCCTTGCTCGAGCGGTCAACCGAGCGCAGCAGCTTCTTCACAAGCGACCACGGCAGCGCACGAGGCGGTAACTCGTCTCGATACGTTCGCGGTGTATCGATTGCCTCCAGCCGTTCTCGTATCAGTCCCTTCGCATACGCGTAACGCAAGAAGCCGCGCAGGTGGGCGATGACGTGCTGCATCGATTGCCGGCTCAGGCGGTTGCTCCTCTTCGCCAGATAGTGCTCGACGTGCGCGCTCGTCAAAGTCGCGATCTCGCACCCACCTCGCAATGCATACCGGAGGAACTCTGAAACGGTCGACTGGTGCTGGCCCACCGTGGTCTTGCAAAACCCCCGAACGTCGGCAAGATACTGCTGATACGGACCACAGAGGAGGCTTGCGGGACTTTTGTTTGAGCTTGCTTCGAGCAGACGGCCGCGACTGCTCAAGAAGCGTGCATACGCGTGCTCGGTTCCACGGAAATCCTGAGACAGCCGAACGCATGTGCAGTAACGCCCGAATGCCTGATGCAGCGACTGCCTTGACCTCGCCTTGTCAGCACCGAGTTTGCGAGAATGGGCGAACACCTTGAAGGCGCGCCGCAGGTGATGACGAATGTTGAGCTTCGAATAACCCGCGGCATCCAGCCAGCCGCAGAACTCTTGCAGTTCGTGACCGAACCGCGAGCGCAAGTACTTCTCGCCCGAGCGGGGAAATAGCTCACGCAGCATGACGCCCTCCAAATCGCAGTGACGGGGAGCATCACGCTACACGAGAGGAAAAAATTTATGTTGTGTAACCTCGGCAGGTTTACCCGGTGTAGGGGCGCTACTTCACAT
>JACQTO010000242.1 GCA_016210745.1 Betaproteobacteria bacterium
CCTACGGCACCAACAACGAATTCGGCTTCGACTACCTGCGCGACAACATGGCGATGCAGGCCCAGGACCGCTTCCAGCGCGGGCTCAACTACGCCATCGTCGACGAGGTGGATTCGATCCTGATCGACGAGGCGAGAACGCCGCTCATTATTTCCGGCCAGGCCGACGACCGCACCGACCTCTACTACCGGGTCAACGAAGTCGGGCCGATGCTGCGGCGCCAGGAGAAGGAGGGCGAGCCCGGCGACTACACGGTGGACGAGAAGACGCACACCGTGTCCCTGTCCGAGGAGGGCCACGAGCATGCCGAGCAACTGCTCGCGCGGGTGGGATTGCTTCCCGAGGGGCGCAGCCTATACGAGCCGGCTTTCGTCAACCTCATGCACCACCTCAACCAGGCGCTGCGCGCGCACAGCCTGTTCTTCCGCGACCGGCACTACGTGGTGCAGGACGGAGAAGTGGTCATCGTCGATGAGTTCACCGGACGCTTGATGTCGGGGCGGCGCTGGTCCGACGGACTGCATCAGGCGATAGAGGCCAAGGAGAACGTTTCGATCCAGAGCGAAAACCAGACGCTTGCCTCGATAACGTTTCAGAACTACTTCAGGATGTACGGCAAGCTCGCGGGAATGACCGGCACCGCCGATACCGAGGCCTACGAGTTCCAGGAAATCTACGGGCTGGAGGTGGTCGTCATCCCCACGCACCACCCGATGATCCGCATCGACCGTGGCGATCAGGTCTATCGCACCGAAAAGGAAAAGAACAAGGCGATTGTCGAGGACATCCGCGACTGCTACGGGCGCGCACAACCGGTATTGGTCGGTACTACCTCGATCGAGAATTCGGAACTGGTCTCGGGCATCCTGCAGAAGGATGGATTGCCCCACCAGGTCCTGAACGCGAAGCAGCATGCGCGCGAGGCCGAAATCGTGGCGCAGGCTGGCCGTCCGAAGATGATCACCATTGCCACCAACATGGCCGGCCGCGGCACCGACATCGTGCTCGGGGGCAACGTCGAGCGCCAGATCGACATGGTCCGCGCCACCGAAGGGCTCGACGAATCCGAGCGCGAGCGGCGCATCGTACAGCTGCGCGAGGAGTGGCAGGGGCTGCACAATGCGGTGGTCGCCGCCGGCGGCCTGCACATCGTCGGCACCGAGAGGCACGAATCCCGGCGCATCGACAACCAGCTGCGGGGGCGTTCCGGGCGACAGGGCGATCCCGGATCTTCGCGTTTCTATCTCTCGCTGGAGGATCCGCTGCTCAGAATCTTCGCCGGCGATCGCGTCAAGGCCATTATGGACCGGCTGAAAATGCCCGAAGGCGAGGCAATCGAGCATCCGCTGGTATCGCGCTCGATCGAGAGCGCGCAACGCAAGGTCGAGGCGCACAACTTCGACATCAGAAAACAGCTGCTCGAATTCGACAACGTCGCCAATGACCAGCGCCAGCATATCTATGAGCTGAGAAACGCGATCCTCGATTCGACCGACGTTTCCGAGCGCATCGGCGCCTTGCGCGAAGGCGTGGTGACCGACATGTTCCGCGCCTGTGTGCCCGAGGAAAGCGTCGAGGAACAATGGGATATTCCTGCCCTGGAGGGCGCGCTCAAAGGCGAACTGCAGCTCGAAGTGCCGGTGGCGAAGTGGCTCGAGGAAGATCCGGATCTGGACGAGAAGGCGCTGCTGGAAAAGACCGTTGCCGCGGCACACGTGGCCTATGCAAGCAAAATGGTGGATGCGCCCCCGGAGGTGCTGCACCATTACGAGCGCTTCATACTGCTCTCGGCGCTGGACACCAACTGGCGCGAGCACCTCTCGGCCCTCGAGCATCTGCGCCAGGGAATTCACCTGCGCGGCTACGCGCAGAAAAATCCGAAGCAGGAATACAAGCGCGAGGCCTTTGAACTGTTCGGAAGCCTGCTCGAGACGGTGAAGCTGGAGGTCACGCGCACGCTGATGACGGTGCAGATCCGCAGCCAAGAGGAAGTTGTAGAGGCCGAGCGCGAGCAGGCCCCGGTGGTCGAAAACGTGCAGTACCAGCATCCGTCCTACGAGGAAGCGGCGGCCACAGGTACCGACGACGCGCGGGCCGTCCCGGCAGAATCGCCGAAACGCGAGCCGTTCGTGCGCCATATGGGCAAAATCGGGCGTAACGACCCCTGCCCGTGCGGCTCGGGAAAGAAATACAAGCATTGCCACGGGAAGCTGAATTAGCCCCTGAACCCGGACGAGCCGGAACCAAAGGAGCTGGTTTTTGCCGTTTATCGATCTCCCCTTTTCGCGCAGTTGCTTGCAACTGCGCGAAAAGGGGAGACGAATTTAGAAGCCAAGTCTTCGCCAAATTTGTCAACAGTAAACTTGCAATCGACTATTTCGTCAACGCTCGTCTGATAACTGGCTAACGGATTAGAGATGGCCGTCAATCTGCCTCCACCCGATCCGGCTTCACTGTTTGCCGTACGCGGAGTCGAACTCGGCGTTGCCAAAGCGGGCATCAGCAAGCCGAACCGAAAGGATCTGCTGGCGATGCGCCTGGCCCAAGGTTCCAGCGTGGCCGGAGTATTTACTCGCAACCGCTTCTGTGCGGCACCGGTAATCGTCGCCAAGGAACACCTCGCTGCGGGGACGTCCCCACGCGCGCTCCTGGTGAACACGGGTAACGCCAATGCCGGCACCGGGGAGGCCGGCATAGCGAACGCGCGCGCCACCTGCGCGCGCGCGGCCCGCCTCCTCGAGTGCGAAAGCGTCCAGGTGCTGCCTTTTTCGACCGGCGTCATCATGGAGCCGCTTCCGCTCGAGCGCATTGCGGCGGGACTGCCGGCGTGCATCGCCGATCTGCGCGAAGACAATTGGGCGAGCGCAGCCGAAGCTATCATGACCACCGACACCGTTCCCAAGGCGCGCTCGGCGCGCCTTCGCCTGGGGGAGGCCGAAATCACGGTTACAGGCATTGCCAAGGGTGCGGGCATGATCCATCCGGACATGGCGACGATGCTCGGGTTCGTCGCCACGGACGCAAGCGTTGCACCGGCCGCGCTGCAATCCATGCTCGGTGTCGCCGCCGCACGCTCGTTCAACCGCATTACCGTCGATGGCGACACTTCGACCAATGATTCCTTCATTCTGGTTGCGACGGGTGGGGCCGGCGGGGCGATGATCGACTCGGCCTCGCATCCTCTGTTCGCGCCGCTGTGCGATGCGATAACCGGCGTGTCGCAATGGCTGGCGCAGGCGATCGTGCGCGACGGAGAAGGCGCGACCAAGTTCATCACCATCACGGTGGAGCAGGGCGCGCGCGAGGAGGAATGCGCGAGAATCGCCTATTCAATTGCGCATTCTCCGCTGGTGAAGACGGCGTTCTTTGCTTCGGACCCGAACCTGGGCCGAATTCTCGCCGCCATCGGCTATGCCGGCGTGGCCGACCTCGATGTAGCGAAAATCGACCTCTATCTGGATGATGTGCTGGTCGCGCACGCCGGCGGCCGCTCCGCCGGCTACCGGGAGGAGGACGGCAAGCGGGTAATGAACCAATCCGAGATTACGGTACGCGTCGTGTTGCGTCGCGGTTTGGCCTGCGCCAGCGTGTGGACCTGCGACTTATCGCACGACTACGTCACGATAAACGCCGAATATCGTACCTAAGATGCAATCCGCGATCCTGAACGAGCGATGCTTTGTCTTGGCAGTTATTCAATCTCCGCTTTCGCGTGCAGTTGCGAGCGCGCGAAAGCGGAGACCAGTAGAGGCAAGTTCTTGCCGATGTCGTCAACCCTTCCCCGATGAGTGGCTAGACCCGCCGCGATGTCCGAATTAGCCAAATTCCTCGATCGCGCCGAGCGGATGCTCGCGCGCATGGAGGCGCTGTTGCCCCCCCCGGTGCCGGCCGTCGAATGGCGCGAAGGCATCGCCTGGCGCTGGCGCAAGTCGGACGGCCGCGGACAGCTGCGGTTGGTTGCGCATCCGCATCGCATACGGCTCTCCGATCTGCGCGGTATCGAAGCGCAGAAGAAGCTGATCGAGGACAACACGCGCCAATTCATCGAGGGCCGTGCCGCGAACAACGTGCTGCTGACCGGGGCGCGTGGTACCGGCAAATCGTCGCTGGTGAAGGCCGTACTCAACCGATTCAGCCGCCGGGGACTTCGCCTGATCGAAGTCGACAAGCACGACCTTGTCGACCTGCCGGACATCGTCGACCTTGTCACCGGACGCTCCGAGCGATTCATCCTGTACTGCGACGATCTGTCGTTCGAGGCGTCCGAGCCGGGGTACAAGGCGCTCAAGGTCGTGCTCGACGGCTCGATCTCCGCGGCGTCGGACAACCTCCTGATCTACGCGACGTCGAATCGGCGCCACTTGATGCCGGAGTACATGCAGGAGAACCTCGAGACCAAATATCTCGGCGAGGAGATTCATCCGGGGGAATCGGTCGAGGAAAAGATTTCGCTCTCGGAGCGCTTCGGCCTGTGGATCTCGTTCTACCCGTTCGATCAGGATGGGTACCTGGAAATCGCCAACCACTGGCTGCGCGAGTTCGGTTGCCCGGAACGGGAACTGGACAAAGCGCGCCAGGCGGCGCTGCAATGGGCGTTGCTGCGGGGTTCGCGCTCCGGCCGCGTTGCTTGGCAGTTTGCCCGCGACTGGTCCGGAAAGCACGCCGCCAAGGCGGCCTCGAAACTGCCGCGCACCTCGCGCGGTCAGCGACGCTGAATCCACGATTGTTCATTTCATGAACGCGCCGTTGGATGTGGCGGTGGCGGTATTGATCCGTGCAGACGGCCGGGTGCTGCTCGCGCGCCGCCCCAAGTCCAAGGTCTACGCCGGATACTGGGAATTCCCCGGCGGCAAGGTCGAACCCGGAGAGAGCGTCCGTGCGGCGCTCGAGCGCGAGATCCGCGAGGAACTCGGCATCGACATCGCTCGCGCCTATCCTTGGGTCACACGGACATTCGTGTACCCGCACGCATCGGTAAAGCTGCATTTCCACCGGGTACTGTCCTGGGCCGGCGAGCCCCAGGCACACGAGCACGAAGGTCTCGCTTGGGAATTCCCGCAGTCGATTTCCGTAACCCCGCTTTTGCCGGCGAATGGCCCGGTGCTCCGAGGCCTTCAGCTGCCTAATGAATATGCGATTTCCCAGGCCGGGTCCCTCGGGCGCGGCGAGTTCATGGCGCGTCTGCGCCGGCGCTTGGCCTCCGGCTTGAAGCTGGTGCAGCTGCGCGAGCCGAGCTTCTCGCGCGAAGAATTGGCCGATTTGGCGCGCGAGGCCGTCTCGCTTGCCCATAGCGCAGGCGCACGGGTTCTGATCAATGCCGACGCAGCACTCGCCCGGCTGGTCGGCGCCGACGGCGTGCATCTCACCTCGAGTCAGCTTGCCTCGCTCTCGGCGCGGCCCGAGCTGCCGCTCTGCGGGGCTTCCTGCCATACGGCAGCAGAACTGCGCTTGGCCGAGGCCCTCGGTGCCGATTTTGCGGTACTCGGTCCCGTATCCGCGACGCCCACCCACCCTGGGGCGGTTCTGCTCGGATGGGAAGGGTTCCGCAGGCTGGCGCTCGATGCCGCGCTACCCATATTTGCCCTCGGAGGAATAAAACGCTCCGACCTCGAAACCGCCTGGAACTGTGGGGCCCACGGCGTGGCGATGCTGCGCGGCGCGTGGGACCAGGATTCAGGATCCAGGATCCGAGATTGAGGGGCCGTGCTTCGCGCGGCTGACTTCGCTGAATCCTGAATCCTAGATCCTGCCTTTAGGTCCCGCCTTCCGAATCATTTTCCTGCTCTTGGACGGGCACGCGATAGCTCTCGGTCGCCCAGGCGCCTAGGTCGGACAGCTTGCAGCGCTCCGAGCAAAACGGGCGGTAGGGGCTTTCCGGAATCCACTCGACCGGCTTGGCGCAAGTGGGACAATTGACGATGCGTGGGGCTGCCATTACGGGACCATTGCAGTTTGCAAGAAGGAATGTGTCGAATACCTTCGACTCGAAATTTGAAAGCTTATTCGTTGTGCGGTACGGTTGCAATTGATTGCACGCCATCGATTGGCAATGGGTCGCCCCGCCATCGCCACGGGATCGACCAGAAGACCTGAGGGAATTCATGGCTATTCGCGTCGTGCGCCTCGGAACGCCAAGAGGCGAAAACGAGGGTCTGCGCATCGGTACGGTCCGCAGGCCGCCCCGTGGAGTTCCCAAGGGCGAATACGCCGAGCGCGATCTCTACGATGTCTGGCTGCCGAACCTTGCGCCCAGCGAAGAACTGCTCAAGGCGGGCAAGGCGGCGGACAGCGATCGCAGTTGGCGCGCCTTCGCAAGGTGCTACCGGTCCGAAATGAAGCGGCCCGAGAATGCGCGTGTGCTGGATCTGCTGGCCGCGATGTCCCGTCAGGCAAACTTCTCGGTCGGCTGCTATTGCGAAAACGAAATGCGCTGCCACCGCTCGCTGCTGCGCGAGTTGCTGCGCGATCGAGGTGCCGAGCTCGCCTGACGGCCGGTTGAATTGCGACGCTAGCGCGCGATTCAACGCGCTACGTCAAATTTCGTGCCGAGGAACACCCGGCTGCGGGCAGGTCTGGCCCTCAGACCGCCGCTGCCAAGGAAAGGGGCCAGAGGTCAGAAAGACAGAATTACAGATTACAGAAAGTCAATTCGAACTCGACGTCGGTTTCGCACATCTTCGGCCGCGGGTCGATGCCGAACACGGTAAAGCGCACGTTGAGCGCGTACTTGTTGGCGCTTACTTCAGGAATGTACTGTGAATCCAGCGGCAGTCGAATGCGCACCATCTGTGCGATCCTGCCCCCGAGCATCTGCGAGAAGGCGCCGTGCTGGGCAATCATGCGGGTCGGTTTGCCGCCCTCGCGCAGCAGCCGCAGGACGATCGCCGTGCCGTCACGGATCGGGTAGAGCGGGGTGATCCATGAGGAGAGGTCGGCGAGACGCTCCGTGGCGCTGCGGTGCAACCAGAAATGATAGGAGGGCAGATCGAACTCGCACGCCCCGCCTGGAATCCCGGTGCGTTGCTTGATCGACATCAGCCACTCGTTTTCGCGCAGGTGTTGCCCGATGCGGCCGGTCATTGCGAACAGCGACTGCGCCGCCGCCTCCATATCGGCAACGGTCCGGGCGAGTACATCTTCTGCGATGTCGGGATTGTTGCGAAACGAGAGCAGCACCTGTTTTTGCCGCTCCAGCTCCTGCAACAGATCGGACTTCAGATCGGCGCGGCTTGCGACATCGAGGATTTCAAACAGCGTAAGCAATACCACATGGTGCTCGAGCGGCTCCTGCTTGGCGAGAAAGTGGCGCGCTCGCTCGAACAGGTCCTCGATGCGCAGCAATGTCCGGATGCGCTCGTTGAGGGGAGATTCGTAGACGATCACTTGCGTGCCCACCGGGAGCCGCGTGATGGAATCGTGCGATTTTCGCCCATGCGGGAGGCCTTGGCTAGTCCCCTGCGGCGCGCGGTTGCGCCGAGAGCGCCAAATAGTGCTCGTGCAGCCCCTCGACCTGGGGCCGAAGGTCCTCCAGCGTGCCGCCGTTGTCGATAAGGTCGTCGGCGGCGGCCAAACGCTGGCTGCGCGGCACCTGCGAGGCCATGATCCGGCGTACCTCCGCGGCGCTAAGTCCGCTCCGGCGGGTGACCCGCTCGATCTGGGTCTCCTCGGGGCAGTCGACAACGAGCACGCGCTGGTAGCGCTTGAGGCCGTTTTCGTCGTATGTTCCGCCTTCTACGAGCAGGGGCACCATTAGGATCACGTACGGGCTTGCGGCGGCCGCGGCGAGGCTGGCTGATGCTGCGCGAATGCGCGGATGCAGGATGCGCTCCAACTTGTGTCTGGCCTGCGGATCGGAAAATGCGAGCAAGCGCATCTTAGCGCGGTCCAACGCTCCCGCGGGATCGATGAACGCGGCGCCGAACTCCGCGCGGATCGCCTCGATGGCGGCCCCTCCCGGGCGCGTCAGCTCATGCGCGATAGCGTCGGTATCGATGACCGTTACGCCCTTCTCCTCGAATAGCCTTGCCACGGCACTCTTGCCGCTGCCGATGCCTCCGGTCAGTCCGACGACGTAGGTCATAGGACCTTCGCCAAATAATACTGGGTCATCTGCGGACCCCAGAACAGGCCGATGGCACCGGCTCCAGCCAGGTACGGGCCGAAGGGGATAGGCACGTTGCGGCCGCGCTTAGCGAGGACCATGAGCGAGATTCCGACCGCTGCGCCGATGAATGAGGACAGCAGGACCACCAGCGGCAATACCTGCCAGCCGGTCCAGGCGCCGATTGCCGCCAGCAGTTTGAAATCGCCAAATCCCATCCCCTCTTTGCCGGTGGCGAGCTTGAAAAGCCAATAGATCGTCCAGAGGAACAGGTAGCCCGCGGCGGCGCCGATCACGGCGGAGCGCAGATCGATGAAAGTTCCGGGGATGTTGAGGATCAGCCCTGCCCAGAGCAGCGGCAGGGTGATCGCATCGGGCAGAAGCTGCGTGTCCAGATCGATAGTGCCGGCGGCGATCAGCGCCCAGGCAAACAACATTGCCCCGAACGCCGCCGGTCCGAATCCGTAGCGTGAGGCGCAGTACATGGCGGCGATTCCGGCGAGAGCCTCGATCACGGGGTAGCGGATTCCGATAGACGCAGCGCAGGCCGAGCAGCGGCCGCGAAGCACGGCATAGGAAACGAGAGGAATGTTCTCAAGCGCGCTTATCGCGTGGCCGCAGGCCGGGCAACGCGAACGCGGACGCGCCAGGTCGAAAGGTTCGCTCGCCGACCTCGCCTCCCCGCGCAGCTCGGCGCATTGATCCTGCCATTCGCGTTCCATCATCGCCGGCAGGCGGTGGATGACCACATTCAGGAATGAGCCGACCGCAAGGCCCAGGATCAGGCAAAGCCAGGGAAAAACGGAAGGGCCTGCCAGCGCGCCGAAGTCGGTCATCGCGGGTGAGGAGTGAGGGGCAATGAGTGAGGAGTAAACCCCCGGATCGACCTTCGAATACTCCTCACACCTTACTCCTCACCCCCCGCGCTGCTTTAGACCGCCTCGCCGAGTTTGAAGATCGGAAGATACATCGCGATCACCATGCCGCCGATCAGGGTGCCAAGCACTACCATGATCATCGGCTCCATCAGCGACGAAAGCGCCTCGACCGCGTCATCGACCTCGGCCTCGTAGAAGTCGGCGACCTTGCTGAGCATGCCGTCGAGCGCGCCCGATTCCTCGCCGATCGATACCATCTGGATGACCATGTTGGGGAATAGGTTGACGTTCTGCATGGCGGTCGTCAGCGATGAGCCGGTGCTGACCTCCTGCTGGATTTGCTTGGTGGCGATGGTGTAGACATAATTTCCTGAGGCACCCCCGACCGAGTCGAGCGCCTCGACCAGCGGTACCCCGGCAGCGAACATGGTCGAGAGCGTGCGCGTCCAGCGGGCGATGGTGGAAATCTTCACCAGGTGTCCGAATACCGGCGCCCTGAGCATGAGCTTATCCATGACGATCTGAACCGGCACCGAACGCTTCCACGCCTGAAGGAAGGCATACACGCCGCCACCGATACCGCCGAATATCAGATACCAGTACTGGACAAAATAATCCGAAATCGCCATCACCACCAAGGTTGGCGCGGGCAAGTCGGCACCAAAAGAGGTAAACACCTGTTTGAATGCCGGAATGACGAAGATCATGATCACCGCGGTGATGATGAACGCGACCACGATGATGGCAACCGGATAGAACAGCGCCGATTTGATCTTGCTCTTGATGGCGAGGGTCTTCTCCTTGTAGGTCGCGAGCCGGTCGAGCAGCGACTCCAAAATACCGGCGGCCTCACCCGCTTGCACCAGATTGCAGAACAAGGCGTCGAAGTAGAGCGGATATTTACGGAAAGCCGCCGCGAGCGACGAGCCTGTCTCGACCTCGGTCTTCAGTTCCATCAGGAGTTTGGCGACGGCCGGATTCGAGTGTCCTTTGCCGACGATGTCGAACGCCTGCAAAAGCGGTACGCCGGCCTTCATCATCGTGGCCATCTGACGCGTGAAGAGCGTCACGTCCTTCTCCGATACGCTGCCGCCGGTGCCCTTTCTCTGTTTCTTGACCTTGCTGACCAAGATGCCTTGTCGTCGCAGGGTTGCCTTCACGATGGCCTCGCCCCCGGCGCGCATTTCGCCCTTCACGTTCTTGCCGGATTTGTCCTTGCCTTCCCAGGAAAAGCTGGTGTCTTTAGGTTTGGCGGCGCTTGCAGCAGCGGTTGCCATGTTCTTAATCTCCTACGCGTTCGTGCATGCCATCGTTTCCCGGAGGGTCACTTGCCGACGGTGCGATGATGCATGGTCGCCCGACCTTTGTAAAGTCTTAGAAATTACGGCTAACGGCTTGATCGTTCGGTAAAATGTCACATGAAACTGGTGCGAATTGGCAGCGAAGGGCACTTCACTTCCCTGAACCAGGCCGAAAGGGGGCGACCCGGTTTGCGACCGGGCTAGGCCGCGTCTGCGAGCGCATCCCGAATTTGCGGTCGGAACAGCCGCACGGTCTTGATGACGCGATCCTGCGTCTGCATGATCTCCATCGGCACGTTGGCGATTTTTACCGATACGCCGGATTCGGGAATGTCCTGCAGGTGTTCCAGCAGCAGGCCGTTGAGCGTCTTGGGCCCGTCAAGCGGGAGCGCGAGTCCGAGCTTGCGGTTGAGCTCGCGCAAGGGTGTCGCCCCTTCCACCAGGGCGCTGCCGTCCTTGTCCCACTCGCACGCGGCCGGTAGTGCCGGCGCCGTGGTGGTGAATTCCCCGATGAGTTCCTCGATGATGTCCTCCGGGGTTACCAGACCCTTCAGCTCGCCGTATTCGTCCACTACCAGCGCCATGCGCTGGCGATTCTCCTCGAAGTACTGCAGTTGCGAGAATACGGGGGTCGAAGCCGGAACGAAATACGGCTCGCCGAGCAAAGCCTCGAGCGCCGCGCGGTCGAACTCGTTCCGCTGCACCAGACGCAGCACTTTGCGCAGGTGCAGGATACCGAGGACCGAATCGAGTTCACCGCGATAGACCAGAAGGCGCGTGTGGTGGCTGGTGGAGAGCTGTTCGTTGATGGTCTCGGTTGGCGCATCCAGATCGATCGCTTCGATGCGGGCGCGCGGCGTCATCACGTCCTCGACAGTGATGCGATCCAGATCGAACAGATTGACGAGGATGCTGTGGTGCTTTTTCGGCATGAACTGTCCCGCCTCGAGCACGAGCGAGCGCAGCTCTTCGGTCGTCAGGCGCTGCGATTCGCCGCCGCGCTGTCCCGCTCGGAACAGCGCAAGGAGCGGAGCGACGAACAGATGCACGAACCAGACGAACGGATAGAGGATCCTCAGCAACGGTTTGAGTACGTAGGCGAGCCGCGGGGCAATACGCTCGGCGTAAGCAGCCCCAATCACCTTCGGGGTTATTTCCGCGAACACCAGGATGAGGAAAGTGATCACCAGCGTGGCGATCATGAGGACGAATTTCTCCTGGCCGAGCAGTTTGATGGCGATTACGCCGGAAAGCGTCGCCGCGGCGGCGTTGACCAGGTTGTTGCCGAGCAGGATGACCCCGAGCAGCTTATCGGTTTGTGCCAGCAGCTCGGTGGCAATGCGAGCGCCGCGGTTGCCCAGCCGCACCAGCGCGCGCAGCCGATAGCGGTTGAGCGCCATCATGCTGGTCTCAGCGATGGAAAAGAAACCGGAGATTACGAGCAGAACGGCGAGCAGCGCGAGCTGCCACGCCATCGGAATGTCGTCCAAAGCGATCGCTTAGGCAACGAAAACGCTATTAGTATAGCACCGTGACCGCGTCCCAACGGCCCCCGCGGCGGTAACCGAAAGATCAGCCTTGGCCGCGCCCCAGGATCACCTCGAGCACGAAGTGGGTACCAACGTAAGCGAGCAACAGCACGACGAATCCGGCCAATGTCCATCGCAGCGCCGTGCGGCCGCGCCAACCGTAGAGGCGCCGGCCGGCGAGCAGGGCGCCGAAAATAATCCAGGAAACGATCGCGAACACCGTCTTGTGGGTAAAGGGCATCGCGCGGCCGAAGACGGCCTCGGAAAAGACCACCCCGCTTGCGAGAGTGAGCGTGAGCAGAATGAAGCCGAGAGTGATGATGCGAAACAGCAGCGCTTCCAGCGTCAGCAGCGGCGGCAGCACGGCAAGCGGCCCTGCCAGGGGCCCGGCGACGTGACCGTCGAGCCGCGCGTGGTGCAAGCGCCGCTCGACCAGCGTCATCAGCAGCGCATGCAGCGCGGCGATGGTGAACAGGCTATACGAAGCCATGGCGATGACCGTGTGCATGCGGAATTCGAACGACTGCGCGTACGGTGCGCTTATCATGCCGGGAAACAGCGCCGGCAACGGGGCGCACACCGCGGCCAGCCCGAGCACGAGCGGTTGCATCCCTTCGAGCGGATAGAACAGACTCTCGGCCCAGTAGATCAGTGCGGCAAGCCAGAGCATGCACGAGAGCGCATAACCGAATCCGAAGCGGAACTCGCCCGCGGTGAAGAGGCCTCGGTAGAGCAGCCATGAGTGCAGCGCCAGGGGGAGGAGGATCGCGACGCGTTCCCACGCGGCAATGCTTGCGGGCTTTGCGCCGCCCCAGCGCGTGCGCCAGAAGTGAAATGCGAGCACCGCGTAGGCAGCGGACACGGCGCCGTAGAGTACAATGGAGTCCATTGAAGTAGTTTAGCATTCCCCCACCCTCCGCTCCTGCCCCCGAAGACATGCTTGAGAACCTTACCCAGCGCTTGTCGCGCGTCATCAAGTCCATACGCGGCGAGGCGCGCATCAGCGAGGCCAATATCGCCGATGCGCTGCGCGAAGTGCGCGTCGCGCTGCTGGAGGCCGACGTCGCGCTCCCGGTGGTGCGCGATTTCGTCGCGGCGGTGCGCGAAAAGGCGTTGGGCCAGGAGGTGGTGGGCAGCCTGACGCCGGGGCAGGCACTGGTAGGGGTGGTGCACCGTGAACTCACGCGTCTGATGGGCGGCGAGAATGTCGCGCTCGATCTGGCGACGGTGCCACCGGCAGTGATACTCATGGCCGGTCTGCAGGGCTCGGGAAAGACCACCACCACCGGCAAGCTCGCCCGGCTGCTGCGCGAGGAGTACCGGAAGAAGCCGCTGCTGGTTTCCTGCGACGTTTACCGGCCGGCCGCGATCGAGCAGCTGCAGACGCTAGCCCAACAGGTCGGCGCCGACTTCTATCCCTCGGCTCCCGGCGAAAAGCCCCGCGACATCGCGTTGTCTGCGCTCGATTACGCGAGAAAACACTACAACGACGTGCTGCTCGTGGATACCGCCGGGCGCCTCGCGATCGACGAAGCCATGATGCGCGAGATCGCCGAATTGCACGCGGCGCTCAAGCCGGTCGAGACGCTGTTCATCGTCGACTCGATGCAGGGACAGGACGCAGTGAACGTGGCCAAGGCGTTCAACGACACGCTCCCGCTCACCGGCGTGGTGCTCACCAAGCTCGATGGCGATGCCCGCGGCGGGGCCGCGCTGTCGGTGCGCTCGGTCACGGGCAAGCCGATCAAGTTCGCCGGGGTCGGGGAGAAGCTGACCGGCCTGGAGGCCTTCCATCCGGAGCGCATGGCCTCGCGCATTCTGGGCATGGGCGACGTCGTATCGCTGGTCGAGGAGGCGCACAAGGCGATCGACCAGGAGGAGGCGAAGAAGCTTGCCGAGAAGTTCAGGAAGGGCAAGGGTTTCGACCTGGAGGACTTCAAACAGCAGATCGTTCAGATGCGCAAGATGGGCGGCATGTCGGCATTGATCGACAAGCTGCCGGCGCAGCTCGCACAGGCGGCGCAGGGAGCTCAAGCCGACGAGAGCCAGTTTCGCCGTGTCGAGGGCATCATCAATTCGATGACGCCCCAGGAGCGCGCGCGGCCGGAACTGCTCAAAGCTTCGCGCAAGCGTCGCATCGCCGCCGGTTCGGGCGTTGCAGTGCAGGAGGTCAACCGTTTGCTCGCTCAGTTCGAGCAGATGCAGAAGATGATGAAGCTGATGCAGAAGGGCGGCATGCAGAAGATGATGCGCTCGATGAAGGGGCTCATGCCCCGGATGCGGTAGCAATTGCTATTGATTTTTCACTAGATTTTCCTTGCCAATCGGGGGGCGAGTCGCGTAAAATTCCGCCCCTTTCCACGAACATTTTCTGGACCCAAGATATGGTGGTAATTCGTCTAGCCCGTGGCGGGGCGAAAAAGCGGCCGTTCTATAGCGTGGTTGTGGCCGATTCGCGCAAGCCAGCAGCCGGTCGATTCATCGAGCGCATCGGGTTTTACGATCCGAAAGCACCCGAAGGCCGCGAATCCTTCCGCATATCGGCCGACCGTATCAGCTATTGGCGGGGCCAGGGGGCGCAGATGTCGCCGACGGTCGCGCGGCTGGTCAAGAGCCATCCTGTTGCGGCGGCGCCGGCACCGATAGCGGAAGCTCCCGCCAGTTAATTCGGGGTGGCGGTCCCGAAGCTGATTGTGATGGGGCGCGTCATCGCCCCTTTCGGCGTGAAAGGCTGGATCAAGATCGAGCCATTCACGGAAGCTGCCGACAGCCTCGGGCAGTTCCCCTCCTGGTGGATCGGGCGAGGCGAGGACTGGCGCGAATTCCAGCTGGCTGAAAGCGCGCGACACGGTTCGGCCCTCGTTGCCCGTCTCGCGGGGTGCGAGGATCGGGACGCCGCGGCGAAATTCCGCGGCACGGAAGTCGCGGTGCCCCGAGAGGCGCTGCCGCCGAGCGGTGAGGACGAGTTCTACCAGGCCGATCTGATCGGGATGGAAGTGAGGAACCTGGAAGATGAGCGGCTGGGCTCGGTCGCCGGCTTCCTCAGGAGCGGGGCGCATCATCCCGTAATGCGCCTGGCGAGCGACGAGGGCGAGCGGTTGTTGCCGTTCATCCCGTCGGTGGTGAAGTTGGTGGACACTGAGGCCGGGCGTATCCTCGTGGATTGGGGGAAGGACTGGTGATCCGGTTCGATTGCGTGACGCTGTTTCCGCAGATGTTCGCGGCGGTCACCGATGCCGGGGTCACCCGGCGGGCCCTGGAGCAGGGGCTGTGGGAACTGGAACTGTGGAATCCACGCGATTTCACCAGCGACAGTTACCGCACGGTTGATGATCGCCCGTATGGTGGCGGTCCAGGCATGGTGATGCTTGTCGAGCCGCTGGAAAAGGCAGTGGCCGCGGCAAGAGGGGCTGCGCCGGGCGGGGCGCGTGTCGTCCACCTCTCGCCGCAGGGGCGTTTGCTCGATCACGCGCGGGTGGCGGAGCTCGCGGCGGAGACGCGGCTGGTGCTGTTGTGCGGGCGCTACGAAGGCGTCGACGAGCGGTTGATTCACCGCTGCGTCGATGAGGAATTGTCGATCGGCGATTACGTGCTGTCGGGCGGCGAACTCGCCGCGATGGTGCTGATCGATGCGGTGGTGCGGCTGTTGCCGGGCGTACTGGGGGATGAGCAGTCGGCGCAGCAGGACTCGTTCGTGGACGGCCTGCTCGATTGCCCGCAGTACACGCGGCCGGAGCAGTACCAGGGCGAGGCGGTGCCAACGGTGCTGCTTTCAGGGCACCATGCGCAGATCACGCGCTGGCGGCGCAAGCAGTCGCTCGGTCGCACCTGGTTGCGGCGGCCGGAGCTGCTGGCACTCCGGGGATTGAACGAGGAAGATTCGGAACTGCTTGAGGAATTCAAGCGGGAGCAGGCAATACGGTGAGGCAACGCCAAGGAGTGCAAAGATGAATACGATTCAGAAAATAGAACAGGAAGAAATCGCGCGTCTCGCGAAAAGTCCGCCGGATTTTGCTCCGGGCGACACCGTTGTGGTCAACGTCAACGTCGTCGAGGGCGAACGCAGGCGCGTGCAGGCCTACGAGGGCGTGGTGATCGCGAAGAAAAACCGCGGTCTCAATTCGTCGTTTACGGTGCGCAAGATATCCTCCGGCGAAGGCGTGGAGCGCACCTTCCAGAGCTACTCCCCGCTGATCGCTTCGGTCGAGGTCAAGCGCAGGGGCCACGTGCGCCGCGCCAAGCTCTATTACATGCGCGAGCGTTCCGGCAAGAGCGCGCGCATCCGCGAAAAGATTACGGTCGGACGCAAGCAAACCGCCCAAGAGTAGATTGTTACGCGCAGGATGTTGAGAACCACTTCAACAACTATTTTCCCTGCCAAGAAATAGACGGTCAGTTAGCCGACCGCAGCCTTGCGCGCTGCGCGCGCCAACCGGGTTTTCAGTACGGATAAAAAGCATCCGTATTGAAAACCCGGTTACGGTTAACAGCAAGAGGGATGTAGGGTTTTATGCGCAATCGACGATCCGCGCGGACGGCTTTTCGTCCGCGCAACATCCCAGCACTGGACGCCAAATCTCGAATATATTTGGCTGGCCCTTTGTCAGCCTGCGCGCTTAGCTTTAGCTGCCACGAGGATCTTCTCCAATACCAGCGACTGAGCCGCGCTGGAGAAAACCAGCGCCACGTGGCCGACACCCTCGATCGCGATGTTCTCCGCACCTTCGAGGCGCGCGCTTTCCTGCGGCGCTACGACGTTGTCGTGGCGGCTCCAGATCGATACGACCCGGGCCGCAAGCACACCGGCCTCGGCGCGCGCGAGCTCCTCGAGCCAGGGACTGCCGGGCTCCATTTCGCGAGCGTTCCTTCCCAGGCCTCGGCGCGCGAGCTGCGTCCCGTAGTGCGGCGTGCCAAGCGTGATGCCCAGCGCGACGCGCCGGCCTCCGTGGGCGCGCAGGTAGGCGCGCAGCACCAGACCGCCCATGCTGTGCCCGACAATCACCAGGGTCTCGCTCCGCGTGCGCTCGAGAATGGTTTCAATGCGTGCAGCCAACGAGGCGACGTACTCGTCGATGCCCGCGAACAAGGGCTCGGCGTCGTGCGTCCAAACGCCGATGCCGTGGGATTCGAGAAACCGCTTCATTGCGCGCCATATGCCGTGATTGCACAGGTAACCGTGCACCAGCAGCACAGGCACACCGGAGCGTGGCAGCGCCGAATCCATGCTGCCGCCAAGGCGCGGAAACGGCATCAGCACGCTGAAGG
Organism: Betaproteobacteria bacterium; assembly: GCA_016210745.1. GTDB lineage: Bacteria > Pseudomonadota > Gammaproteobacteria > Burkholderiales > SG8-39 > JACQTO01. Next base: position 17,075 of record JACQTO010000242.1, read on the forward strand.
CGACCGCGGTCCACCAGGCCTCCGTAGCGACGAGCCGGACCCGCGCGGCCAATGACAGGCCGGCCTCATCGCCGTGCGAAGCGATGACCGAGGATGCGGCAAAGGAGTTGATCGTGATGGCTGCCCGCACGGCCAAGTCGCAGATGATCACAGCGGCGAGTGCCGCGCCCAAGCTCGCTCCTGCCCCGTGCAACAATGCGGCGAGACCCGCCGAGAGCGACAGCTCGGCGAACAACATGGCTCTGGCGAAGCTTGCAAGCACGGGCACGTCGGGGAGAATGCGGCACCCCATTCTAGCGGAGCGCATCCGCGCAGGCGATAAATTGGGGTCAGAGTAACTTTTCCCTATGCATCCCCACATTGCGGAATTGCCGTTGAGGAAAAGTTACTCTGACCCCAATTTTTCTTTCGAGTGCAAGCGGCGCGCGGCAAAAAGCCGTAAAATTCGCGCCTCCGTTATCGCAGCAGCCATGAGCCTTAGCCCCGTAACCGAAATCATTGCCGAGATCAAAACCGGCCGAATGGTTATCCTCGTCGACGAGGAGGACCGCGAGAACGAGGGCGATCTCATCCTCGCCGCCGATTTCGTCACGCCCGAAGCCGTCAATTTCATGGCGCGCTACGGGCGCGGGCTTATCTGCCTTACGCTTACCGAGCAGCGCTGCCGGCAACTGCAGCTGCCGCCCATGGTGCGCGACAACCGCTCTTCGCTCGGCACGGCCTTCACCGTGTCGATCGAGGCGGCGACCGGGGTCACCACGGGCATCTCCGCGCACGACCGCGCCCGCACTATTCAGGCTGCCGTTGCACCAGGGGCCAAGCCCGAGGATATCGTGCTGCCGGGTCATATCTGTCCGTTGATGGCGCAGAACGGCGGCGTGCTGGTTCGCGCCGGTCACACCGAGGCGGGATGCGACTTGGCGCAGCTTGCCGGTTTGACGCCGGCAGCCGTGATCTGCGAGATCCTGAAGGACGACGGGACCATGGCGCGCCTGCCCGATCTGCTGGTGTTCGGGCGCGAGCATGGCTTGAAAATCGGCTCGATTGCCGACCTGATCCGCTTCCGCAGCGAAAACGAGTCGCTGATCAAGCGTGTCGCCGAGCGCACCATTCAGACCGCCTGCGGCCCTTTCCTCCTCGTCGCGTACCTGGAAAAAATAAGCGGCGCGACTCATATCGCGCTGGTTCTGGGCGAGATAGAGCCGCAAAACGACACCCTGGTGCGGGTGCATGAGCCGCTATCGCTGCTGGACCTGCTCGACACCGGTGCGAGCGTGCATTCATGGACCGTGCACGAGGCGCTTGCGACCATCGCCGCCGCGGGCAACGGCGTCATCGTATTGCTCAACTGTTCGGAAAGCACGGCGCAGTTGATCGAGCGCGTGTCGGTGCCGAGCAAACCCAAGCCCGCGGTCAGGGCCGACATGCTCATCACCTACGGAATCGGCGCGCAGATCCTGCGCGACCTGAACGTGGGCAGAATGCGGCTGCTTGCTTTGCCGCGCAAGATGCCGAGCATGACCGGGTTCGGGCTCGACGTGGCCGGATATATCGAGCCGCGCGCCCCGGTGCCCGCCGGTCCGCGTCGCAGCGGTAACCGCGCATGAGCGGATTCGAACCCAGCCTCGATGGCAAGGGCCTGCGCATCGGTATCGTGCGCAGCCGGTTCAACGAGAACATTGGCGTGGCTGAGATCGAGGCATGCCGCGCGCGGCTTGCCGAACTCGGTGTCGGTGACGCCGAGATCACGATACTCACCGTAGCGGGCGCGCTCGAAGCGCCGCTCGTACTGCAGCGACTCGCGGCGACCGAAAAGTACGACGCGCTGATCGCGCTCGGCGCCGTTATCCGCGGCGAGACCTACCATTTCGAGATCGTCTCCAACGAGTCATCCTCCGGCATTACCGCGGTGGCGCTCGATTCGGGGGTTCCCATTGCCAACGGCATCCTGACCACCGAAACGGAAGCGCAGGCCGAGGAGCGCGC
>JACQTO010000246.1 GCA_016210745.1 Betaproteobacteria bacterium
AAACAGGTCTAGCCCAATATATTTGAAATTTGACTTCTAGGGTTGCGATGTTGCGCGGACAAAAAGCCGTCCGCGCGGATCGTCGATTTCGCACGGATGAAGAAGCCATCCGTACGCAATCGGCGATCTCATATGAAAATGCCACGCCATCCGTGCTGTTAACCGTAACCGGGGTTTCAGTACGGATGCTGTTTATCCGTACTGAAACCCCGGTTGGCGCGCGCAGCGCGCAAGGCCGCGGTCGGCTGACTGACCGTCGATTTCATAGCAGGAAAAGTATTTGTTGAAGTGGTTCTGTTCAACCTCTTGCGCGTAAGAACCTAAAAACCTTTGGAGAATAGAAATGCTCGGCGATTTGAGAGAGTTCCTGGAAAAGGCTCAGGCTCTTGGGGAATGCAGGACCATCGAAGGGGCTCATTGGGACGTGGAAATCGGGCGCATTGCCGAATTGGCGCTCTCGGTCCCCGATTCGCCGATGTTGCTGTTCGACAAGGTGCAGGGATATCCCGCCGGATATCGCGTTGCCGCCAGTCCGTTCACATCGCCGCGCCGCATCGCCCTGGCGCTCGGTCTGCCTCTGGATCTCAAGGGGCTCGATCTGGTGCGCGCATGGAAAGAGGTGCTCGCGAACACGAAACCGATAGCTCCCGTGGAGGTGCGCTCGGGTCCGGTCAAGGAGAATGTGATCGTCGGAAGCGACGTCGATGTGCTGAAATTTCCTACGCCGAAGTGGCATGAATTCGACGGCGGCCGCTACATCGGCACCGGGTGCATGGTGATCCAGAAGGATCCGGACAGCGGCTGGGTGAACCTCGGAACCTACAGGTCGCAAATCATCGACAGGAACACCGTGACCTTCCACTGCGTTCCCGGCCATCACGGCGCGATCATCGCCAAGAAATATTGGGATCGCGGTCTAGCCTGCCCGATTGCCATCGCTTGCGGACAGGGGCTTCAGCTCTACATTTCCTCCGTTGCCGCGGTCCCCGTCGGCATCAGCGAATACGACTGGGCGGGAGGATTGAGAAACAGTCCGGTCGAGGTGGTGCGCGGCGAGACCGTCGATCTGCCCATACCGGCGGAAGCGGAAATCGTTCTCGAGGGCGAAATGCCGCCGCCCCAGATGGAAACCGGAATCGAGGGGCCCTTCGGGGAATGGGAGGGATACTACACGGGGGGAAGGACACCGCATCCGGTGGTGAAGGTGAAAGCGATCCTGCATCGAAACAATCCGATCCAGCTCGGGGTGCCGATGCTGGTTGGCACCTACGATGACAACCTGACCACCGGTCTCGATCTTTCCGCGCAGTTATGGGCCGAGTTCGACCGGCAGATCCCCGGCGTGAAGGGCGTCTCCTTCGTCAACGAAGCCAGGCGGCGAACCATGGTCGTGGTTTCGCTCAAACAGATGTATCCGGGACACGTCAAACAAGCCGCCTTGATCGCCGCCGGCACGTATAAGGGCGCGACCCATGTGGGCAGGTTCATCATCATCGTCGACGACGACATCGATCCCAGCAACATGTCGGAGGTGCTCTGGGCCCTGGGCACGCGCTGCGATCCCAAGAGTCAGATCGACATACTGACGAATCGCCTGTCGATGGCCTCCGACCCAAGGCTGGAACCGGAGAAGAGAAAGAGCGGGGACCTGACCTGCTCGACTGCCGTCATCGACGCCTGCAGACCCTGGGCGTGGAGGGACCAATTCCCCAGAGCGACCAAGACGCCGCCGGAGATCATGGAGCAGGTCAGGCGGAAATGGGGCGAGGTGCTGTTCGAAAAATAGGCAGGCGCTGATTCGGGAGCCACAAAAGAGTGCGTCAACGTATCCGACAAACGCGAGCTAACGGCAGCCAGTTAAGTCCTATTTCCGCGCTCGAGCAGCCGCAAAGCCAATAGAGTGTTTGTCAACGATTGGGAACAGTGGTGAGAACACAGATGCAATCACTGAGGTGGGTTCTGCCCTTGGGGTCCAAACTCGGCGCCTAGAGGCGGTGGCGACGGCGGCGGACTCAGGACCGGATTCGACTCCGGAGACGCTCTTAGGATCGGATCCGACCCCGGAGCCGTGTCATCACCCCCGCCGCCTCCGCCCCCCCCGCAGGAGGCCAACAAGAGAGCCGCAAGGCAGACGGAAATGAAGCTGTAGATAGTGCGCTTTATGTGCATTTGAGAGTGGCGGCGATGAGTTGCCGAATCAGGGTTGGTTCACCCAGAACCCCGTCGTCGGGTCCAGGGTCTTGGTGCCGAAATCCAGATATCCCTTGCTGGTAATGTAATCACTCAGGTAGGTTCCGCCCTTGGCGTCCAGACTCGGCGCGTAGAAATACCACTTCGCTTTCACGGCATCCCAGGCCCACAGCGTGCTCAGGTAGGGTGAGCCGATATCCCGCGGAGTCTTGTTATCACCGGTGGCGACCAGACGCCATCCCCCGGCTCGGGCGGATTGAAATGACGCCGATGATATCGCCGTGCCGGGGGGCAAACGCGCCGCAAACGTCCTGCTGGCATTGACCCAGAAGCCCTCGCCGCTGTTGATGGTGGTCAGCACGGCGTGGCCGTTGGTATTCGCGTAGTTCGCCAATTGCTGCCTCGTCAACGACGGCGAATACAGGGCCCATTTCGCCTCGACGGAGAGCCATTTCCACACTGAGAGCACGTCGCTCGAATTGCCGAAAGCGCTTGCCGCGTCGAGCGTTCCGGTGGAACCGTTGCCTGCTAGGTTCCATCCGACATTGAAGATCAAAGTTACGCTCGACAGTTGCGGATCGGATGCTGCGCTCCAGGCAATTGCGCGCGCTCCTGCAATATCGTCGGGCTGCAGCCAGTCGACATTGCTCATGTGCGAATTCATGATGGCGGTGACTTTTTGACCTGCTGCGTTCGGGTGATCGAGCCCGACGACGTGGCCGAATTCGTGCACGGCCACACGGTGGAAATCGTTCAGCCAGTGGCCGTTCGAGTAGCGCAGCGGCCCGCGGTACGCGTCAAAGGGCAAGTTGCTGTTGAATAGGACGTCCTCTTCGACGCGCAGTCCGTTGACGATCCACCGGATGGTAATCGCAATGACGTCGCCGAAAGAGAATCCGCAATTGTCGGGAGACCACCTCACCTCGTTGATCCCATCTCTTGCACAGGGATTTCCGACGGCTGGCGGATTCGCAACCCGAAGAAAGCCGAAATCAGGCCCGCTGCCTATTCCCGCCGCGTTCCAGGTTGCAATGGCCATTTCGGCGAGCTTGTTCCAGGTTGTAATCCCATAGCCGATCGACTGGAACGGCACGCTAGGCTCCAGGTCCAGATTCATGGTAAATCCGCTCGCGGGCGGTTCGGGGAGCAGCACGAACGCCGGAGCGGACTGAGGAAGGAACTGCAACAGCAGAAACGCCGCCGCGATGAACTTTCTGCCGAACTTCATGCCGCGTCTTTCTTCATTCCAGGGGTCATTGGAGGCCGAGCTTGGCCCTGATGGCGGCGAGGATCAGCTCCAGCGTGATCGGCGACTGGGCAGCGCTTCGCAGCGACGGAGAGAGGCTGTCCAGCACTTGCGCGGCGATCTCGCTCTCGAGCGGCGTGCCGTCCGAACTCGCCACTACCGGACTCAGTCCCCTGGGATCTGCCGTGATCTGAAAGAAACCGGCAGGACCGCCCACCACGGGGAACATGCTCTTGGTGTTGCCTTGGGAAAACACGAGATATCGGGTTTCGCGCTGAAATTGCGGCAGTCCGGGGATTTCCAATCGCGCACCCTCGACTTCGCCTCCCAACACCAGGAGAACGATGTCTGCACCCGTATGGTCACCTTTGATTACCTGCGGCGCCGAAAACCTGACGTCGGTGACGATGGCGCCGCTTGGGAGCTTTCGGGACTGAAGGGATTGCACCGTCCCGATGAAGATTTGATCCGCTTCAGCGACGAGCTGGGCGAAATTCTTTTCGGCGAATGTTGCGGCCTGCGCCTGCCCGTTCAACAAAGGCAGAATCAGGATCACCAACCCAAGCAGCGCTCTTACTATGACAAATTCTCCCATTCGCGGTCTCATGCCGCTGGCATAATTATCGCACGGTTCGGTCCGGCAGCGCGCGCCCACCAGCGCGAAGAGCGGAATTTGTCATGGCTTTGCCCTCGATCAGTCCAACCAACGGCCGCGGCGCGGTTCTTGCGAACCAGGGATATCCGACTCGATCGGTCAACCGTTATTCCGTCATACGCGGCATAATTGCAGCCTATGAACGCACCGGGCAACCGCACCGATTCCGGCCGAGCGCGCCGTTTCGCCCTGCGTATCGGCCTGCTGCTGATCGTGGCCGGGCTGCTCGCCGGCGGCGCCTGGTACTCGATGCGGCCCAAGCCGGTGACCGTGGTTGTGGCCCAGGCCGACGTGGGCCGCGTCGAACAGACGGTTGCCAACACGCGTGCAGGTTCTGTCTCGGCCTGCCGGCGCGCCAAGCTCGCTCCCCCCTTGGGCGGACGCATCGAAAAGCTCGACGTACGCGAAGGCGATCGCGTGCGCGCGGGTCAGCTGCTGCTCACGCTCTGGAACGACGATCTCGTCGCTCGCGAACGGGTGTCGCGCGAGCAACTGCAGACCGCCAGGGCACGCGTGCGCGAAGTCTGCGAAATGGCCAAAGCCTCGGCGCGCGACGCGGCGCGGGCGCGTGAACTCAGGGGGCGAAACTTCATCTCGCAGGAAGCCGTCGAGCGGGCCGCTTCGGATGCGGCAGCCAAGCAGGCAAGCTGCGATTCGACGGCGACCCAGGTCGCGGAGGCCGAGGCGCGGATCCAGGCATCACGCGCGGATACCGCTCGCACCGTGCTGCGCGCACCCTTTGCCGGAATCGTGGCTGAAGTCAATGGCGAAGTAGGCGAATACCTGACGCCGTCCCCTCCGGGGATTCCAACGCTGCCCGCGGTGGATCTGATAGACGATTCTTGCATCTACGTCACCGCGCCCATCGACGAAGTGGACGCGGCTCAACTCAAGGTGGGAATGACCGGCCGCATCACGCTGGATGCGTACCGCGGCAAGCATTTCGGCGGCAAAGTGCGCCGCATAGCGCCCTATGTGCTGGCGGTGGAAAAGCAGGCGCGTACGGTGGACGTCGAAGTCGAATTCGACGTTCCCGGCGAAGCGCGTCATCTGTTGGTCGGATACAGCGCCGATATCGAGATCGTGGTCGCCGCCCGCGACGACGCAGTGCGAATTTCCACCAACGCGTTGATGCCCGGGGACCGCGTGCTCGTGCTCGGTCCGAGCGGCGTGCTGGAAGAGAGAAAAATCGAAACGGGCCTTTCCAACTGGGAGTTCACCGAGGTGAAATCGGGACTCGCCCGCGGCGAGCGGGTGGTGACTTCGCTCGAGCGCGAGGGCGTGAAGGCGCGCGCCCACGCGGTGGCGGAGCAGAAAGAGCCGGTGAAGTCGCGCGCGGAATGATCCGCCTCACCGGTATCGAGCGGACATTCGTCGTCGGCGACGAAGAGGTCCGTGCACTGCGGGGCGTGAGCCTCACGATCGAGCACGGCGAATACCTGTCCATCATGGGGCCCTCGGGTTCGGGCAAATCGACGCTGCTCAACGTGATCGGTCTGCTCGATCGCCCCAATGCGGGAATCTACGAGCTCGACGGACGCGATGTCACCGGGCTGCGGGATGATCAGCTTGCGCGCGTGCGCAGTGAAAAGATGGGCTTCGTATTCCAATTCTTCCACCTGGTGCCGCGCCTCACCGCGGAGCAGAACATCGAGTTGCCGATGGTTCTGGCGGGCATCGACCCTGCCGAACGCAGAAAGAGGCTCGATCGGCTGCTTGCCGAGTACGGTCTGCAGGATCGCGGCCGGCACCGCCCCGACCAACTATCGGGCGGCCAGTGCCAGCGCGTGGCGATCGCCCGTGCCATGTCGATGAGCCCGTCGGTGATCCTCGCCGACGAGCCGACCGGAAACCTCGATCGGCGCACGGGCCAGGAAGTCATGGCGGTGCTGGAGCGCCTGCACCATGACGGCGGCACCGTGGTGCTGGTGACACACGATCCGGAGATCGGCTCTCGCGCCCATCGGACGTTGCGCATGATCGACGGGGAAATCGTGTCGGATGAAAAGAGCAAAATGGGGTCAGAGTAACATTCCCGGCAAGCATCGAACCAACGCGGCATCGCTTCAATGAAATGTTACTCTGACCCTATTTTGCGCCCCGGTTACGGATAACTGCACGGGCGGCTTTTCGTCCGCGCAACAACGCTGGAAGCAAAATTGCAAATATAGTTGGTTAGACTTATGCGCCTATCCGACCTTCTCGAATTCGCCTGGCAGGTGCTGCGGGGCTACCGTGCGCGCACTTTTCTCATCCTGCTCGCCATGGGGATCGGCGTGGCGGCGGTGGTCGCCGTGACTGCGCTCGGCGAAGGGGCTCGGCTGTATGTGGTGAACCAGTTCGGATCGCTCGGAACCAACCTCGTGATCGTGCTGCCGGGCCGCAGCGAAACATCCGGCGCCATGCCCGGAGTCCTTATCGGCAGGACGCCGCGCGACCTGACGCTGGAGGATGCGCTCGCCCTGAAGCGTAGTCACGCCATCCGCCGCATCGCCCCCCTGGTCGTCGGTACGGGCGACGTGCACGTGGGCGCGCGGGTGCGCGAGACGCCGGTGCTCGGATCGACCGCGGAAATGAAGGAAATCCGGGGCATGGATGTGGCGCTGGGCCGCTTCTTGCCCGAGGGCGATCCGCGTCAGATCCTGCCTGTATGCGTGGTCGGATCCAAGGTGGCGAGCGAACTGTTCGGCACCAAACAGGCGCTGGGCGAATGGGTGCGGATCGGCGACCGGCGTTTTCGCGTCATCGGCATCATGGCCAAGCAAGGCGAGTCGCTTGGCTTCAACACCGACGAAATCGTCATCGTCCCGCTGGCCGCGGCGCAGGCGCTGTTCAACACCGAGGCGCTGTTCCGCGTCCTGGTGGAGGCGAAGAGCCGGGAGCAAATTCCCGGTGCCAAGTCCGACATCGAGGAGATTGTCCGACTGCGTCACGAGGGCGAGCGCGATATCACGGTGATCACGCAGGACGCGGTGCTCGCCACCTTCGACCGCATCTTGCGCGCCTTGACCCTGGCGGTGGCGGGGATTGCCGCCATCAGCCTCGCGGTGGCCGGCATTCTGATCATGAACGTAATGCTCATTGCGGTGACGCAGCGCCGGCGCGAAATCGGCCTGCTAAAGGCGCTCGGCGCGACCGCGCAGCAGATCCGCTTGCTGTTCGTCACCGAGGCCGTGCTGCTCGCGATCGGCGGGGCCGCCGTGGGAGTGGCGGTGGGGCAACTCGCGCGCTATTTCGCCGTCCACCTGTACCCGAACATACCGTTCCAGGCGCCGTGGTGGGCGCTCGCGGCGGCGCCGGCCACCGCGATAATCACCGCGGTGCTGTTTACCCTCGCTCCCGCGCGCCGCGCCGCCCGGCTCGACCCGGTGCAGGCGCTCTCGCGCCGGTAGTCACCTGCAAGGTTACTGTTGACAGATTTGGCGAAGATTTGGTTTCTAAATTCGTCTCCCCCAAAATGGGGTCAGAGTAACATTTCATCAAAGCGATACCGAGTTGGCTTGATGCG
>JACQTO010000038.1 GCA_016210745.1 Betaproteobacteria bacterium
CACGCTGTAGCCCGCGCGCAGCATCGCCGGAAACGCGAGCAGGCCCATCAGCGTGACCACCGCGCCGATGATGCCGGTCGCGGTGGCGAACAGCGCCGAGGTTACCAGCCCCGCCACGGCGAGCGAGCCCGGCACGCGCGCGAGCGCGATGTGCACGCTGGAAAAGAGGCGCTCGATCAGGTTGGCACGCTCGACGAGGTAGCCCATGAACAGGAACAGCGGCACCGCGATCAGCACGTCGTTGTACATGACGGCGTACGCGCGGTGCACCATCAGATCGAGCGTCCACGTCAGCGCATTGTCGGGATCGGTCTCGGCGTAGGCGAGCCAAGCGAACAGCACGCCCATGCCCATCAGCGTGAAAGCAGTCGGAAAGCCGAGCATGATGGCGACCACGATCAACGCAAGCATCAGCAGGCCAAGGTGCGGCGACGTGATCCGGTCGAGCGGCGGCAACAGCAGGATGATCGCCGCGACGATCACGGTCATCAAAACGAGACCGAACCAGAGTTCTTTTCTCAACGCTGCAGCGCCTGCTTCATCTCGCCGACGTCCACCTCCTGCACGTCGGCGCGCCGCTTCGGCCAGGTGCCGCGCACGAGGCAAATGACGCACCGTGCGATCTCGGCAAGCCCTTGCAGCAGCAGGAAGCCCGCCGCCGCCGGAATAATCGCCTTGAAGGGATAGATAGGCGGTCCTTCCGCCGTGATCGAGGAATGTTCGTTGATCACCCAGGACTCGGCGGCGAAGAAATAGCCGGCCCACACCATCGCGCCCACGCCGGGCAGGAAGAATGCCAGATAGAGCACGAGGTCGATCAGCGCCTGCAGCCGCGCCGGAAGGAATCCGTACAGGATGTCTCCGCGCACGTGAGCGGCGCTTGCCAGCGTGTAGGCGCCTGCCAGCATGAACAGACTGCCGTACAGCATCGCCTGCGCGTCGAAAGCCCAGGCATGAGGATCGCCGAACACGTAGCGCGAGCCGACCTCCCAGACGATAAGTGCCGTCAGCACGACGATCAGCCAGGCAAAGGCGCGCCCCACCCAGGCGCTCAGCGTATCGACCCCAAAAAGAATCTTCTGCATCCGTCAATTCGACTTGTTTCGGAAGATCCAATGCAGGCAAGAGTGAATGACATCGGCGCTTCCATTCAGAGCACGCTTGCCGGTGTTCGAGGAGCGATGTGCGGAGTCTATCGTTCGCCTTTCTCCGACACGAATCGTACGAAGCCCGGGTCCAAATACGCCTCGGGAGGAAGCTCTCCGCTTAGCAGCCGGGCATCAATTTCGACGAGGTTCGATTCAGGATAGTACGGAGACCGCGTTGCGTAGGCGAAAACCAGCACCGATAAGCCGATGATCGCTCCGAGACGAAGTGTTCTCGACTGCAGCAGCCGCACCCATGTCGGTTGGGGCGTGGCTAGCCTCATCAAGGCATGTGCGCGGGCATCGCTCAGCCGGTAGGCGATGCGAGCCGGCACCTTTGGTTGACGACCGAGATGAGCGCAGATCTTGCGGGCGAGAGTATCGTCGTCGGACATCAAAGAAGCACTCCGCCTCGGGCAAGTTCCATGGTCAGCTCATTGTTCAATCAACCGGTCTTGAGTACGTGGCCTCCCTCGCCTCGAGCACCTGCATCTGCAAGCCAGGAAGCAAATTCTCTGTCGCTGCTCAGAGTGTGCTCGAGCAGCCGATTCTCAACGAAGAAGATCGCTTCCTTGGCCACGTCAGCCCGCTGCAATCTTTCCTGCAGATCCCTCAAATTGCCCATGAACTGCAAATGTTCTTCGGCGTGTTTCTCGAGTCCAGGGTATCGATGATTACGCATGGAAGTCTCCTCGTCGGCAAAATGCATCCGGGCAAAGTTGACGAGTTGCTCAAGGACGGACTGCAGGGTGGAGCGTGCGGCCCCCTCGGTTAGGGAATCCTCCATAAGTAAAACGCAGTCGAAGAGGATCCGATGCTGTTGGTCTATCTCGGGAATGCCAACGCAAAAATCTCTTGTCCACGCCATGTTTTCCCCCATTGGCCTTGGGCAGGAGGTGATCCGCGGTGTGGTCCTTGAACCGGAGTGCGGCGCTGGGCCGGCCCAGAAATCAGTGGGGTTCTCGATGCGCATTCGGCTCCTCCTGCAGGAAAGCGTAGGCTACAGCCCCGTTGCTTAAGGCAGCCTTATGCGGGTGCCGCGCAGATCGAACCGACGAGCGCTCGTCACGGCGTTTCGCCGTGAAACTCGAGCGCCATGCTAGGATGGACATTCCCTTGCGGTACAGCAGGCGCCGCCGTGATCCGAGCGGCGCCGGCCCGTGTCCCTGTCCTCGAGGAATAGCGATGCAGCTCGCAGTCATCATCGGAATTCTCGTGGCGCTCGCCAGCGTGCTGTTCGCGATGCAAAACAGCACGCCCGTGACGGTGGTGTTCCTGGTTTGGCGCTTTGACGGATCCCTCGCCATGATCATTCTGGTATCGATTGCCCTGGGGGCGCTCGCTGTGGCGCTTGTGTCGATGCCAGCCGCGCTGCGCTCGCGATGGACGATTTCCCGCCAGCGCCGCGACATGGAGGCGCTAAGGGCAAGCGCCGCGAGCCCGCGCCCGCGCGAGGGCGAGCCGGAGCGCCGGAGCAGCGGTCCCGATGAACGAACCGATTCGAACCGACATCCCGGCGAGGCTCGATAGGCTGCCGTGGAGCCGCTTTCACTGGCTCGTCGTGCTCGCGCTCGGCGCGAGCTGGGCGATCGACGGGCTGGAAGTCACGCTCAAGGGCGCCGTGAGCGGCGTGCTCCAGGATCCGCAAACGCTGCACCTCACGAGCGCTCAGATCGGCGCGGTCGCCTCCTTCTATCTGCTGGGCGCGGTCGTGGGCGCGCTCATTTGCGGTTGGCTCACCGACCGCCACGGCAGGACGAAGCTCTTCTTCGCCACGCTCGCCGTCTACCTGTTCGGCACGCTGCTCACCGCGTTTTCGTGGAATTTCGCGAGCATGGCCGCGTTCCGCTGGATCACCGGTTTCGGTATCGGCGGCGAGTACGCGGCGATCAACTCCGCAATCGACGAGCTAGTCCCGGCCCGCTATCGCGGGCAGGTCAACCTGATCGTCAATGGCAGCTTCTGGATCGGCGCGGCGGTCGGCTCGGGCGCCACGATCGTGCTGCTCGATCCCGGCATCTTCCCGGTCGACCTTGGCTGGCGCGTCGGATTCGGCGCAGGCGCTCTGCTGGGCTTCGTCGTTCTGGCATTGAGGAGGCATATTCCGGAGAGCCCGCGCTGGCTAAGTCTCCATGGCTATGGCGAACGCGCCGAATCGGTCGTCGCGGACATCGAGGCGCGGGTCGTGCGGGCCACAGGCGTCCGGCTGCAGGCGCCGGAAGAATCTCTTGTCTTCCGGCCGCGCCGGAGTTTCGGACTGGGCACGATCTTGCGCACCATGTTCAAGCGCTATCGCAGCCGGTCGGTGCTCGGATTCGTCCTGATTGCCTCGCAGGCGTTCCTCTACAACGCGATTTTCTTCACCTACGCGCTGGTGCTCACTCGCTTCTACGACGTGCCGGCGCGCGAGACGGGGCTCTATCTTCTTCCGTTCGCGATCGGCAATTTCCTCGGCCCCCTGCTGCTCGGGCGCTATTTCGACTCCCACGGCCGGCGGGCGATGATTTCGGGCACCTACGCCGCAAGCGCGTCGCTGCTGCTCGCGACCGGCGCGCTGTTCGCGGGAGATCTGCTCTCTGCGCTCGGACAGACGCTCATGTGGAGTGTGATCTTTTTCTTCGCTTCGGCTGCCGCCAGCTCCGCCTATCTCACCGTGAGCGAGATCTTTCCGTTCGAGATGCGCGCACTGGCGATCGCCGTCTTTTATTCTCTCGGGACGGCCGCGGGCGGGGTCGTCGCGCCCTGGTTCTTCGGCGTGCTGATCGGGACCGGGTCGCGCGCGAATGTCTTCTTTGGCTACGCGTTCGGCGCCGCGCTGATGCTCGTTGCCGCCGCGGTCGAGCTACGTTTCGGCGTCAAGGCCGAGAGGATGCCCCTTGAGCGCGTAGCCAAGCCGCTTGCGGCCGAGGACTGATTGCATCATATCGCTTGAAGGCGTCGCGAGGCCTCTCTCGACGCATTTCGGATCCGCTGCGGAACTCGCGCACGCACGCGCGCACTAATCAACAATGCTGAAAGCACTTAGAAAACTCCTGGATCCGGGCGGTACGGAACACCGCTCGCCCCTCGAGAGCCGTCAGCTCGAAGTTGCCGTCGCATGCCTGCTGCATGAATCCAAGCGAGTCGACCCCGACGAAGAAGCAAGCGAACACCAGGCCGCGTGTGACGCGCTGGTGCAACTCTTCGGCACGACTGAAGAAGACGGCGAGGCCTTACTCCGACAGGGACGGGAAAAAGCGCGGCGCCTGACTTCGTATTATTCGCCGGTGAGCTTGATCAAGCGCGATTTCGGTCTCGAGCAGCGCGTACTGCTTATTGAGCATCTGTGGCGGATCGCCTACGCCGACGGCACGCTGGACCCGTACGAAGACCACTACGTGCGCAAGATCGCGCACCTGCTGTACGTCCCGAACACACAGACGATGCTCGCCCGTTCGCGCGCGCGGCCGGCTTGACGCGGTAGCTGCTGACCGAGCGTCGTTGCCGCGTCGCGGATCAATTTACCGCATCGATCGATCCAGGCGCATCCTCGGGCGAGGGCACGTGAAGGAGCGAGTGCCTGCGTTTCAGTCTCGATACCGAGAGCGCTTTCAGCTTGCCGCTTATCTCCCGTTTGCCCCGCGCCGACTGCGGCGTTCAGTCCCTTTCCTTCATGGGGGAAGGCGAAATTCCGAGTTCCTCGATTTCGGCCAGGACCCGCTCGGGGCGCAGATCGTTCATGCAACGGAAATGGCCGAGAGGGCATTCGCGCTCGAAGCATGGACTGCAGGCAAGGCCTTCGAGCTGCAGCAGGCGCGCATGTCTGGCAAGCGGCGGCGTATGGGCAGGGCTCGACGATCCGTAAAGCGCCACCAACGGAATGTCGTGGGCCGCGGCGACATGCATGAGGCCCGAGTCGTTGCTTACCGCAAGTACCGCGACCGACATGAGGTCGATCGCGCTGGCCAGATCGGTGCGGCCGCAGATATTGATCGCCGTGCCGCCGGAGAGGCTCGCGATGGTCTCGCCCACGGCGCGGTCGGCTTCGGACCCGATCAACCATATGGAAAAGCCGCGAGCGGCTAAGTAACTCGCCAGCTTGGCGAAATGCGCCGGGGGCCAGCGTTTTGCGGGCCCATATTCTGCGCCTGGACAGAACACCACCACCGGCCGGCGACGGTCGAGACCAAGGCGGCTTACCGTGATGAGCAGGTTCGCCTGGTCGACTTCCAGGTGCGGCTGCTCGAGCGGCCGCGAAACCTGCACGCCCGGCTTTTCAGCCAGCTGTGCGTAGCGCTCCGCCATGAGCGGAAGCGCATCGGCATCCAGCTTGTGCACGATGTTGAGCAGTCCGTAGCGCGATTCGCCGATAAACCCCACGCGCAAGGGGATGTCGGCGAAGAACGGGACCAAAGCCGACTTGAAACTGTTCGGCAGGACAATGGCTTCCTGATAGCGGATCCGGCGCAGGGCCCGGCCCAGGCGCCAGCGCAAGGCCAAGTCGAGCTTGCCGTGGCGAAAAGGGGCCTCGATTACCTCGCTGACCTCGGGCATGCGCCGCAGAACGGGCGAGGTCCAGGCGGGCGCGACCAGGTCCAAGCTTGCCCCCGGCAGTTTTTTCGCCAGGCGCGCAAACAGAGGCTGCGCCAGCAGCGTATCGCCAATCCAGTTGGGTGCGACGATGAGTATGCGGGGCATGGGCGCAGGATTTAGGATTGAGGATCTGGGGGGAAATCGGCAGCGCGAAGCGCGGCCCCTAAATCATCAATCCTAAGCCGGACGAGCCGGAACGAAGGAAGCTGGTCTTGCCGTCTATCGATCTCCCCCTTTTCGCGCAGTTGCTTGCAACTGCGCGAAAAGGGGGAGACGAATTTAGAAACCAAATCTTCGCCAAATTCGTCAACAGTAAACTTCTAAGTGACTAGATCCTGATTCCCGAATCCTGATTTCTGAATCAGTGCCCCTTGACCGGCGCACCCTTATATACATAGCGCGTGCTGCAGTACGGACAGAGAATTTCGCCGGATTTGGCGACATCGAGGAACACGCGCGGGTGCATCGACCACACCGGCGACTCGGGCGTCGGACAGTGCAGCGGCAGATCCGATGCTGTGACCTCCACGACTGGGTTGGGTTTGCGTGTCGTTGCGGTCATGTTTTCACCTTCGCTCGGCGGACCGATTTGGCCTCGGCTACGGCAGTAAGCCAGTCCTTGTGCTTTGCCACCTTGCCGTTGACCACGTCGAAAAATAGCCGCTGAATCTTGGTAGTGATCGGACCGCGGCGTCCGCTGCCGATCGAGCGCCCGTCGATTTCGCGGATCGGCGTTACTTCCGCTGCGGTGCCGGTGAAGAACACCTCGTCGGCGATGTACAGGTCGTCGCGCGTCAGGCGCTTCGACTTCACCTCGAAGCCCAGCTCGGCGGCGAGAGCAATCACCGTTTCGCGCGTGATTCCGGTCAACGCCGAGGCGATTTCGGGCTCGTACATCTTGCCGTTTTTCACCATGAACAGGTTCTCGCCCGGACCCTCGGCGACGAACCCATCGACATCGAGCAACAGGGCCTCGTCATACCCATGTTCGGTTGCTTCGAGATTGGCCAGGATCGAGTTCATATAGGTGCCTGAAACCTTGGCGCGTGCCATGGTCACGTTGACGTGATGGCGGGCATAGGAGGAGGTCTTGACCCGAATGCCTTTCTCCATGCCTTCATCGCCGAGGTAAGCGCCCCAGGGCCAGGCGGCGATCGCTACGTGCACGGACACCCCTTTGGGGGACACCCCCATCTTTTCCGAGCCATAGAACGCTATCGGCCGCAGATAGCATGAATCGAGCTTGTTGGCGCGCACCACTTCCCTGTGCGCCTCCGCCAGCGTTTGCTTGTCGTACGGCATTTTCATCAGGTAGATATGCGCTGAATTGAACCAGCGGTCGATGTGCTCTTGAAGGCGAAATATGGCGGTGCCGTCGGCCGTCTTGTAAGCGCGTACGCCCTCGAACACCGCCAAGCCGTAATGGAGCGAATGGGTCAGTACATGCGTCGTCGCTGAGCGCCACGGCACCAGTTTGCCGTCATACCAAATGAAGCCGTCGCGATCCGACATCGACATGGTGAAACCCCTCCTTGCGCAAAATTGACGTATTTTAGCCGAACACGGCGCGCCACAGCGCTTGCGTGGCTGCCACCGGCCCCGTGACCTCCTCGATAGGCACGCGCGCAATCTGCGCGCCGTTCAGGCGCAGCGCGTGCTGCAGGCGCCGAAAAACGCGGTAGGCCTCGCGCACCCGCTCCGAGAGGTCCTGTTCAATCAGACCGAGCCCGGCTGCGATGCCGAGCAGCGCAATATTGCCGTCGTTGCGCGTGAGCTGCGGGTAGCGCCCAGCGTGTGCGAGAACCAGGTACTGCACGATGAATTCGATGTCCACCATCCCGCCGCCGTCGTGTTTGAGGTCGAATAGCTCGGTCCTGTTCGGGTGAGCTTCGCGCATTTTTTGGCGCATCGACAACACCTCCTCACGCAGCTTGGCCGGATCGCGCGGCGCGCGCAATACTTCGCGCCGCACGGTTTCGAAGGCCGCACCCACGGCCGCGTCGCCGGCACAGTGGCGGGCCCGCGTCAGCGCTTGGTGCTCCCAGACCCATGCCGATTTGCGCTGGTAGTGGCCAAACGCCTCAATGGACGAAACCAGGAGTCCGCCTTCCCCGTTCGGTCGCAAGCGCAAATCGGTTTCGAACAGAACGCCGGCACCGGTGCGCGCAGTGAGCCAATTGTTCATTCGTTGCGCCAGACGCGCGTAGATCTCCGGCGCCGCTTCGTGAGGATCGTCGTAGAGAAAAATGATATCCAGGTCCGAGGCGTAACCGAGCTCCTTGCCGCCGAGTTTGCCGTAGCCGATGACGGCGAAGCTCGGGCGCTCGCGATGCCGGTTCCGCAGCTGGGCCCAGCACAGTTCGAGCGCGACCTGCAGCATCATGTCGGCGAGGTCCGAGAGATGGTCGGCGAGCCGCTCGACCGACAGCACGCCGTCCAGATCCTGCACCAGCAGCCGAAACACCTGCGCATGGTGCGATTCGCGCAACATATCCATTTGCCGCTCCGGATCGTCGGCGATATCCATGAGCGAGCGACGTAAGGCGGTGCCGAACTGGCTCCAGTCGGGCTCTCCCGTCAGCGCGCGCGCATCAAGCAACTCGTCCAGCACGATGGGATGGCGGTTGAGATAGTTGGCCGCCCAACTCGATGCACTCACCAGTTCGGTGAGTTTCGACAGCGCCTGTGGGTGTTCGTCCAGAAGCGCGAGATAGGCGGCGCGGCGGCCGATGATCTCGATCAGCGTCAAGCAGCGCTCGAGCGCGTCGTCCGGATTGGCGCGCGCCGCGGACAATTCGATGATGCGGGGCAGGAGCTGATCGAAGCGTTCGCGAATTGCCGTGGGCTGGTCGGCGTAGCGGTTGCTCGCGCGAATGGCGCGCAGGCGCGAGACGGCCTCCGCCGGGCGGCGGTAGCCGATCGTGCCGAGCCGCTCCTCGGCATCCGTGCCGAGTTCGCCCTGCCATAGCGTGGACAGTGCGTGGCGTGACGTCTCTTGGGTCGAGAATACCTGCCCGAAATGACGCGAAACGCGGCCCCGGTGGTCCTCGAGCGCCTCGGCAAATGCATTCCACGAGCCGTAGCCCATCGCTTCGGCGACCAGCGCGCGGTCGGCGATGGTCCCGGGCAGACTGTGCGTCTGCGCATCCTCGAGGTACTGCAGACGGTGTTCGAGGTTGCGAAGGAAAACGTACGCCTCGCGCAATTCCGTCTCCACTTCATTCGGGATCAGCCTCTTCCCCGCCAACAGGGCGAGCACCTCGAGGGTGGGCCGCACCCGCAGGCTTGCGTCGCGGCCGCCGCGAATGAGTTGGAATGCCTGGGCGATAAACTCGATTTCGCGGATGCCTCCGGGACCGAGCTTGATGTGATCGGCCAGTTCAAGGCGTGCTACCTCGGCCTGAATCTGCGCGTGCAAGTCGCGCATTGCCGCGAAGGCCCCGTAGTCGAGGTACTTGCGGAACACGAACGGGCGCACGATCGCGCTCAGCGAGTCGGCCTGGTCGCCGGTGAGCGCGCGTGCCTTGATCCAAGCGTAACGCTCCCACTCACGCCCTTGGGCTACGAGATACTGCTCCAGGGCGTCGAAGCTGGTTGCAAGCGGCCCGGAATCGCCCCAGGGCCGCAGGCGCATGTCGACCCTGAATACCAGGCCTTCGGGCGTCGGCTCGGTCAGAGCGCTTATCAGCCGGCGACCCAGACGCGTGAAGAACTCATGATTGCTGAGTGAGCGATTGCTCCCGTGCTTGCTCGCTCTAGTCTCGCCTTCCTCCGGATAGATGAATATCAGATCGATATCGGAGGAGACGTTCAGCTCGCCGCCGCCGAGCTTTCCCATCCCGACCACGATCAGTCGCTGCCTGCGGCCGTCCTCCCCTATGGGAACGCCCAGTTCCGCCTCGAGCCGCTGCTCCAGAAATGCAAGCGCAGTCTCGATCGCAGTCTCGGCAAGGGCGCTTGTGGTGGCGCAAACTTCGGCCAAATCGGCGCGTCCCGACAGATCGCGCGCCATCAAACGCAGAATTACACGCTGACGCAACTGGCGCAGCGCAGCACGCAACCCAGGCTCGTCTTCGAAAGCTTGCGCAGCGAGAAAGGCCTGCATCGACTTGCGCGACCAAGGACGGGCAGCGCGCTTCTCGATTTCCTCATGCAGCTCCGGATGCGCGGCGAGCAATCGCTGCGCGAAGCGCGAATAGCGCGTTACGCTACATGGTTTCTTGCGTGGTTTCTTTTCAGACACCGGCCGTAGTCCCGTCAGACGAATGGGTTGATTTTGCGGGTAGAATGAGCGCGGCTGTCTGCGCTGGCTCAGGTCCGCGCGTTGTTCACCTCATTTGAGCGCCATCTTACCCTTTGGAAGCACTAAGTTGCTGTGTCGCCACATCTATGAGGCACCGACGCCGCGGGAGCGGGGGGCCGAGGGAAGTGGCAGGATCTTGCCCCTCCGGCCCCGAAGTCCAGACCCAGTCTTGACGGACTAACCGGATCGCCATTGAGAAAGTCCAGTAACCGAACGCAGGAAGAATCAGCGCGAGGGCGCCGACCATGGTCTCTCATGCGGGTGGCGCTCTGGAGCGTCCTGGTCGTCTATTTCGCCGCTGCGGCGCTCATCCTCGGTCTGCGCTACTGGGTGCTGCCGAATGTCGCCAGTTATGTCGGTGTCATCGAACAGGCGGTGTCGCGTACGATCGGCGAGCGCGTCACCATTGGCGCCATCCGGGCCGGATGGCAGGGTTTGCAGCCCGAACTCGATCTGACCGATGTCAGGATTCATGATCGGGCGGGACGCCTGGCGCTTTCGCTCCCCGTGGTGGAGGCGACTGTCTCGTGGGCTTCGGTCGTCTACGGAACGATTCGCTTTCACTCGCTCGTACTGGAGCGGCCCGACCTGGCTATCCGGCGCGATACGGCCGGGAGCTTGTTCGTGGCCGGCATGGAACTCAAGGACGACGTGTCTCGTCCTGATGCAACCAACTGGCTGCTCTCGCAGCGCGAACTCGTGATTCGCGACGCGCGGCTGACATGGGACGACGAGCACCGCGCTGCGCCGCGCCTGGTGCTATCCGGAGTTACGTTCGCGATTCATAACAGCGGCGACCTGCACCGTTTCGCCCTGCGGGCCCAGGCGCCCAAGGAGCTTGCGTCGGCGCTCGATGTGCGCGGCGAACTCCGCGGCACGAGCCTTGAACAGCTTCGAGACTGGACAGGCAGGCTGTTCGCCGAACTCGACTATGTCGACTTGGCAGCCTGGCAGAGCTGGTTCGATTATCCGATGGAAATCCGCTCCGGCAGGGGAGGTCTGCGTCTGTGGCTCGCGTTTGCCGGCAAGCGCTTGACCGAGGCGACCGCGGACGTGGCGCTGGGTGAGGTCGGGGCGCGTCTGGCGCGAAACCTGCCGTTGCTCGAGCTCGATTATCTCGAGGGCCGACTCGGAGTCAAGGAGTCGCGCGGCGCTCTGGACGTCTATGGAAAGAAAGTCGCGCTCAAGGCCGCAGCCGTGAGCCTGCCGCCGGCCGATTTCGGTCTGCACTGGGAGCCCGGTCAGGAGGGCCGGCAGCAGCGCGGCGAATTGCAGGCCAACGCGCTCGATCTGCACGCTCTGGCGGCGCTTGCGGAATTCCTGCCCTTTCCCCAGAAGGCACGCGCCCAGCTTGCCGAAATGGACCCGTACGGCAGCGTGTTCGATCTGAAGCTCGTTTGGACCGGCGCGCCGGAGCTACCGCAGAGCTATGGCGTGCGTGGACGGTTCGCTGGCTTGGGCGCGCGCGCCTGGCTCGGAATCCCGGCTTTTCAGGGCTTGAGCGGCAGCGTCGACGGCAACGAGAGGGACGGCAACGTTTTCATCAATTCCGAAAAATTGACAGTCGAGTTGCCGGGTATATTTGCGGATCCAAGGATGCAGTTCGACACGTTCAGTGGGCAGGTCAAATGGTCGCGCGCCAAGGACCGCATCGAACTCAAATTTGCCGATCTGGCGCTGGCGAACGCTCAGGTGGCCGGCACGCTGTTCGGGAGCTTTGAGACCAAGGAAGGAAGCCCCGGCATTATCGATCTGAGCGGAAGTTTCGCGCGTGCCGATGCGCCCTTCGTCTATCGCTACATCCCCAGGCTTCCGCGGCCGGTGCTCGATTACCTCACCACGGCCGTGCAAGGCGGCAAAGCAAGCGAGGTGAAACTGCGCCTGAAGGGCGACCTGAAACACTTTCCCTTCGAGGACCCAAGACATGGGACTTTCCGGGTCGCGGCCAGGCTGGCAGATGTGGATTTAGCCTACGCCGAAGGTTGGCCGCGGTTGTCGGGGTTGGCGGGCACTTTGGTCTTCGAAGGCAAGCACATGAATGTGTTTGCGCAGAAAGGAAGCGTGCTGGGAGCGCGGATTTCAAATACCAAAGCCGTAATTGCGGACCTGTTTCACGACGACGAGGTATTGCAGGTCGAAGGGCAGGCCGAAGGTCCGACCCCGGAGTTCTTGCGCTTTGTCGCGGCGAGCCCCGTAAGCCAGAGCCTAGACGGTTTCACCGAGGGCATGAGCGCAAGCGGCAGCGGGCGGCTGCAGCTCAAGCTGTCATTGCCGCTGCGCAGGCTCGATGAGGCCAAGGTCGCCGGGAACTACCAACTGCTTGGCAACCAACTCGCAGTCGATGCCGACATACCGCCTTTTTCTCAGGTGAACGGACGCATCGATTTCACCGACACCGGAATCAGCGCGCGCGATGTCACCGCCCAGTTTCTCGGCGGACAGACAACGGTATCGTTCGCGACACGCAGCGATGGCACCATAGCGGTGAACGCCCAGGGTACCGCGACCGTCGCGGGCCTGCGCCGTCATGCCGACATCCCGTTGCTGGACCGGGCGCGCGGTGGGGCGGCGTGGAGAGGGTCCATTTCGATCAAGAAACGCGCCTTCGAAATGGCGATCGAATCGACGCTGCAGGGCGTTGCCATCAATCTGCCGGCGCCACTAGGCAAGAATGCCGCCGAGACCATGCCGCTCAAGGTCGAGCGTACCAATTCCGCGGACGGCGAGCTCTTTCGAAGCCTCAAGATACAACGGCTTCCTCCGCGCGGCGACGCGACCGTCGTCTTGCTCGGACGCGCGCTCAATGCCGTATTCCTCAGGACACGCGAGGGCGACGAAGCGGTAATCGAGCGCGGCGCGCTGGCGTTCAACCAGCGCTCGGTGTTGCCAGAGCGTCCGGGGATTGCTGTTGAGGGAACGCTGCCCTACGTCAATTTCGACCAATGGCGAGCGCTAGTTCCCGCGGGCGGGGCGAGCTTGCCCATGTCGACGCTGAACCTCCGTCTGGGAGTACTGGATGTCGTCGGCAAGCGGCTCAACGATCTCGCCATCCGCGCCAGCGTTGCCGAAGGAGGGTGGGCGGGCTCGGTAAGCGCGAAGGAACTCGAAGGCGATCTCACCTGGCGTCCTGAGGGGCGCGGGCGAATCGTCGCCAGGCTCAAGCGGCTGACGGTGCCGGATGCGGCGCCCGGCGCGGCGGCCGAAGAGCCGCCGGATCGCGAATTGCCTGCACTCGATATCGTCGCCGATAATTTCGTCGCGCGCGAGCGCAATCTGGGCAAGCTCGATCTGGTGGCGGTTAACCGGGGGCGCGACTGGCGCATCGAGAAACTGCTCTTGTCCAGTGCCGACAGTACGCTCAACGCCGAGGGATTCTGGCAGAGCTGGGCGGCGCGGCCCTCTATCAGCATGAACGTGAAGCTCGATGTGAGCGACGTCGGACACTATCTGGAGCGGATGGGCTATCCGGGCACCATGCGCAACGGCGTGGCCAAGCTCCAGGGCAAGGTGGGATGGGCCGGTAATCCGCAATCGGTGGACTTTCCCACGCTGACCGGACACGTTACGCTCGAAGTCGAAAAAGGACAGTTTCTCAAGACCGAACCGGGTATCACGAAACTCCTGGGAATCCTGAGCCTGCAATCGTTGCTCACCTTCGATCTGCGCGATCTGTTCCGTGAGGGATTCGCATTCGACAAGCTTTCGGGTACGGCGCAGATCAGCAAAGGGGTGCTCAGCACCAAGGATTTCAGCATGCACGGCGCCTCGGCGCAGGTGTCGATGAGCGGCGACATCGATCTGGAACACGAGACGCAAAACCTCCGCATTCGTGTCGTGCCGTCGCTTGGAGACAGCGCCTCCACCGTAGCGACGCTGCTGCTCGCGAATCCGATTGCCGGAATCGGCGCGCTGATCGCGCAGCGAATCCTCAAGGATCCGCTGGGGCAGATATTCGCCTTCGAGTATGACGTCACAGGAACTTGGGCCGAACCCAAGGTTCAGAAGGTACGGCAGGAGTACATACCCGAGCCGGTGCAGCAGTGACCGGCCAATAGCGAGTCTCGCGTAAATGGGTGGCAGCCGATTTACGCGTCGAACCTTCCTTCTTCCCATGGGAGGATGGGCGTCAGGCATATGTGCAACGCTCATCAGGAGCTCACACACGATGGATCCATTCAAGGCGGCGGCGGTGCAGATGGTTTCCGGCCCTTCGGTAGAGGCCAACCTTGCGGCGGCCGAGGAACTGATTGCGCAAGCGAAGGCCCAGGGTGCGAGACTGGTGGCGTTGCCGGAATTCTTTTGCCTGTTCGGAATGCGCGACGGGGACAAGGTTGCCGCGGGTGAGTCCGACGGCGACGGGCCGATCCAGCGGTTTTTGTCGGACTCTGCCGCTCGGCACAAGGTCTGGCTGGTAGGAGGATCAGTGCCGCTGGTGTCCGGCGAATCGGGCAAAGTGACGAACACCTGCCTCGTATTCGACGCGAGCGGGGCGCGTGTGGCGCGCTACGACAAAATTCACCTATTCGGCCTGGATACGGAAAGCGAGCACTATCACGAGTCGACCACGGTTGCACCGGGAAGCGCGACCATCGCGGTGGATTCTCCCTTCGGGCGACTCGCTCTGTCGATATGCTACGACCTGCGCTTTCCCGAGTTGTACCGGCGGCTGGCTCCGGTGGACATCATTTTCGTTCCCTCGGCCTTCACCGCCAAAACCGGACGTGCCCACTGGGAAATCCTGCTGCGCGCACGCGCCATCGAGAATCTCGCGCATGTCATCGCGCCTGCGCAAGGCGGCACGCACCCCAACGGACGCCAAACCCATGGCCATAGCATGGTGATCGATCCTTGGGGGCGCGTATTGGATAGCTTGCCCGAAGGGCCGGGTGTGGTCGTCGCCGAAATCGATCCCGCCCAGCGCTCAAGCTTGCGTGCAAGCCTGCCTGCGCTGGAGCATCGCGTGCTGTGAGGCAGGATTCAGGATTCAGGATTCAGGGTTCAGGGTTCAGGGTTCAGGATTCGGGATTCAGGGAAAGGCGCGCAACAGCGTAGAATGGCCCTCCCAAATCCGCAACCCCTAAGCCGGAATCGGGGAGGCTGGTTTTGCCGTTTATCAATCTCCTCTTTTTCGCGCAGTTGCAAGCAACTGCGCGAAAAAGAGGAGACGAATTTAGAAACCAAATCTTCGCCAAATCTGTCAACGATAAACTCGTGAGTGACTAAGTCCTAGATCCTCCTGAATCCCGAATCCCGAATCCTGAATTTCAGATGAACATTCCCAAGCAACTCCTGCAGACCGCGCGGTCCTGTCTTTTGGCTCCCAACGACCTCGATACGTCGAACCTTTCGACGGTTTTTGGCTCGTTGCTCTCGCACCGGCTCGACTATGCCGACCTCTATTTCCAGTATTCGCGCAGCGAGGGTTGGAGCCTCGAGGAGGGCATCGTGAAGTCGGGAAGCTTCAATATCGACCAGGGAGTCGGCGTGCGCGCTATTTCCGGCGAGAAGACGGCCTTTGCCTATTCCGACGAAATCAGCCGGCCGGCACTGAAAGACGCTGCCCAGGCGACGAGAGCCATAGCGCAAAGTGGCCGACAGGGGCGTGCTCGCGTGCTTGGCGCACGCGGCAAGCAGAAACTTTCGCTCGCGCGTCGCGACGAGGCCCGTGCGCTCTATCCGGCGTTAGATCCGCTTGCTTCATTGCCCGACACGGAAAAAGTGGTGCTGCTCGAGAGGCTCGAGCGCCTGTGCCGGGCTATGGACCCGCGCATTGCTCAGGTGATGGCCTCGCTCGCGAGCGAATACGAAGTGGTGCTGGTCGCGCGTTCCGACGGTCATGTCGCCGCCGACGTTCGACCGTTGGTGCGCTTGTCCGTGCAGGTGATCGCCGAGCAGGACGGACGGCGCGAGCAGGGCAGCGCCGGTGGCGGCGGGCGCGGCGATCTAACCTATTTCACCGAGGAGCGCTTGCGCGAGTATGCCCATAAGGCGGTAGCGCAGGCGCTGGTCAACCTGGAGGCGCGTTCGGCGCCGGCAGGCTCCATGACCGTGGTGCTCGGGCCGGGATGGCCGGGGGTGCTGCTGCACGAGGCGATCGGGCACGGGCTCGAAGGCGATTTCAATCGCAAGGGCTCCTCGGCCTTTTCGGGGCGCATCGGCGAGCGCGTCGCTTCGCCAGGGGTGACGGTGGTCGACGATGGCACGCTGCCCGGGCGGCGCGGCTCGCTCAACATCGACGATGAGGGCAATCCAACGCAGTGCACGACGCTGATCGAGAACGGCGTGCTGCGCGGCTACATTCAGGACAGCTTGAACGCACGGCTGATGGGCGTGCCGGTAACCGGCAACGGGCGGCGCGAATCCTTTGCCCATATTGTGCTGCCGCGAATG
This sequence comes from Betaproteobacteria bacterium, assembly GCA_016210745.1. GTDB lineage: Bacteria > Pseudomonadota > Gammaproteobacteria > Burkholderiales > SG8-39 > JACQTO01. The sequence continues at coordinate 16,411 of JACQTO010000038.1, forward strand.
ACCAATACCTACATGCTTAACGGTGAAAGATCTCCGCAGGAAATCATCGAGTCGGTGAAAAACGGAATTTACGCGGTCAATTTCGGCGGCGGACAGGTCGATATCACAAACGGCAAATTCGTGTTCTCGGCCTCGGAGGCCTACATGATCGAGAACGGAAAAGTGACCTACCCGGTCAAGGGCGCTACCCTGATCGGCAACGGTCCCGACGTACTCACGCGTGTGAGCATGGTCGGCAACGACCTCGCGCTGGACCCTGGCGTAGGCACTTGCGGAAAGGATGGCCAGAGCGTGCCGGTCGGCGTCGGGCAGCCGACGCTGAGAATCGATGGTCTGACCGTGGGGGGGACCGGCTGAGGCTAAGTCCTGTCTCATGCCACCAGCGGAGTTGCGCGCTGCGCGCGCCAACCGCGCTTTCTGCACGGATAAACGCCATCCGTGCAGAAAGCGCGGTTATGGTCAAGACCAGAACGGCTTAGGTTTTTATATGAGATCGTCGATTGCGAACGGATGGCCTTATCATCCGCGCGCAATCGACGATCCGCGCGGACGGCTTCTCGTCCGCGCAACATCGCAATTGATTAACGGCAAGAGCAGCACCGATGATTCCGGCTCGTCCTGTGCTACTGGGCTTCGTGTTTTGCCCACCCCTTCGATCGTTCCAGAGCGCGCGACCACCCGGCCATGCGCGAGTGCGCTTCATCGCGGCTCATTTTCGGCTCGAATCGTTTAGCGGCCTTCCATTGCCGCGAAATTGCCTCGGTATTTTTCCACACTCCGACGGCGAGCCCGGCGAGATACGCCGCGCCCAGGGCCGTCGTCTCGAGCACCTTCGACCGCACCACTGGCGCACCCAGCAAATCGGCCTGAAACTGCATCAACGCATCGTTGACACTGGCGCCGCCGTCGACTCGCAGCTCGGAGAGGGGAAACGCGGCGTCGCGCTGCATCGCAACGAGCACTTCCGCAGACTGGAAAGCGATCGACTCCAGCGCCGCACGCGCGATTTGGGCTGCGCCTGAACCGCGCGTCAGGCCGACGATCGCGCCGCGAGCGTACGCATCCCAGTGCGGGGCGCCCAATCCGGTGAAAGCCGGAACAAAAAACACGCCGCCGGAGTCGGGCGCGTTTGCGGCAAGCTTTTCGATATCGCCCGAGCGCTTCAGGATACCCAGGGCATCCCGCAGCCACTGCACCACCGCACCGCCGATGAACACACTGCCCTCGAGTGCGTACTGCGGCCGCTCGAGACAGGCCGCGCGGGTCGTGATGAGCCCCGAGCGCGAGCTGATCGCGGTTTTGCCCGTGTTGAGCAGCACAAAGCACCCGGTTCCGTAAGTGTTCTTTGCCATGCCGCGCTCGATGCACGCTTGGCCGAAGAGCGCCGACTGCTGGTCGCCTGCGATGCCCGCAATGGGGATTTCGGCGCCCAGTAACCGGCGCTCGGCATGGCCGTACAGCGCGGCTGACCGGTGAACCGCGGGGAGAATCGCGGCGGGCACATCGAATATCGCGAGCAATTCTTCATCCCAGCGACCGGCATGGATGTCGTAGAGCATGGTCCTTGAGGCATTGCTCGGGTCGGTGATGTGCAGCCGGCCCCCGGAGAGTTTCCACGCGAGCCAGGTATCGACCGTGCCGAACGCCAGCTCGCCGCGTTCGGCCCGCAGCCGCGCCCCGGGAACGTTCTCGAGTAACCAGGCGATTTTGGTGGCGGAAAAATACGGGTCGAGGATCAGGCCGGTCTTGGCGCGGATGCGCTCCGCGAGCCCGTCGCGCTTCAGCCGCTCGCAGTGCGCGGCGGTGCGCCGATCTTGCCAGACGATGGCGTTGTGCACCGGCTGGCCGCTGTTGCGGTCCCAGAGGAGCGTTGTCTCGCGCTGATTGGTAATTCCAATTGCGGCAATCGCCGAAGGCGTGAGCCCCGCCCTGGAAATCGCTGCCCTGGCACAAGCGAGCTGCGAGCGCCAGAGGTCCTGCGGGCTGTGCTCGACCCAGCCCGGCCGCGGGAAGATCTGCTGGAATTCCTTTTGCGCGGCCGCGCGCACGGTACCACGCTGGTCGAATAGGATGGCCCGGGAGCTGGTCGTGCCCTGGTCGAGTGCAAGTACATGTTTCATCCCTGCGGTCCTGATTCTTATATTTTCCAGAAGCCTGATCCGGCTGCGCAGCCGCTCGCCTGTGCTAAAATTCGCTGCCTTGCAGCATAACCCATTGAATAGCAGATACCCCAGCGTGTGGCCTGCCCGCGCTATGGCGCCAAGCGGGCCCGCGTCGTTTCCTTCCGTTGGCTGCCTTGACGTGGACAGGCGGCGCCATTGAAGCGATGCAAATTCGGAGCGTACACCACGACCGAGTCCAAGTACGTCTCGGCAAGAAGCGCAGGCCGTCGATTCTCGCGCCGAGGCGTTTGCGTGCAGGGAGAGCCGGCTTGCGGTTTCTCGCGGCGGGCGTGAAAAAGGGGCAGGGGCCGGGCCGAGTATTTCCCGTCCTATCCGTGGCGGGCGGCGTCGCCGCCCGAAGGGCATTGTGTTGACAGGTCTTTTGAGGTTGGAAAATGAAAATTCACGAATATCAGGCAAAAGAGGTCTTGCGCAAGTACGGCGTCGCCACGCCACGCGGCATTCCATGCTTTTCCATCGATGAGGCGGTGCTTGCCGCGGAAAAACTAGGCGGTGGTACGTGGGTGGTCAAGGCACAGATTCACGCCGGCGGACGAGGCAAGGGCGGCGGCGTGAAGCTTGCCAAGTCGAAGGATGAGGTGCGGGAATGGTCGGCAAAGATCCTCGGCATGCAGCTGGTGACGCACCAGACCGGTCCCATTGGCCAGAAGGTGCGCCGGCTGCTGATCGAAGAGGGCGCCAATATTGCCAAGGAACTCTATGTGGGCATGGTCGTTGATCGTGGTACGCAACGCGTGTGCCTGATGGCCTCCAGCGAAGGAGGGATGGATATCGAGGAGGTTGCCGCCAAGACACCGGAGCGCATTCATAAGGTCTTTGTCGATCCGACCACGGGCGTGAAAGATGCCGAGGCTGACGAAGTCGCGCGCAAGATCGGCATCCCGGCCGCGTCGATACCGCAGGCGCGTACCGTACTGCAGGGTCTCTACAGATGCTTTTGGGAGTCGGACGCGTCGCTGGCCGAGATCAATCCGCTGATTCTCACCGGCGACGGGCGCGTGGTTGCGCTGGACGCGAAAATGAATTTCGACGACAACGCGCTTTTCCGCCACGCGGATATCGTTGCGATGCGCGACCTGGACGAAGAGGACCCTGCCGAGATCGAGGCCTCGAAATTCGAC
>JACQTO010000039.1 GCA_016210745.1 Betaproteobacteria bacterium
GTGCAGTCCCTGACGACGCTGGACATCGGTTATGTCCTGTTCGGTGACGACTACAAGCGTGGAGCGCTATTGTCCAATCTGAATCAAGAGCACAGCCGGGCAGAAAATGACTGCAGGGGCGAGCTGGCCGACCATCTGCCGAACCTGCTCCGACTGATGCCGATGCTGAAGGATAGGGACCTGCGGGACGAACTGGTCAGGGAGATCCTGGTTCCGGCGCTCACGCTGATGATCCGGGAGTTCGACACCGAGAGAATCGCGAAGAAGAACGCGAGCTACCAGAAACATTACAAGACGCTCATCGATTCGGCCCCAGGAAGCGACCCTGCGATTTATTGCCGTACGCTCAAGGCCTTGATGCACGTGCTGGCAAAGGATTTCCGGTTGGCCGAAACGATCGCCAAGTTGTCGGATTGCGGCAGCCGGCGGCAGACAGTGGATTTCCTTAGGCTGGTCGAGAAGGAAATGGATATCGAACGGGACGCAAACCCGGTCAACAGCGGCTGTGACGCGTGAGCGTGAGGAGAAACGCAGAATGAACCTGCTCAATAACTTTCTGTTTATCGCACTACCGTATATCGCAATCGTGGTTTTTTTTGTCGGGGCGATTTATCGGTACAGGGCGACCGGATTCAAGTACTCGGCCTTATCCTCCCAGTTCATCGAAGGCGGTGGCATCTACATATTCGCGGTGCTTTTCCACTGGGGAATACTGGTGGTATTCCTCGGCCATCTGATCGCCTTTCTTTTCCCGGAGACGACACTGATCTGGCACAGCAGCACGGTGCGCCTGATCGCCGACGAGATAGTGATCTTCACCTTCGGGCTCAGCGTCCTGATCGGATTGACCGCGCTCTTCATCCGGAGACTGTCACGCCCGCGCCTCTGGGTGGTGACCAGTCGGATGGATATCGTCATCGAGCTTCTGCTCCTTGCGCAGATCATTCTCGGCCTCTGGATCGCCCTGGGCTACCGCTGGGGCTATTATTGGTTCGCCACGGACCTGTCGCCGTATCTGTGGTCGATCCTGAAGCTGAACCCGCAGATCGATGCGGTCAGCGCGATGCCGTGGGTGATCAAGACGCATATCGTCGGGGCCTTCGTCATTCTCGGAATGATTCCCTTCACTCGATTGGTGCATTTTCTGGTGGCACCGTTCCACTACATCTGGCGCCCGTATCAACAAGTCATCTGGTACTGGGACCGCAAGCGGGTCCGCGACCCGGCGAGCGTTTGGACTCAGACGCGTCCGAGGAACAATTGACGATGGGCGTACACATCCTGAATCGGATCGATCCTCTCCGGAAGCAGGCGGAGAGGGGCGCAGACAGCGCGGCAGGTCTGTCCCCCATGGATCCTCCGGATGCCTACTCGCCTCCAAGCGTGGATCCGGTGCCTGCGGCTGAGATGCACCCGTACCTGAGAAACCTCAGAGGCAAGCATGCTCCGCTGATGGATGAGCTGAAGGCGTTCGAAGAGGCAGTCCTCTCAGTTCGAAATACCGGTTACACCAGGGAATCAGACGCCAGGCTGAGACGGTTTTTCCAATTCCTGGATGGCGAGTTTGCCTCTCTCAGCCGGCGCGACGAGGCTGCCCTGCTCGCCCTGTTGCACGAGCGCCTGATCGCTGAAGGCGAGCACGGCAAAGGGGAGAATCCGCACACGGCGGTCGACCTCATGGAGGACGAGTGCGCGAAAGCCCTTCAGCTTGCTGCCGTGATCGTGAATTTCCTTGGGCTCGCGTTCAGGCTGCCCGATGAGCGATCGAGGCTGGTCGTACTCGATGCGGCGCTCGAGGAAAGCAAGAACCTGATCGAACTGCTGCGCCTCCTCGTGTTTCGCAAGGACAGCGTACTTTACACGCTTGCTCACCGGCTGATCTCCGCGGCGGCGTTCGACGCGCTGCAATCAAGGGCTGCAGTGGCGAGAAAACCGAGCTAGGCCACCTTCGCCTGGCCTAAGTTTCTTGCTGCAGCGCTTGGCAACGCTTCGGCCGTTGCATTGGGCTTAGCAGTGACCGTGATGCTTGGCGCCGGCAGGGTGGTAAGTACCGGTGTCGCCTGCGATGCATCGAAATTTGCACGCAAACCGCCGGCAATCTTCGTCCACTCGTGTCCGCGATATACGTGGCCACGAGTGTGCAAGGATCGCTATTGCGGACACCACCGCGCTCAACAGTAGGACGACGACTGCTCCGACCTAATCGGTGATGCGTCTCTTGCGTTCGCTGCCACGATGGCCAGATATATGTTCGCCCGTCAACGATCCGATGATTCGGGTCAGGTCCCGTTGATCATGTAGACAATGGCGGCTCGGACTTCAGAATCGGTGAGGTCAGCCACACCGCCACGGGAAGGCATCGACCCGTGGCCCTGAATCGCGGAACGGGCCGCGACCTCGAACCCTTGTTTGAGCCGTGGGAGCCAAGCAGCGCGATCGCCGATCCTGGGCGCACCCCCTACGCCGGTTTGGTGGCACTTGGCGCAGTGCATCTGCACAACCTGCCCGCCGCTGCGCTGGGCGGGAGGAGCGGCCTTGCTGATGGGCTCGATCCAGTGGCCACCGGACCGGTTGACCATGTAGATAATGGCGCGCGCGATTTCGGTGTCAGTGAGATCGGGATTACCGCCGTGCGGTGGCATTTTCCGGAGGCCCTTGAGTGCAACTTCAGTGAGGCTGGTAAGACCTTGAGATGCGACCTTCGCCCATGCTTTCTGATTCCCGATCTTCGGGGCACCATTCATGCCTGTCCGGTGGCACGCAGCGCACACCGCCTCCACAACTTCCATGCCACCGCGCTCGCGACCTTGAGCGCCCGCCATCTGCGGTACGACCGACACGACGAAACAAAAGAAAAGCACCCTAAGCGAACACTTTGGTATTTTGCCGGAAGACGAAGGGCGGTCGCAAAGTGCGTTCGTTGCACGGCCTCCTCTCTGACAACAACCCGACATGCATTTAGCCCCTTGCATCGTCATACGCTCAAGTGCGACCTGAACATGGGCCGAGACGCCTGTGCAAAGGCGACGGCACTATTTCCGCGCGCTCTGCCGGGCAGCGAGCAACGCGGCTTCCACGCGGCTTCGCACATGCAGCTTGCCTAGTATGTTCGTCATGTGGTTCTTGACCGTTTTTTCCGCGAGATGCACGCGCTCGCCGATCTCGCGGTTGGTCAGGCCCTCGGCCACCAGGCTCAGAACTTCACGTTCCCGGTCCGAGAGCTCGCCTAATGGGTCCTGCGGCCGCTTTCCCGTCAGCTCACGCAGCATATCGGCGGCAAGCGTCGGCGAAACGTACACCTCTCCGGCGGCCACCAGACGCACGATGTTGGCCAGTTCGCGCGGTGACACGCCCTTCAGCACGTAGCCGCGGGCACCCGCTTTGAACGCGGCGAGCCACCGGTCTTCGTCGTCGTAGACGGTCAGCATAACAACCTTCGTTACCGGACAAGCTTGCGACAATTTCTCCACTGTTGCGAGCCCTCCCCAGCCGGGCATGCCGATGTCGAGCAGAACGACATCGGGGACAAGATCGATCGCGAGGCGCAGCGCCTCCTCGCCGCTCCCCGCCTGGCCCACCACGGTGAGATCGGGCTCTGAGGCGAGCGAATGGAAAACGCCTTCGCGGACCACCGGGTGATCATCGGCGATCACGATGCGGATCGGTTCATTCATGAGCTGTCAACGTGCTCGTCAAGGGCAGATCGGCCCGGATAACCGTGCCCTGGCCGGCAGCGCTCCATACGAGAAACGTTCCCCCAAGAAGCTCCACGCGCTCCCTCATGCCTTTGAGGCCCAGACCTTCGGTTTCCGCGGTTCGCGGATCAAAGCCTTTTCCTTCGTCGCGCACTTCAACCCGCAGCTGGTTGTCCGAGATATCCAGCATGATGCATTGATTCACCGCTCCGCCATGCCGGAATCCGTTGGCCAACGACTCCTGTAGCAGGCGAAACAGGGTGATCCTCACGGGCAGCGGCGCGTCCTCCGGCACGCCGCTGATTGCTACGCGGACGCTCATGCCCGAGGTACGCTCGTAGTCACGAACCACGCGGCGCGCGATATCGGCCAGAGGCAGTTTCTCGATATCGGGCAGGTGCAGGCCCTTCGAAATCGAGCGCATGTCCTGCAGCGTCGAATTCAGCCCTTGCTGAAGTTTGCTGAATTCTCCAGCCACCGTATTCCCCGCGCTGACGATTGCCGAGCAGCAGGGGCTGCACACTTCCGCCAATTTCGCCAGACGCATCATTGCAAGCGCAAGTCCCTGGCCCGGACCGTCGTGCAGATCGGCTGCAATGCGACGCAAAAAGCGTTCATTCAGCGCCGTTGTGCGTTCCGCGGCGCGGGCCACCCGCTCGTGAAGGTCCTCGGTTTGCGCCAGCAGGATCGTGAGCTGTGAAACCTTCTCTTGGAGTTGCCGCTGCCGGGTAACGACGGTTTTGCTCGTACGACCGATCAGGGCGGCAAGCAGCAGGTACATGACTGTCGTTGTCCCGATCACCGCCATCCAGCCTTGCAACCTGGCCGTGCCGACGACACGGGCCAAGACATCGTTCGTCTGAGAGACTTGCGACACTGCCAGGATCGATTGCGTCCTCGAATCGCGCACCGGCGCGTAGGTTTCGATGAGTTCCGGCCGCTGGGTGCCATTGAGCTGGCGTCTTTCATCGTTGATCGGGGACAAATGTGATTGCGTTTCGCCGCGAAATGCGGCCTCAAGCTCGGGGCTCGGCCCAAACCGTGCGCCGATCGCGGTGAGCTCGGTGCTGTAGAGGACCCGGCCGTCGCGCGACCACAGCTTGAACGCGGCGATGCGCTCCCCGAGCTTGGTTCCGTAAAGCAGCTTATCCAGAGCAACGATATCGGCGTCGCTCAGCCATTCACCGCCTGCGACTGACTGAACGTGATCTGAGACCACGCTGTCCACATACTGCGCGAAGAGATCCCCTTCGTGATGGACCAGCCGTCGCTCGATTACGCCGCTGATCCAGAAACCCATGACGAGCATGCCGATCAGCAGCACGGCGAGCTCGCCGATAAGCAGATAGCGGGTAAGGCTAATGCGAGTGGAAAAGCCCATTGCGGCCGCCCGATCGTAATACTAGCTAGGGCCAAATTATCACAAGTCTCTTTTCACTACTAGTTGACCAAGGTCCCGCTGCAAAAGAGGACGAAGGTCCTAGTCAATTCAGGCTTGCTGTCCCTTGTTTGGTCAATCGAGCTCCGTCCATGATGACGTCGGCGCGTACCAACGCGCATCGAAGACATGCAGGGGCCAACACAACTCATATGAAAGGGAGCGGACGATGACAAGAGTGCTTTTGGCGGCGGCGCTGTTTGCCCTATCAGCGGCAGCGGCGGCGGGCGGAAACGCGCAGGCCGGCAAGGCGAAGGCGGGCGCTTGCGTGGGTTGCCACGGGGCGAATGGCCAAGGCGCTGGGCCCATTCCGGCGCTCGCCGGAAAGAGCGAGGAGGAACTGCTGCGGGCGCTAAAGGACTACAAATCGGGCAAGCGGACCAACGCCACCATGAAGAACGCGGTTGGCCAGGTCAAGGACGCGGATATGCCCAATCTGGCGGCCTATTTCGCCTCGCTCAAGAAGAAATGACGCGAGCGACCATTGGCTGCTTGTGGCGGAGTTTCTGGGGTGTTTCCGCTGGATTCTAAGCGGGAGCCAAGCTTGGTCGTCAACCTCTTCATGGAGGAGATTAGCGATGAGAAAGGTTCTTGATAGGTTCGCCATCGGCAGTGGACTGGCGCTGTTGCCCCTCATGACGTTTGCTGTGCAGCTTGAGGAGACACAGGCATTCGTCGGAATGGGGGCACTGTACGCGTTGGGTCTGATCACGCTGATCGCCGCCGTCTTCGTGTGCTTCAGGCAGCAGGACGACAAACGCGCAGTTCCTTTGCGCACAATATTGAATGGAACCGCCGTGACCTATTCAGTCCAAGCCGAGGCTCTGATATTGGACTGCGTGCTCCAGATGACTGAGAGGAAGATCGGCGCCCTGATGGTCATGGATGGCGAAAAGCCGATCGGTATCTTTACCGAGCGAGACGCGCTGACCAGGGTGCTGGCTGCCGGCCGCGATCCCCGCGGCACGAAAGTCTGTGAGGTGATGACGATGAATCCCTGCTGCGTCTCGCCGGAGACGACGGTGGGCGATGCGCTGGCCTTAGTTGCCAGCAGGCGGTTCCGGCATCTGCCGATCGTGGAAAACGGGCGCGTGCGCACGGTCTTGTCCAGCCGCGATCTGACGCGTTGGCTGGTTAAAGAGCGAGCGGTAGGGGCGCAGGAACTGCTCGATCTTGCCATTCGGTCTTGACCCTGTATTGCGGCGTCAGGCGTGGCCTTGCGTGAAACCTGCGGGGCCACGCCGTGCAGATCCGAGACATATCAGGAGGTAATGGTGCCTGAGGAGAGAACGCCCCTTCGCGACTGTGGGGGGGAGCCGCAACCGGAATCCGAAGGCCAAGGAGCGGAAAAGCCCGTAAATACGGTCAGTTTCTCCCGGCGCGGCTTTCTGAAAGACGCCGGCGGTCTCGGCATCGCCTCGCTCATGGGCACCGCAGCGCTGCTCACCAACTCCGACGACGCCCGGGCGAAGACCGAGTGGGCCGAGTGGTTCCAAGGTAACTATCGACTGATGACCGACAAGGAGAAGGCGCAGACGAAAGCGCGCCTTGAGAGACGCTACTCGGAGGAGTACGGCAAGCCCGTCACCGTCGACACCACGCCGGCAAAAGAGGGCGTGTTATTCGGCTATGCGCTGAACATTCAGAAATGCATCGGTTGCCGGCGATGCGTCAAGGCCTGCATGGAAGAAAATAACCAGTCGCGAGGCGGCGCGCAGGAGATCGAATGGATTCGCGTCCTCAGGATGGAAAAAGGCAAGTTCACCCCTGAAAAGATGAATCAGGGTTATCCCGATCCCGACGGGATCCAGGTGGGGGGCAACGCGTACGGCGCAGCGGGCGTCACGCTGGAGGGCGAGCACTACTACCAGCCTGAGCAGGTCCCGGAGAAGGACGCTTTCTACATGCCGATCGCCTGTATGCAATGCGAGAAGCCGCCCTGCGTCAAGGTTTGTCCGGTGAGGACGACTTACCGCGAGCCCGACGGCATCGTGGTCATCGACTACAACTGGTGCATCGGCTGCCGCCAGTGCGTGGACGCGTGCCCTTACTGGGCGCGCCGCTTCAACTGGCGCGAGCCGAGTCTTCCCAAAGAAGAGATGAACCCCAAGACGCATTACCTCGGCAACCGGCCACGCATGCGGGGCGTGGTCGAGAAATGCACGTTCTGCATACAGCGCACGCGCCAGGGACGCTATCCGGCTTGCGTTGAAGCCTGTCCCGTCGGCGCGCGCAAATTCGGCAACCTGCTCGATCCGGCGAGCGAAGTGCGCCGCATTCTCGACAGAAAGCGCGTGTTTCGGCTGAAGGCCGAACTCAATACCTACCCCAAGTTCTTCTATTTCATGGATTGACGCAGACCACCGATGCACAAGCTGGCAAGATTCGCATGGGACTACGTGTCCTATATCGTGAAGGGAGGCCCCAAGTTCTATGCCTGGATGGGGAGTCTTGGGGTCCTGATCGCGATCTGGGCCTACTGCTTTTACGTCCAGGCGACCGAGGGCCTGGCGGTCACCGGCCTCACCGACCAAGTGAGCGATGGCCTGTACCTGGGCAACGTCATGTTCCTCGTCGGCGTCGCCGCCGCAGCGGTCACCGTCGTCTTTCCGGCTTACGTTTATCACCACAAAGCGCTGCACGAGGTCACCGTGCTCGGGGAGATGGTGGCGATCGCCGCCGTCACGATGTGCAATCTGTTCGTGCTCTCGCACATGGGCCGGCCGGATCGGCTGTGGCACATGCTTCCGGTCATCGGCATCTACAACATTCCCAATTCGATGATCACCTTCGACGTGCTGGTATTGCAGGTCTATCTGATGCTCAACGTGGCGTGCGGATTTTATTTCCTCTACATGAAGTACACCGGCGGGCGCATCAACAAGATCCTGTATATGCCGCTTGTCTACCTCTCCATCGTTTGGGCCTTGAGCATACACTCGGTGACCGCGTTATTCGTCAACACGATGCCGGCGCGTCCCTTCTGGCACCAGCCGATCATGCCGATTCATTTCATCTCGACTGCGTTTGCGGCCGGGCCGGCGCTGATCATCCTGATCTTCCTCATCATCCGGCGGAATACGAAGCTGTGGATCGCCGACGAGGCAATCAACCTGCTATCGACCATCGTGACCTATTGTCTCGGAATCGCGCTTTTCCTGCTGATGTCGGAAGTCGCGACCGAGCTCTATCACCCGACGGAGCATACCCTGGGTCGCGAGTACCTGATGTTCGGCGTGCATGGCCTGAATGCTCTCGTCCCCTGGTTCTGGGCCTCGCTCATCGCGAACATCGTCGCTTTCGTGATGCTTCTGATTCCCCGCGTCCGCAAGAATTACCGCTTCCTTCCCGTGGCCTGCGTGCTTGCGTTCGCCGGGATCTGGGTGCAAAAAGGCGTGGCATTGCTGGTGCCCGGATTCATCCCGTCGCCCATCGGGGAGTTCACGAATTACGTGCCCACGCTGCTCGAAGTGCTCGTCAGCTTGGGGAACTGGGCCATCGGTGCCGCCATCCTCACAGTTCTGATAAAGGGTGCCATCGGCGTTCTGCTCGGGGAAGTGAAGTACGCAAGCGCTCCATGGGAGGTCAGCGGCAATGTTATGCCGTTCTACCGAGCCAGCCCCGAGCCCACAACGATGCAGCCTTGGGCGCCTTTGACCAGCCCGGGTGTACGCTCGAGCGCGGAGACAACGGCGGGCGGCCGCACGCGGCGGGCAGGCCGTGGCGGAGCACTCGCATAATGGCGTGCAGGCACTCATGAACACACATGCATCCAGCACGCTGGTCCTGGCGCTTTTCTGCCTGGCGGCTGCACCTGTGTTCGCCGAGGGCAAACCCTGTTTCGAAAGCCGAAAAGACGCCTCGGAGGTGACGCCGCGCAAGATGCAGGACGGCGTGCCGAGCGAGAAGTGCTCGCCCAAGACCGGCGCGGTGCTATGGTGGGGCGATCCCTACGATGGCACGATAGACATGGGGGCGATGCCCACGCCGGGGGATTACTCCAGGGGCCAGGCCGTGGTCAGGCCGCGCGAGGAAAGACTCAGCCTCATCGCGATCTGCGGGGTCGCCTGCCACAACGGCATCGTCCCGCCGCCGCCGAAGGACAAGAAGCCCCGGCGGCTGGCGATGCACCAGGATATCGTGCCGGACGCGCTCGATCTTCAGCATGGCCGCGGCGCGATCTGGTGTCTGGACTGCCATCATCCGACCCAGCGCAACAGGCTGATAGACAACTTCGGCAATCCGATCAGCTTCAACATGCCGCAGAAGCTCTGCGGCAAATGCCATGGACCGATTCTTCGGGACTGGCGAGACGGAATCCACGGCAAGCAAATCGGCGAATGGGCGAGCAGCGGCAAGAAGCGCTGGTTCGTGTGCACCGAATGCCACAATCCACATGACGTTCAGCAGGGTGCGAGGAACAGCGGGTTTGCCCAGATCGAGCCCGAGTCGGCGCCCGTGCTGCCCAAGGGCTTGGCAAGCGCTGGTCACGAGCGCCATGACGACCATGAAGCGAGCGCTTCGGTTGCTGCTCGGTTCCTAGAGCGACTGACGCACTGGATCGAGCGCATCAGAAATCGCGGCGCGATCCCCTCGGGTACTGCCCGGGTCCCGGACGCACTCCCGCGATGAGCGAAAAGACCAGGGTCTTCTTCGGTCCGCCGCTTGCTCTTTTGACTGCGGCGCAGACCAATACGATGGAGGTCAGCGGAAAGATCAACCGCACGGCGGAACGTTACCTGGAAATCATGCGCCATCACGGTCTCGAACTGTCGGAGGCCGAGCGCGCCTGCATCGCGCATATCTGCGATGTCGGCTTCATGGCTCCGCAGGAAATCCGTGATCTGCCCTTCGAGGTGAGACAGGCCGAATTTCAATGCGAACAACTGGACAAGGAGGCCCTGGCGACAAGGCTGGAGGCCGCCAGTTTTGCGGATCTGGTTGCGGTGGTCGAGGAACTGGGATTCTGATAACGAAGAACGTGAGCGAGGGAGACAAGTGATGGGCATTCATCCGGTAACGATAGTTGTGTTTGTTGTAACGGCCGCTGTAGGCGTGGTCTTGGGCGTTGCGCTCGATAGCGCGGCTATCGCAGCCGCTGTCATCGCCCTCGCGGTTTTGTTTCTTCTTGCCTTCCGCGTCGCGCGTCAGTGGCAAAGGGCGGTGATTCTCAGGCTTGGAAGATACCTGGATCTGAAAGGTCCGGGTTTCTTCTACATACTTCCCTTCATTGACACCGTTCCTTACTGGGTTGACCTGCGAACGATCACGACGCCCTTCAATGCCGAAGAGACACTGACCAAAGACAGCGTTCCTGTGGACGTGGATGCCGTCCTCTTCTGGCGCGTGGTTGATCCCAAGAGGGCGGCTATCGAAGTCGAGAATTACCGGCACGCCATTGCGTGGGCGAGCCAGACCGCCCTCCGGGACGTGATAGGCAGAACCGACCTTGCCGAGATGCTCAGGGGGAGGGAAAAGATAGACAAGGATCTCTGCCAAATGATCGACCAAAGGACTGAAGCATGGGGCATCAAGGCGCTCTCGGTGGAAATCCGCGACGTGAAGATTCCGGAGGGTCTGCAAAATGCGATGTCCATGCAGGCTCAGGCGGACAGGGAGCGCCAGGCCAGGGTGATTCTGGCCGACTCGGAACGCCAGGTTTCACGGGTCTTTGAAGAGTCCGCCAAAGCCTACACCAGCAACCCCGTCGCACTTCAACTTCGGGGGATGAACATCCTGTTGGAAGGAATGCGGCAGAATTCCACCATCGTCATTGTCCCTTCGAGCGCCGTGGAAACGATGGGGCTCGGCGCAATGTCCGGACTCACTTCACTCGCCAAGGAGTCTGGTGACAGCCATGGAGCCAAATCTATTTCAACCCAATCGCGAGATACCGCAAAGGCAGGAACTGTCTAGCCCGGATATTTCATCATTAGGCGATCAAGGCGGGTGAGCGGCGATTTCTTGCAACTTGCCTGCACGACCTGTTGGCGCGGGGGGGCGAGACAGGCGAATTTCGAGGGCACTGCCCCCTTACCCCGTTGTTTGTCAGCATGCCGGGAGAGAGCACTCGCGGTTGCTTGAGGTGCCAAGGCTTGCGCGGCAGTGAGGAAGATTTTGCACAGTGGATGGTGCGAGGCGAGCATCGCGCGCACCCGTCGCGTATTGCGCACGATAGCCGCACCGACCCTGAGTAACCGAACACGAATCGTTGCGGCCGTGAGCCTGTGCGAGTTCGCTACCGCGCAGCGCCAGCTCGCGAAACCGTTGCAAGTTCAGTAGATGCTGAGCAGACGCATTAGCGCCAAGAGTAAGCCGAACGCCAGAAAGGGCGTGAGCAAGTAGGCGCCGATTCCCGCCATGGTGCCCTTCAGTGACGTGGAAGCCTTGGAGAAATCATCATCGCGCCGGTCGCTGCTGCCGCTTGCCAGAATGTTCATGTACTCGCCTTCCCGTTAATCACGTGCCTGTTTTATATGCGCAATGAACGGCGCAAATGAGTCCGATAAGGAAAAAGACTGGGGCATACCCGTGCCGATTGTTTGGAGATGCGGCCATCAGTGCTCTATGTTTCCAGGTCTTTGTTCTCGCTGTGGTCCGCCTCGTCGGCCTCTTTGAGCAGCCCGATGTAGCCGCTAAACCACCGCCACAATCCCAGTACAATGAGCACGATCGAAGCCCACGCGGCGACGCCGCGCAGGGACTGCGACGTGAATGCGTCGGCAAGCGGCTCGCTGCTCCACATCGCGTAGCAGTAGGTGACGATGCCGAGCATGGAGATGAACCAACCGTTGAGCAGCAATTTGCGACTCCCCTCCAGCCGCTTTTTTTTCTCGCGCGCGGACGCGATCGGCGTCGACTGGATGGCACAGGCACTGCCGCCGCTCAATATCCGTCTGAAATTCATGACCACATCCTCCTTCAATTAAGGTATTAACGGTTGCATGCGTGGCCTGGGACGCGTGTTCTTGAGTACTCGCCGCAGACCAAGCGTGAGCGTCAGGATCAGCCCGAGGAATGTAAGAAGCCAGACGGTCAGCGCCAAGCCGAGAAACAGGCGCGTCAGCGCGAATAGGAATGGCAGGCTGAACACCTCGGCCAGCCTAAAGGTGGCGGTGGCGTACATCCCCAGCGGAAATACCGCGCCCCAATAGAGTGGATCGTATGTCAGCGGAACCTTGTGATGGACGTAGCGCCAGACGCCGAGAATCACAAGCATAGGAATCCACCACGTGGCGGTTGCCCAGAACAGCAGGGTGAAGCCTCTGAGGAACGGCAACAACGAGCTGAGTAGCGGCGACGCGCCGGCGATGCTCATCAGCAGCGCGCCGGCCAGCGCGGAGATCGCCATCGCGCCCATGTTGATCCAGTACGGAGGCGTCAAATCCTGAGGATGAAAGCGGAAGAACGTGTATCGGTAAAAGATCAGGGAGATCATCCAGATGTAAAGCATGCCCCCAGCGAGCCAGAGCACGACCAGTGCGAACATCGCGCCTTCGCTGTTGGCGCCGATCCTCGGCATGACGATACAGCCCAGCACGACCAGCGACTGGGTCGCCACCACGGCAGTCAGCCAGGCGCCGTTGATCCCGTCTTCCAGTGCCGGCTTGTTCTCGCGCACGGTCAATGCGGTGAAGATGCCATAGGTCAGCATTATCCATAGTGTCAGAGCGAACCACCACATCCAATAGGCAAACCCATCCAAGCCCAGCTGCAGCACGAGTTGGACACCTAGCACCGACGTGGCGGCGACTGCGGTAAAAAATCCCGGTCCGCGCCGATGGCTGGCGAAGTCGCCAAAAAAGCGCCGGGAGTGATGCCGCGCGCGCAGCAGCGTCAGCGTCCACAGCGTGACGTAAGCGACCAGGTTGATCGCCAGCAATATCTCGGGCAGCACCGGAATTTTTTCCAGACGGCAGGCGATGGCAAGGACCCCGGTCGCCATCACCATCGCGAAATAGGCAGGCGAAAGGTTCGCCAACGCCAATTGAATCGAACCGAGCGTGGAGCTCGCGCTGATCGCCGCCAGCCTCTCTGGCTCTAAACTAGGCGGTTGTCGCTCCGCAATTGCCATCCTACCAGCCTCGGGATCGCGTTATCGATTCGGTAATCCGAGGATGCAGCGGATTGGACCGCGGGAAAATCCGCTGGCAGCCGATGGTTCTATCGGTCAAGAACCGGCACGCCGTAGGGAAATGGCTGATAGGAAACGGGTCAGCTCACCAGGCCGTGACGGATGGCGTATTGCATTAGCTCCGCATTGGAGAGCATCCCCATCTTCTCCAGAATGCGCGTCCGGTACGTGCTTACGGTCTTGGTGCTGATGTTCAACTGCGCGCCAATTTCCGCTGGGGATTTGGCCGAGGCGATAAGGCGAAAAACTTCGAATTCACGGGCGGACAGTGCCTCGTGCGGGCTCTTTGCCCCGGAAGCGGTGACCAGCGACGCCAGCTGTTGAGCCAGCTCGGCGGTGAAGTAACGTCGCCCGCTGATCACCGTACGAATCGCGTCGAACACCTCGCGCGCGGCCTGCTCCTTGGTGAGGAAGGCCGCAGCGCCCTCGCGCAGCGCCCGCACTGCGAATTGCTGGTCGGCAAAGCTGCTGAGAACGATGACCCTGACTGCCGGGTACGCGCTGCGGATTTGCGGGAGCAGATCGAGCCCGCTGCGCCCGGGCAAGGAGATATCGAGCAGCGCCACATCCCAGGTATTTCTCCGCAGCATCGCCAGCGCCTCCTCGGCATCGGCGGCCTCGCCGATTTCGGCGCTGTGAAATTCATCCAGGAGAATCCGGCGCAGCCCAGTCCGCATTACCGCGTGATCATCGATCAGCAGGATCTTCATCCAACGCTCCCTCAAGCTCAA
>JACQTO010000243.1 GCA_016210745.1 Betaproteobacteria bacterium
ACAGAACGCCCGCCAAGCGCTGCAGATCGCCGACCAGGGATACGTGCTGGAGCGCGGCCAGATCACCCTGCAGGGTACTGGACAGATCATCCTCAACAACCCGGAGGTCCAGCGCAACTATCTCGGCAAGCACGCCGCCTGAGAACTCCGTAGCCATGAAAGGACAAGGGGCATAATCCGAGAGTGCAATTTCCAAGGCTTGGGATTAGACTTTGTATGCAAGCAGCCGACGATTAGAACTCCATTGGAATCAACCGAGGTATAGAGAGAGGAGGGTGTTCCTATGAAACTTTCATTGAAATTCGTTACGGCATCGAGCATTGCGGCGGTCGTTTTCGCGGCAGCGCCGATAGGCAGTGCGGAGGCGGCCCCTCTGGCCGGGCCAAAGGTCAAGCTCGGGTGCATGGTTCCCCTCACCGGCAAGGGCGCCGAATGGGGCCAGGGGGCCAAGGCCTCCATCGAGATCGCCCAGGCGGAGATCAATGCCAAGGGCGGGGTCGGCGGCGTGCCCCTGGAAATCATCTGCTACGACACTCAGACCAAGGAGTCCGAGGGCCTCACCATCGTCAACCGCTTGGTCGAGCGAGACAAGGTGCTGGGGATCGTCGGGCCGTGCTTCAGCGCGGTCTTCGAGGTCATCGCACCTCAGCTTGATAACCGGCTGAAGACGTCGATCATCTCCTATTGCTCTTCGAAGCCCGGCCTTTCGGCGATGAGCAGGTGGGCGCTTCGCAATACCATAACCAGCGACAAGCAACTGAAACCCGTGGTCGCTGCCTGGGCTAAGGATTACAAGCTCAAGAAGGCCGTCATCATTCATGATGCCGAGGACGCCGTGTCCAAGGCCGAGGGCGCGGCCATCTTGCCGGGGCTTCTCAAAGCGAACAACATCGAGGTGCTGGACATCTTGACCTATCGCACCAAGGACACCGATTACTCGGCGCAGATCACCAAGGCCAAGTCGCTGGGCGCCCAGGGTATCGCCTTTGGCTCGTGCTACCAGAACGCGGCGGCCATCGCCAAGGAAGCCCACAAACAGGGCCTCAAGGTACCGATGGTCGGAGGCGCTTGCGCGGGCACGCCCGGCTTCATCGAGCTCGCCGGCAGCGCGGCAGAGGGCGCCTACATGTCGACTGCGGCGTGGCTTGACGACCCGCGTCCCGCGGTGCAGACGTACGTGAAGAAGATCGTCGCCAAGCTCGGCCGCACGCCCCCGTACAGCGGTCCGCGAGCCTACGACATCGTCTACGGCCTGAAGGACGTCATCGAAAAATCCGGTGTCACCAACAAATCCGCAGATCTGGCTGCCGACCGCGAGAAGGTGCGTACAGGCTTTGCGGCCCTGAAGGGTTTCCCCGGCGTCGCCGGCGAGATCACCATGGACGAAGTGCGCGACGGCGCCGGTGCCACCGCGATCCTCAAAGTGGTCAAGGGCAAGTACATCGACGTGAGGAAGTAGGCGTCCGCGGTTCATGCGAACGAGTGGGCGGCGGACCCGATGTCCGCCGCCCTTTTTCTTGCTGCTGCAGCCGGGGAAGCGCAGATTCGGCTGCATGGCTAAGGGAGGCCCGTATGGAACTTTCACAGTTTGATCATAGCGTCGTACCGCCGCGCTGGACTTTTCCGCGGGAATACAACGCTGCGTATGACTTCATCGAGCGCAACCTTCGCGCCGGACGCGGGGACAAGGTTGCGTACATCGACGATACGGGAAGCTGCACCTACGCGCAGTTGGCTGCACGGGTGAACCAGTGCGCGAACGTGATCGCGGAGCTTGGTATTCCGCAGGAGTCGCGGATCATGCTCTGCATGCTCGACACGATCGAGTATCCCGCGATGTTTCTCGGGGCGATCAAGGCCGGCCTCGTGCCCATTCCGACAAACACGCTGCTTACGCAGAAGGATTACGAGTTCATCCTCTCCGACAGCCGCTCGCGAGGGTTGGTGGTTTCGGAGGCGCTGCTGCCTGCCTTTTCTCCGCTTCTCTCCCGAATGCCGCATCTCAAGCACGTGATTGTCTCGGGGGCGGGCAACCACGGACATCGCCGGCTCGCGGACCTGATGCATGGGGCGGCAGAAACGTTCGAGCCGGTCAGAACCTCGGTCGACGACATGTGCTTCTGGCTTTACACGTCGGGTTCGACGGGGTTTCCCAAGGGCGCAGTCCACCTTCAGTCGCATCTCATGCTGACGGGGGAACTGTACGGGCGCGGCATACTTGGCCTCACCGCGGCCGATCTCACGTTTTCCGCACCGAAGCTATTCTTTGCCTATGGGCTCGGGGCCTCGCTTTCGTTTCCGCTTGCCGCAGGCGCCGCCATCGTGCTGATGGCGGAGCGGCCTACCCCGGAAGCGGTGTACAAACGCCTGGTCCAGCACAAAGCAACGGTGTTCTACGGAGTGCCAACCCTCTACGCGTCCATGCTGGCTGCGAAAAACGCGCCGGGCAAGAAGGAATTGGGGCTGCGCGTCAGTGCATCGGCGGGAGAGGCGCTCCCGGCGACCTTGGGCAAGGCTTGGCATGAGCGATTCGGCAGCCACATTCTGGATGGCCTCGGATCGACCGAAATGACGCACATCTTCATGTCCAATCGTCGCGACGACATTCGCTATGGATCGAGCGGCAAGCCGCTGGCGGGCTATAGCGTCAAGATCCTCGGCGAGGACGGCAAGGACGCGCCCACGGGCACCATAGGCGATCTATACGTGTCGGGCCCGACCAGCGCCATCATGTACTGGAACAATCGCGATCGAACCAAGGAGACCTTCCAGGGTCCGTGGACCCGAAGCGGCGACAAGTACTACGTCGATGCGGACGGCTATTACGTGTACGCCGGGCGATCAGACGACATGCTCAAGGTGAGCGGTCAGTACGTGTCTCCGTTCGA
>JACQTO010000247.1 GCA_016210745.1 Betaproteobacteria bacterium
AGTTGCAAGCAACTGCAGGAAAAGGGGGAGATTGGTAAACGGCAAAACCAGCTTCTCCGGTTCCGGCTCGTCCGGCCTAGGCCATACGAAGGATTCGGCCCACCGGCGCAAAGGTTCGTCGGTGCACCTCGCATGCACCGTATCGGCGCAAGGCTTCGATGTGCGCCGCAGTGGGATAGCCTTTGTGCCGGTCGAAACCGTAATTCGGAAAGCGCTCGTGCAGCCGGCGCATCTCTGCATCGCGCTCGGTCTTCGCAAGTATGGAAGCAGCCGCGATGACGGAAACGGTCGCATCGCCCCTTACGATCGCCCGCATCGGCAGCGGCAGCCCCGGACAATGCAATCCGTCGATCAGCACCTCGTTGGGGACCATGGTCAGAGCCTGCACTGCGCGCCGCATCGCGAGCAGCGTCGCCTGCAGGATGTTGAGCTGGTCGATTTCCTCCACGCTTGCGTGCGCCACGGCCCAGCAAAGCGAGCGCGCCTTAACTGCGAGAGCGATACGCCCTCGCCGCACTTCGGTGAGCGATTTCGAATCAGCGACCCCGGGGATCGGCCGCTCCGAGTCGAGTATTACGGCAGCCGCATAGACCGGACCGGCAAGAGGCCCGCGCCCGGCCTCGTCCACTCCGCATATCAGCGTTGACTCAACCACGGCAGAACGGCCTCGGCAGCGCGGGTGGCAGTGTCCTGCCTGAGCGTGCGGTGAATCTGTGCAAGCCGCTCCGGAAGGCGCTCGCGAACTGCGGGATCAGAGAGAATGTTCAAAAGCGCCTGGGCAAGATTCTCCGGCGTCGCGTCTTCCTGAAGAAGTTCCGGCACGATGAACTCGCCGGCGATGATGTTCGGCAGCCCGACAAACGGCTGGTAGCGCATGCGCGACATAAGCTGCCAGGATGCGTTCGCCATCCTGTAGGTGATGACCATCGGTTTGCGGTAGAGCGCTGTTTCCAGGGTTGCCGTCCCGCTTGCGACCAGAACAGCGTCGGAGGCAGCGATCGCCTCGCGCGCGTGTCCAAACATGACTGTGAGCGGAAGATTCTGCGCTCCCGCTGCGTAGAGCGCAGACTCGAACTGAGCGCGGGTCTCGCGGCTTGCGAGCGGCGCCAGAAAATGCACTTGCGGCAGCCGCTCGGCGATCAATTGGGCGGTGCGCAGGAAAACTGCGGCCATATATTCGAGCTCGGACTGTCTGCTTCCCGGAAGCAGACCGATGATCTTTCGGCCCTCGGGCACCCGAAGTTTCTCGCGCGCCGCACGCGTGGTGTCCTCGGTCGGGATCGCGTCCGCCAGCGGATGTCCGACGTAAGCGACCGGAATTCCGGCCCTGCGGTATATGGGAACCTCGAATGGGAACAGGGCTAATACTTGATTAACTGAACGTCCGATTTCCCTGATTCGGCGCCCGCGCCAAGCCCAAATGGACGGACTGACATAGTGAAGCGTCGCAATGCCCCTGCTCTTGAGTCGGCGCTCCAACCCCAGGTTGAAGTCGGGAGCGTCGATACCGACAAAGAGCGCCGGGTTTTCCCGAAGCAAGCGCCGCTTCAGCCGGCGCCGGATGCCGACTATCTCCAGGTAATGCCGCAGCACCTCGCTGTACCCTCGGACTGCAAGCTTCTCCATGGGGAACCAGGACTCGAATCCCGCTGCCTCCATCTTCGGTCCGCCGATGCCGGCAAAGCGCGCGCCGGGCAGGCGCTCGCGCAGGGCAGCGATGAGATGAGCCCCCAGGAAGTCTCCGGAGGCTTCGCCCGCGACCATACCGATAAGGGTCGATCCGCCAGAGCGCATGTGTCGGTCAGCGGATGATTCCGCGCCGCGAACGTTGCAGAAAATCTGACAGCAGGTGCACCTCCGGGTATTCGCGCGCCTGCGCCGCGAGTTCCAGCTTAGCCTGCGCGAGCGTCAGCCCGGACTTGTACAGCGTCTTGTAGGCAGATCTTATCCGTGCAATGGTCTCGGGTGCATAGCCGCGACGCTTGAGTCCCTCGGCATTGATCCCGTGCGGTGTGGCCGTGTTTCCCGCAGCGGTCACATAGGGTGGCAGATCCGCAAGCAGAATCGTCCCCATGGCGGTAATCGAATGCGCGCCGATTGAAACGAACTGGTGCACCACTGTGAAACCACCGAGCACTGCCCAGTCTCCGACATGGACGTGCCCGGCAAGCTGGGCGTTATTGGCAAAGATCGTATTGTTCCCGACCTGACAATCGTGCGCCAAGTGCACGTAGGCCATGATCCAATTGTCGTCACCGATGCGCGTGACCGCCGCGTCCTGAACCGTACCGGCATTGAAGGTGCAGAACTCCCGGATCGTATTGCGCGTGCCGATCTCCAGCGCCGTCGACTCGCCCGCGTATTTCTTGTCTTGAGGCGCAGCCCCAATTGAACAGAACTGGTAGATGCGGTTTTGCGGCCCGATCCGGGTCCGGCCTTCGATCACCACGTGCGGGCCGATCCAGGTGCCCTCTCCGACCTCGACCTGCTCTCCGATCAGGGTGTAGGCGCCAACGGTGACTCCGCTTGCGAGCTTCGCGCTCGGGTGGACGATCGCCGTCGGATGGATCACAGAGAGCGCACCGTGCACATGAGCTGCGCCTCGGTCACTACATTCTCCCCAACGCGCGCGACCGCGGCGAATTTCCAGATTCCCCGGACCCGGCGCTCGATCGACACATCGAGCAGGAGTTGGTCACCGGGAGTCACCGGGTGCTTGAAGCGAGCGCCGTCGATGCCGACAAAATAGTAGACCGACTTGTCGTCCGGCATGGTGCCCAGCGTCTTGAATGACAACACCGCCGCGGCTTGCGCGAGTGCCTCGACAATCAGCACGCCGGGCATGACGGGATGATGCGGGAAATGACCGCTGAAGAACGGCTCGTTGATACTCACGTTCTTGAGCGCCAGTATGCGCTTGCCCGGATCGCACTCGAGCACGCGATCGACCAGCAGCATCGGATAGCGATGCGGCAGATGCGCGAGAATTTCGTTGATATCCATGAACGCTAGTCCTCTCTTTTCGATCCGGAGATCTTCTCCTCGAGCTGCCTGAGGCGCGCTTCGAGTGTTTCGATATTGCGCAGCAACGCCGCGCTTCTGCCCCAGTCGCGATTCCGCTGGAACGGGAATACCCCGGTATAGGTTCCGGGCTCCCGGATAGACTTGCTGATCAGCGTGCCTGCTGAAATGTGCACGTGATCCGCGATTTCGAGATGCCCGAGAATGATGGCTCCGCCGCCGACGGTACAGTAGCGCCCGATCTTGGCGCTGCCGGCAACGCCTACGCAGCCGGCCATCGCGGTATGCGCTCCCACGCGTACGTTATGGCCGATCTGGATCTGGTTGTCGAGCTTTACGCCATCCTCGATCACGGTGTCCTCTAGCGTGCCGCGATCGACGGTCGTACCGGCGCCGATCTCCACATCGTCTCCCACCAGGACGCGCCCGACCTGCGCAATCCTGATCCAGCGCTCCTCGTGCATGGCGATGCCGAAGCCGTCGCTGCCGACCACGGCACCCGCCTGAATAACCGCACGCCGCCCGATGGCGCAGCCGTGGTAGACAACGACACAGGGGTGCAGCCGGCTGTCGTCGCCGATGCTGGCGCCCTCCCCCACCACGCAGCCGGAGCCCAGCGCAACGCGCTCGCCGATCCGCGCGCCCGCTCCGACATGGCATCCCGGGCCGATAGCCGCCGACATGCTCAACTGCGCTCCGGGTCCGATTACCGCGCTGGGATGCACCCCCGGCACCACCTCGCTCGGGGGATACATCAGCATGGACAAGCGCGCGAAATAGGCATACGGATCGTCGCAAACAATTCGCGGCAAAGCAGTTGCATCGCGTTCGCTCCGGTGCAGAATGACCGCGCTCGCCCGGGTGCCGCCCAGCTGCGACCGGTACTTGCCCTTAGAGAGAAACGAGATGTCTGCGGGCCCCGCACGTTCCAACGAGGCAATCCCGGAGATCCGAACATCGGGATCTCCAACGAGTTCCCCGCCTAAATGCGCGGCTATTTCGGCTAGGGACAACGCGCGTGATTTTGCGTGCGTCACGAGTGCGTAGTGACCGGGTATATGACCTGCAGGCCCGAACGGCGTGGCGAGCCCCGCGGAGCACGCGGGATTCGTCGCCCCACAGTCCTGGCTACTTCGCGGCTTTGCTGCTGTCGTCGAGCAACTTGATCACCTTGTCGGTGATGTCGATGCGCGGACTTGCCCAAACTGCTTCCTGAATCACGATGTCGAGCTTGTCCGTTTCGGCAACCTGTTTCACCGCGCGGTTTGCGCGTTCGATCACACCGGACAACTCCTCATTGCGACGCTGGTTGAAATCCTCGCGCGCCTCGCGTTGCCTGCGCTGGAAATCACGAGTCAAATCGTTGAACTCTCGCTCGCGCCTGGTGCGCTCGGACTCGGACATGGTTACCGCGTTCTTTTCCAGGTTATCCTGCATCCGCTTGAGCTGGTCGGTCAGTTTGCCGAGTTCCTGGTCGCGTTTGCCAAACTCCGCCTCGAGCTTCTTCTGGGCGCGAATGGCGAGCGGCGAGTCCTTCATTATGCGCTCGAGGTTCACGAACCCAATCTTGCCCTGCGCCTGAGCCGCGCCCGTGCCCGTGCCTGCACACAGTATCAGGAGCGGCGCCAAAATCAGAAACGCGATCTTCAAACTATTCTCCCGCAATTGACGACCAGCATCGGCCCAGAAATGGATCGTCATTATACCCGCAAGCTCAGAAAACTTGTCCCATCACGAACTGGAAGCGCTGTATGTCGTCGCCCGCCTTGGAATTCAAAGGAGCGGCAAGACTCACCTTCAGCGGCCCGACGGGCGAAGACCAGGCAAAACTCAGACCGGCCGAATAGCGCAATTCGGACAGCGCCATTTTGGTGCCCGGCGCGTACACCTGCCCGCCGTCGACAAATAGGCCCAGCCGCATGGACTTGTCCAGTCCCGATCCGGGCATCGGAAAAAGCAACTCGCCGCTGGCCACCACGCGTCGGTTGCCGCCAATGACGCTGCCGTCCGCCGCGTCTTTCGGTCCCAGCGACGCGGTGTTGTAGCCGCGCACCGAACTCACACCACCCGCGTAATAGTTCTTGAAAAATGGCAGCGGTTTGCCGCCGATCCCATCGCCGGCGCCGATATCCCCCCTCAGGGTAACCGTCAGATCGCGCGTCAGCGGATAAAACCACTGATGCTCCAAGGAGGCTTTGTAATACCTGAAGTCACCGACAGGCATGGTAACTTCGCCGGAGGCGCGCGATATCGTTCCCGTCGTCGGCCAAATAGCGCTATCGAGCGTGTCTCTGGCCCATCCAAACGTGCCGATCAAAAAGGAGTAATTTGCGCCAAATTCATCCCGGAAACGCAGCAGTCGAGCCGGACTGTCATTGAATAGCTCCAAACTCGTACGGTCGGCGGAGACTCCGACCTGGACTTGCTCGGTTTCGCTGATCGGCAAACCGAACCTCACGCCGCCGCCCAGCGCGTTGGTCTTGTAGTTCCCCAGCCCCAACGAACTGACATTGATCCGGCGGTTGTAGACATCGAAACCTCTGCTAACGCCGTCCACCGTATAGTAAGGATCGGTGACGCTAAGGGAGAGCACCTTGTTGATCTTGCCTAAATTCAACTGAAGACCGATCGAATTGCCGCTGCCAAAGACATTGGCTTGCTGCACAGCGCCCTGCAGCATGAATTTGTCGGCGTTGGAAAAACCCAGTCCGACCAGAATGCTTCCGGTCGGACGTTCCTTCACCCGTATGGTCACATCGACCTGATCGGTCGTACCCGCCACAGGCGGCGTTTCCACCTCCACTTCGGAAAAATACTGCGTCTTGTCGATCCGACGCTTGGATAACTGCAGTTTCTCCGAATCGTAAAACGCGCCTTCCAGCTGGCGCATTTCCCTGCGAATCACCACGTCGCGCGTACGTGTGTTGCCGACCACGTTGATGCGCCGCACGTACACCCGCCGACCAGGATCGACCATGATGGTGAAGGCGACGGTGCGCTTGTCGCGGTCTATCTCCGGCACCGCGTTGGCATTGGCGAAAGCGTAGCCGTCGTTTCCGAGCCGGTCCATGATCTTCTTGGTCGTTTCGGCGAGTTTCTCGCGCGAGAAAGGCTCTCCCTGACCAATCGTGATCAGCCTGCGCAATTCCTCTTCAGGCACCAGCATTTCTCCGCCCAGCTTCACGCTGGAGACGGTGTATTTCTCGCCCTCGGTGATGTTGACCGTTATATAGATATCACGGCGGTCAGGGGTAATCGAAACCTGGGTGGAATCGATGCTGAAGTCGAGGTAGCCGCGGTTCATATAATACGAACGCAGATTTTCCAGGTCTCCCTGCAGCTTCTGGCGGGAATATTGGTCGTTCTTCGTGTACCAGGTGAGCCAACCGGGGGTACGCAGCACGAAGATCTCAAGCAGGTCCTTTTCCCGGAACGACTGGTTGCCGACGATGTTGATGCCCTTGATCTTGGCAACTTCGCCCTCGTCGATGGCGAAATTGATCGCCACGCGATTGCGCTCGATCGGGGTTGCCGTAGTGGTAACCTGCACGCCGTACTTGCCTCGGCTGAGGTACTGGCGCTTGATCTCCTGCTCGGACTGGTCCAGCTGCCCGCGGTCGAAAATACGGCCTTCCTGCATTCCGACTTCCCGCAACCCCTTTTTCACCTGTTCTTTGTCGAACTCCTTCATCCCGGTGAATTCGATCGACGCGATTGCCGGCCGTTCTTCGACCGTGACGATGAGCACTTCACCAACGACTTCGAGACGGACATCGCGAAAGAAACCGGTTCCGAAAAGCGCGCGGATCGCCTGTGCCGCCTTCTCGTCGGTCATGGTCTCGCCGACCTTTACCGGCAGGTAGCTGAAGACGGTACCAGCCTCTATGCGCTGGATACCCTCGACGCGGATGTCGCGGACCACAAAAGGGTCGAACGCCCAGGCGGAGCGCGCGCACAAGATAAACAGGATGACGCGAAACAGCGTCCTTGCCATAGCCGATCAGCCGGAGAGCAGGCGGTTTATATCGTTATAAAATGCGAAAGCCATTAGCACCAGCAGCGCGGTCAGACCGAGTCTTTGCCCGAGTTCCATCGCGCGTCCTGAGACGGGGCTCCCCTTCACAACTTCGATGACATAATACATCAAGTGCCCACCGTCCAATAACGGAATCGGAAGCAAGTTCAGAACGGCGAGGCTGATGCTGATCAGCGCGATGAAGGCGACATAGGCGCCGAGCCCTATTTGAGCGGACTGCCCGGCGTATTCGGCGATCGTGACCGGACCGCTCAGATTCTTCCACGACACTTCGCCGACCAGCATCTTGCCCAATACTTTGAGACTGAAGACAGAGGTTTCCCAGGTACGCGTGAGCGCCATGTTCAACGCGGCTGCGGGTCCGTAGCGAACCGTTGTCACCATCTGGCGCATGGCATCCGGATCGGGTTGAGCCGCAGCACCGATGCGCCCGATGCGCACGCCACCCTCTTCCGCCGATTCCGGGGTCAGTGGAATTTCCAGCTTCGCCCCACCGCGTACGATGAGCAGCCGCAATGACGTACCCGGATGTGCCCGAACGGCCATGACCAATTCGTCCCAGTTGCCTATGATGCGGCCATCGATCGCTTCGACCCTGTCGCCAACTTGCAGTCCCGCGGCCTGCGCTACGCCGCCGGGAATGATCCTGCCGATTACTGCCGCGATTTCGGGCCGGTATAGCCGCAACCCCAGGCGCGAGAGCGGATCCCCCTCTAGCCCTTCCAAATCGAATCTGCGGAGATCGAACGTGCGCGAGGAGATTCTTTGCCGTTGGTCGATTACCTCGAGCAGCACCGACTGTTTCTCGACGGCAAGGCGCAGGATACGCCAGCGAACATCCTGCCAGCTCGAAACCGTTTCCTCATTGACCTTGAGGATTGTTTCGCCACGCTGCAGGCCGCTGGCAGCCGCAACCGTGCCGATTTCGGGCGCGTCGACTGTGGGTTTGGCCTCCTGCACCCCCTGCAGGAAAAGCAGCCAATAGAGCGCCACGGCAAGCAGCAGGTTTGCGATTGGACCGGCACTCACTATGACAAATCGTCTCCACACGTGCTGCCGATTGAAGGCGCGCGGCAACTCCTCCGCGCTTACAGGGCCCTCGTTCTCATCGAGAAACTTGACGTAACCGCCGATGGGCAGGGCGCCAACGGCCCATTCAGTCCGGTCGGCCCCCAGTCGGCGCAGCCATATGGGTTTGCCGAAGCCGACGCAAAAGCGCAGCACCTTCACGCCGCACAG
The DNA here is from genome assembly GCA_016210745.1 of Betaproteobacteria bacterium. GTDB lineage: Bacteria > Pseudomonadota > Gammaproteobacteria > Burkholderiales > SG8-39 > JACQTO01. The sequence continues at coordinate 8,297 of JACQTO010000247.1, forward strand.
GCGTGCCACGACATAATGGCCGTACTCGTGAATGACTATCAAAATCGCCAGCGCGACGATAAACGCCGCCAATGTAATTAGAAGACTCATGCGACGTGAGTGCCGAGATGGCTGACGATCGCCGCAGCGCGATTACGCGCCGCGGCATCTGCGGCGACCACGTCTTCGACGGCACGCATCGCCGTTGCGGCGATCGCCTGCATCGTTTCCTCGATCACGACGGTGATATGCAGGAAGGAAAGGCGGTGATCGAGAAAGGCCGCCACCGCGACTTCGTTGGCCGCGTTGAGGATGGTTGGCGCAGTCCCGCCCTCCTCGAGGGCTTGATAAGCGAGTCTGAGTGCCGGGAAACGCTCGAAATCCGGCGCTTCGAACGTAAGCGAGCCGGTGGTAAACAGGTCGAGCGAAGACACCCCCGCCTCGATCCGCTCCGGGAATGCGAGCGCCTGCGCAATCGGCGTGCGCATATCCGGATTGCCCATCTGCGCGATGACCGAGCCATCGGTGTACTCAACCATCGAATGGATGACGCTTTGGGGATGTACGACGACTTGGATCTGGTGAGATCTCGCACCGAAGAGCCAATGCGCTTCGATCACCTCCAGCCCCTTGTTCATCATTGTGGCCGAGTCGACCGAAATCTTCTTCCCCATGACCCAGTTGGGGTGCGCGCAGGCCTCCTCGGGAGTAACGTGCTGAAGCTCGGAGCGCGCGCGCGAGCGGAACGGGCCGCCCGAGCCGGTCAGCAGAATGCGCCGGATGCCGGCCATATCGAAGTTCGCCGCAAGAAAAGCCGGCGGCAGACACTGGAACACCGCGTTGTGTTCGCTATCGATCGGCAACAGTATCGAACCGTGGCGGCGCACCGTGTCCATGAATACGGGACCGGCCATCACCAGCGCTTCCTTGTTCGCAAGCAGTAGCTTCTTGCCCCCGCGCGCGGCGGCCAGCGTCGGCGCAAGGCCGGCTCCGCCGACGATCGCCGCCATGACGCAGTCCACCTCCGGCAGCATTGCCGCCTCGATCAATCCCGCCTCGCCTGCGAGCACCCTGGTCGGCGCTCCCAGCGCCCTCAGTTGGCGCTCCAGCGCCGGCCCAAGGGATTCCTCGGCAATGCACGCATACGTCGCCCCGTGCCGGCTGCACAAATCGGCGAGTTGGTCGATCTTGCGCCATGCCGTCAACGCTACGATTCGGTATCGGTCCGGGTGGCGCGCCACCACGTCGAGGGTGCTGCGTCCTATGGACCCGGTTGCTCCGAGAATGGCTATGTTGCGAGTACGCTTCATTGAAGAAACACCAACGCTGCAAGAGGAAGCACCGGGAGCAACGCGTCTATACGGTCCAATACCCCGCCGTGCCCGGGCAGCAGCGCGCCGCTATCCTTCACTCCCGCTTGCCGCTTCATCTGCGATTCCAACAAGTCGCCGAGCACTCCCGCCAATGCAAGCAGCATAAGCACTATGACGAACCACATCGGGCCTAGTGCCGCGCGTTTAAAGGCCGCGGGCTGGGATTGTCCGGCAATTACGAGCCAACCTACAGCATAGATGCCAACCGCCACCAGTGCGCCGTACAGCCCCTCCCAGGTCTTTCCCGGGCTGATCGCCGCAGCCAGCTTGTGCCGGCCAAAGCGAATGCCCGCCAAATAGGCGAAAGTGTCCGAAATCCAGACCAATCCCATGATGGCCAGCAGCAACGACGGTCGCGCGCCGCCCAGATCAACCGACGCGACGAATGCGGGAACCAGTGCCAGCGCTCCTGCAAAAAGCGCTACCGCCGGCGTCGTAAAACGGGGGCGCTCCCACAGCCACAGCGGCGCAAGGACCAGCCAGAACAAGGTTCCGGCGCCGTAGGCAATCAGCTTGGCGCTCGCCGCATCGACGCTGTTTGTGATCCAGAGTCCCAGCGCGGCCAACGCCCCGGCATAAACAACCCTTGCCAGCGGCCTTAGGCCGGTCAAGCCGCTCCACTCCCACCCGCCAACTGCCAGAATAACCGCGACTACCACGGTCCAAGCAGCGCGCGGAAGCCAGAATAACGCCGCCACGAGTGAGGCGATCAGAACGACAGCCGTTAGAACACGCGCTTTCAGCCGACTTTCCTTGCGCCCTTCTCTTCGGTGCCGCCAAATTCGGCAGTTGCCGCGAGCTGATCGCTGGTGCGTCCGAAACGCCGCTCCCGCTCCCGGTACCACTCGATCGCCTGGTCCAATGCCGCGGCATTGAAATCCGGCCAGAGGGTGGGGGTGAAGAAAAGCTCGGTGTAGGCAAGCTGCCAAAGCAAGAAATTGCTTATTCTTTGTTCGCCACCGGTGCGAATGAAAAGGTCCGGTTCGGGTGCGTAACTGAGTGCAAGAAAGGGGGCGAGTTGCTCCTCGGTGAACCCCTCGCTCTGATTCGGAAAGCGCCGCACCATGCGGGACACCGCCTGAAGCATATCCCAGCGGCCACCGTAGTTGGCGGCGATGGTGAGGGTGAGCGCCTTGTTCGCGGAGGTAAAGGTCTCGGCGCGGGCCGCCATTTCCACGATCTTCTGACCAAACGGCTGCAGGTCGCCCACCACCCGGAGACAAATCCCGTTCGCATTCAGCTTCTCGATTTCCTGCTCCAGGGCACGAAGAAAAAGCTGGCGCAGCCGCGATACTTCTTCGGCCGGGCGCCGCCAGTTCTCCGAGCTGAACGCGAACAAAGTCAGATAGGCAACGCCGCGCTCGACGCAGGCACGCGTGATCTCCCGCACCGTTTCGACACCGCGACCATGCCCCGCCACCCGAGGCAAGAAGCGCTTTTTCGCCCAGCGCCCATTGCCGTCCATAATGATCGCGATATGCCGAGGCACCGCGAGCGCTTGAGGCACATCGCGCGTCGAACTGGAAAAACTCATGATTGACTGGCTCCCCGGAAGTATGTCCGCGCCTAGACGACCATGACGTCGGCTTCCTTGGCGACAATCACCTTGTCGACCTCGGCGATGAATTTGTCCGTGAGCTTCTGAACATCGTCCTGCGCCCGCCGTTCGTCGTCCTCCGATATGGTTTTTTCCTTGAGCAGTTCCTTCAGCGCGTGGATGGCGTCGCGCCGCACGTTGCGAATCGCGACCTTCGCGTTCTCGCCCTCGTGTTTGACCACCTTGATCAGTTCCCGCCGGCGTTCTTCGGTCAGAGCCGGCATGGGCACACGCACCAGATCGCCTTGACTCGAAGGATTCAAACCGAGATTGGCCTCGCGGATCGCTTTCTCGATGGCCCCTGCCATCTTCTTCTCCCACGGCGTTACGCCGATGGTACGGCCATCGAGCAGCGTTACGTTGGCAACTTGCGGAATGGGCGTCGGCGTCCCGTAGTAGTCGACCATGACGTGATCCAGTATCCCGGTGTGCGCCCGGCCGGTGCGAATCTTGCCGAGATCGGCCTTCAGCGCGTCGATCGACTTTTGCATTCTCTGTTCGGCGTTTTTTCTGGTGTCAGCGATGGTCATATTCCTCCATTCGGGGGCCTCCCCGATTGCAAATGCGCACTGCGGAGCCGAGCGCGCAGGCGCGCCGCGCCGCAATGGGCCACTGGTTATCAACAGAAGACCTGGGTCCCTTCGTCCTCCCCAAGTACGATACGCTTCATCGCGCCCGCCTTGAAAATAGAGAATACCGTGATCGGCAGCTTCTGATCGCGAAGCAGCGCGAATGCGGTTGCATCCATTACCCTTAAGTTGTTGATTATCGCCTCATCGAACGACAGCCGCCGATAGCGCGTCGCATCGGGGGAAGTCTTCGGATCGGCGGTATAGACACCATCCACTTTGGTTGCCTTGAGCACGACCTCGGCGCCGATCTCGCTGCCGCGCAGGGCCGCCGCCGTGTCGGTGGTAAAAAACGGGTTGCCGGTACCAGCGGCAAAAATGACGATCTTGCCCTCTTCGAGGTAACGAATCGCCTTGCCTCGGATGTAGGGTTCGACCACCTGCTCGATGTTGAGCGCCGATTGCACCCGCGCATTGAGACCCGCGCGCCGCATGGCGTCTTGCAGCGCGAGCGCGTTCATGATGGTCGCGAGCATGCCCATGTAGTCCGCTGTGGCACGGTCCATCCCGGCAGCTCCCGGGGCCACGCCACGAAAGATGTTGCCGCCGCCGATCACCACGCCCATTTCGACCCCGAGCGAAACGACCTGCTTAATCTCGTCCACGATGCGTTCGATGGTGGGGCGATTGATGCCGTAGGCATCGTCGCCCATGAGCGCCTCGCCGCTGAGCTTGAGGAGGATGCGCTTATATTTCGCGGCAGCCACCGGGGTTCCTTCAGCGGGCGGCCGCACCGGCCTGGGCCATGACTTCGGCGGCGAAGTCGGTGCTCTTCTTTTCGATTCCTTCCCCCACCACGAAAAGCACGAACCGCGACACCGCAGCGCTCCTTGACTTGAGCAGCGCCTCAACGGTTTGCTTGTCGTCCTTGACGAAGGGTTGTCCGAGGAGCGTGACTTCCTTGAGAAACTTCTGCACGCTGCCTTCCACCATCTTCTCGACAATATTGGCTGGTTTCCCGGATTCAGCCGCCTTGGCCGATGCTATTTCGCGCTCCTTGCTTACCAGCTCCGCGGGAACGTCTTCCTTCGATAGCGACACCGGTTTAGTGGCGGCAATATGCATGGCCAAATCCTTGCCCAGCTGCTCATCACCACCCGTGTAGTCCACCAGTACGCCGATCTTGGCGCCACCGTGTACGTATCGCGCAAGCCTCCCCTTGGCCTCGATCCGCGCAAACCTGCGGATCGACATGTTCTCGCCGATGCGACCGACCAGCCCTTTGCGCGCTTCCTCGACGCTTGCCGCGCCGTGCGGCAGCGCACCCAAGGCCGCCACATCCGCCGGGTTGGAGCGCACGACCAGTTCTGCCAGAGTACCGGCAAAAGCGAGGAAGTCCTCGTTCCTGGCCACGAAGTCGGTTTCGCAATTGAGTTCGACCAAGGCTCCGAGCTTACCGTCCGGGCTGACATGGATTCCGACCACGCCCTCGGCGGCAACGCGCGTCGCGGCCCGGGTCGCCTTGTTGCCGAGCTTGACCCGCAATATATCCTCTGCCTTTCCGAGATCGCCGTCGGCCTCGGCAAGCGCCCGCTTGCATTCCATCATCGGCGCGTCGGTCTTGTCGCGCAACGTCCTGACCATTCCTGCGGTAATTTCCGCCATCAACTGCTCCTGATAATTCTGAAAGATGATTCAAAAAAAGGGGCTGGCGCCCCCTTTTTTCTCCGCCCGAGGCGCCCGCTACTCGGCCCGTTCCTCGGAGTCTTCGACTTCTACGAACTCGTCCGGCGAGCCGCCGGCGATAATCTCTTGCACCGATTGGTTGCGGCCCTCCAGGATCGCGTCGGCAACGCCGCGTGCATACAGCCTGATCGCGCGGCTGGAATCGTCGTTCCCGGGGATTACGTACGCGATGCCATCCGGCGAATGGTTGGTGTCGACAACGGCGATTACCGGGACCCCGAGCTTGCGTGCCTCGGCAACGGCGCCCTTGTGGTAACCCACGTCGACAACGAACAGCGCATCGGGCAGTCCTTCGAGATTCTTGATGCCGCCGAGGCTTCGCTGCAATTTGGCCAGCTCGCGCTGAAATTTCAGGCCCTCTTTTTTCGACATCTTTTCGATCGAACCGTCCTGCACCAGCTGTTCCATGTCCTTCAGGCGCTTGATCGATTGACGCACCGTCTTGAAATTGGTCAACATGCCGCCCAGCCAGCGGTAATCGACAAAAGGCGATGCGCAGCGTTCGGCCTCTTCGCGGATGATTTCTCGCGCCTGGCGCTTGGTGCCCACGAACAATATGGCGCCCTTGTTCGCGGCAAGTTTCCGCACGTACTTCATCGCTTCCTGATACAACATCATCGTCTGTTCCAGATTGATGATGTGGATCTTGTTGCGATGTCCGAAGATGTACGGAGCCATCCTCGGATTCCAATAGCGGGTCTGGTGGCCGAAATGCACGCCCGCCTCGAGCATCTGACGCATGGTGGTCGACATGAAAAAACTCCTGTCAGGGTTGATCAAAGCCGCTCAGCCCAATCAACCCCGCGATCGCGCGGAGCACCCCAACGGGCGAGCGGCAAAATTTGGCCGGGCTCACGTCCGACCAGCGCGGCATATTAGCAGTTCTTGACCGATGGACGCAATGATTTCCCTGTCCAAACAGGGAATTATCCTGTTACAAAGGAGGCTCACCGGAGCTGTCCCGCCCCCGGAGTTGGCGCAAAGCCGGTTTGCGCCCGCCCATGCCATCCTCTATTCTCTCCCTTTTTTTCCCTAAATCGCCCTTCTGCACCGGCAATGGCAATCCAGATAAAGACCCCGGAAGAAATTGAGCAAATGCGCATTGCCGGCCGCCTTGCGGGCGACGTGCTGGATTACATCGCGAACCACGTCAAGCCCGGGGTCACGACCAACGAGTTGGATCGCCTCTGCCATGACTTCATGGTGCATACTCAGGGGACCGTTCCGGCGCCCTTGTTCTACGCTCCGCCCGGCTACAAGCCCTACCCGAAGTCGATATGCACTTCGGTCAATCACCAGGTGTGCCATGGCGTCCCGGGCGAACGGGTCCTGAAAGACGGCGATATTCTCAACATCGACATTACAGTCATCAAGAACGGATTCCACGGGGACAGCAGCCGAATGTTTTATGTCGGCACACCCAGCATACAGGCGAGGCGTTTGTGTGAGATCACTTACGACTGCATGTGGCGGGGCATCCGCGCCGTAAGGCCGGGCGGATTTCTCGGCGATATCGGCGCGGCGATCCAGGAATATGCCGAGCGCCACGGATTCAGCGTTGTGCGCGAGTTCTGCGGCCATGGAATCGGCCGCAAGTTCCATGAGGAACCGCAGGTTCTGCATTACGGGCGCGCCGGCACCGGCGCGCGCCTGGAGCCCGGAATGATCTTCACCATTGAACCGATGATCAATGCGGGCAAGGCGGCCATTCGAGAACTGGGCGACGGATGGACTATTGTGACCAAGGATCACAGTCTGTCGGCCCAATGGGAGCACACGGTGCTAGTCACCCCAACCGGATACGAAATATTGACGCTTTCGCCGGGGGCACCGGCGGAGCCCTCCGGCCGGTAGATATGCCCGCCGTGCGCGCCACGCGTAAGCCCGACACCTCAGGGGTGCCCGCCGAACTGGCGCGGATCCGGAACAATCTGGCAGCCCAGCGCAGCGCCCTGAGCACCCACTTTGAATCGCGCCGCAATACCGCGATGCTGCTCAACCAGCACCGGCGGATGGTGGACCGAGCCCTGCGCGAAATCTGGGCCCTGCAAGGGGTGCCGCGCACTCTATCGCTGCTCGCCGTAGGCGGTTTTGGTCGCGGTGAGCAGTTTCCCCACTCAGACGTCGACCTGCTGATACTGCTCCCCGAACCTCCCGGGGCGGCGCTCATCAACAAGCTCGAGCAACTGATCGGCAGGTTCTGGGATGCCGGACTGGATGTCGGGCACAGCGTGAGGACGATCGCAGACTGCGTCGACGAAGCCGCCAAGGACATCACCGTTCAGACATCGATGCTGGAAGCTCGCCTGGTCGCCGGCAGCCGGTCGCTGTTTCGCCAATTTCAGAGCATGACGAAAGAGCAGTGCGACCGCCAGGAATTCTTCAAGGCCAAACTGTTCGAGCAGGAGCAGCGTCATTCCAAGCACCAGGATAGCCCCTACAACCTGGAACCCAACGTAAAGGAGGCCCCCGGAGGCCTGCGCGACCTGCACGTGATTCTGTGGATCTCGCGGGCGAGCGGCCTCGGCGGCACGTGGATAGAACTTGCCCGGCGCGGCTTCGTGACGGTGCGCGAGGCGCTCCAACTCGGGCGCCACCAGAAGCTGCTCCAGGAACTGCGCATCCGACTCCATTACGCAGCAGGGCGGCGCGAGGATCGGCTGTTGTTCGATTATCAGGATCGCATCGCCCGCGAGCTCGGTTACGCCCCCACGGAGCACCGCCGCGCGAGCGAGCTGCTGATGCAACGCTATTACCACACCGCCAAAACCGTCACCCAGCTCAACACGATCCTGTTGCAGAACCTCGCCGCCGAGATCTTTCCGGAGCACGATGCGCAAGTCCAGGTAATCAACGAGCGTTTCCAGAAGGTCCACGAATTGCTCGACGCGCGAGAGCCCGACTTGTTCGAGCGCGAGCCTGGGGCGATCCTGGAAAGCTTTTTGATCATGCAGCAGCGCGCGGATTTGAAGGGCATGACCGCGCCGACGCTGAGGGCGCTCTGGCGCGCGCGGACGCGCATCAATACCGCGTTTCGCCGCGATCCGCGCAATCGCGCCATGTTCTTGTCGATTTTGCAGCAGCCGCGCGGCATCGTGCACGAGCTGCGACGCATGAACCAGTACGACATCCTGGCACGATACCTTCCGCCGTTTCGGCGCATCGTCGGTCAGATGCAGCACGACCTCTTCCACGTCTACACCGTCGACCAGCACATTCTCACTGTAGTGCGCAACTTGAGGCGCTTTACCATGGTCGAGTTTGCCCACGAGTACCCGCTTTGCAGCCAACTTATGGCCGATTTCGACCGCCATTGGCTGCTTTACGTGGCGGCGATATTCCACGACATCGCCAAGGCACGCGGGGGCGACCATTCGACATTGGGCGCAGCCGAGGCGCGCCGATTCTGCCGCGCCCACGGGCTGTCGAGCGAGGACACCGATCTGGTGGAGTTCTTGACCAAGAACCATCTCGCCATGTCGATGGTGGCGCAAAAGCAGGATCTTTCCGATGTCGAGGTCGTACGCCGATTTGCCGCAGCCATGGGGAGCGAGCGCCGGCTGATTGCGCTTTATCTGCTGACGGTCGCCGATATTCGGGGCACCAGTCCTAGAGTATGGAACGCCTGGCGAGGCAAGTTGCTCGAAGACCTGTTCCACGCCGCACGCCGCCAGTTGAAGGGCCATGAGATCAGCCATGACCATGACATCCAGGCCAAGCAGACCGAGGCAAGGCGCCTGCTTCGCCTGTACGCACTCTCAGACACGGTCGAGGAGGCGCTCTGGCGAGAACTCGACGTCGCTTACTTTATGCGCCACGACGCCCAGGAGTGCGCTTGGCAAACACGGCTGCTCCATTACCGAGTCAATACCGACAGGCCTGTCGTGAAGGCGCGCTTTTCCCCCGTGGGAGAAGGGCTTCAGGTGATGATCTACTGCCGCGACCAGCCAGGGCTTTTCGCCCGCATCTGCGGATTTTTCAGTTCCATAAACTACAACATCGTGGACGCGAAGATCCACACCACGCGGCACGGCTACGCGTTGGACACATTCCAGGTAATGGGGACCGCTCCGACCACGCACTATCGTGAAATGATCACGCTGATCGAGCACGACCTCGCCGAACAGCTCACCACGCAGCCACCGCTGCAACCGCCGCCTCAGGGCCGCGTGTCGCGCCAGCTCAAGCATTTTCCCATCACTCCGGAGGTGCACATTCGACCCGACGAGCGCGGCCAATATCACGCGTTGTCGGTTGTTGCCGGCGACCGCCCCGGATTGCTCTACGGCATCGCGCTTGTCCTGTCCCGCTACAACATCGACCTGCACACCGCCAAGATTCTCACCGGCGGAGACCGCGCCGAGGATGTCTTCGTGGTATCGGGGGAAGCCCTGAACAGCGAAAAGACCGTCTTGCAGCTCGAAAGCGACATGCTCGAGGTGCTGCAGCCCTAAACCGGCATGGCCGGACAGAACCACGCCGGCAAATATCTTTCCTGTGATGAAACCGACGGTCGGTCAGCCGGTCGCGGCCTTGCGCGCTGCGCGCGCCAACCGGGTTTTCAGCACGGATAAAGAACATCCGTACTGAAAACCCGGTTACGGATAACGGTACGAACGGCTTGGTGTTTTCATATGAGATCGTCGATTATGCACGGATGGTTTTTTCATCCGCGCATAATCGGCGATCCGCGCGGACGGCTTTTCGTCCGCGCAACATCGCAACACTGAAAGCCGAATTTTCAAACATATTTGGCTAGTCTTCCGGATCCACCCGCCCGTCGGGGAAAAGCACGTCGGTGAACCCGAAGCTGGAGAAATCGCGGATCCGCATCGGATAGAGAATGCCGTCCAAATGGTCGCATTCGTGCTGCACCACGCGCGCGTGGAACCCCTCGACCGTGCGGTCGATAGGCGTGCCGAAGGCGTCGAATCCGCGATAGCGCACGCGGGCGTGACGCGGCACGAGGCCGCGCAGGCCCGGAACAGAAAGGCAGCCTTCCCAGCTCTCTTCCATCGCATCGCCGATCGGCTCCAGCACCGGATTGATGAGCACGGTGTCGGGCACCTCCTCGGCGTCCGGGTAGCGCGGGTTCGCGCTCACGCCGAAGATGACCACGCGCAGCAGCACGCCGATCTGGGGCGCGGCGAGACCCGCCCCATTCAGGTGCGACATGGTTTCGCGCATATCGTCGAGGAGTTCATGCAGTTCCCGCGTGCCAAACGCTTCCACCGGCTGTGACCTGGCCAGCAGCCGCGGGTCGCCCATACGAAGAACATTCCGGATCATGTTGCGACCAGCGCCTCGATGATTCGCCGCACCCGGCCCATCGTATCGTGCAAGACCTCTTCGACTTTCTCCATATTCACCCCCTGGCGGCTTTCCCCGCGTCCGGCGGCGCAGTTGACGACTGCCGCGATCGCGGCGAAATGCAGGTCGATCTCGCGCGCAAGTGCCGCCTCGGGCATTCCTGTCATTCCGACCAGATCGGCGCCGTCGCGTTCCATGCGGTTGATTTCTGCCGCCGAGTCGAGTCGCGGCCCCTGGGTCACGGCGTATACGCCTCCGCCGAAAACGCGCTCACCGCACGCCGAGGCGGCAGCGAGTATGCGAGAGCGCAATGCGCTCGAATAGGGCTCGGTGAAATCGATATGGGTGACCGGCGCACCGTTTTCGAAATACGTGTTCTTGCGCCCCCAGGTGTAGTCGATCAACTGGTCGGGCACGACGATTTCACCGGGAGTGAAGGCGGCACGTATGCCGCCGACCGAAGCCACCGAAATGACCTCGGTGGCATTCAGCTCGCGAAGCGCCCACAGGTTCGCGCGGTAGTTGACCGCGTGCGGGGCTATGGTGTGGCCATAACCGTGACGCGCGAGGAACACAACCGGAACACCCCGAATATTGCCGAAAGTGAGCGGCGCGGATGGCTCTCCGTAGGGGGTGCGTACGATCTGACGATGCGTGACTTCGAGATCGGCAAGCGTGCTCAGTCCGCTGCCTCCGATGATCGCCAGCATCAGCCTTCCTGCCGGGGGAAATTCATGAATACAGCCGCTTGAGGTAGTCCTCGAAGGCCGCTCCGATTTCCGTATGCCTTCGGCCAAAGGCGATGGTCGCCTGCAGGTATCCCAGCTTGGAGCCGCAATCGTAGCGCGTGCCGCGAAAACGATAGGCGAGCACGGGCTCCTCAGCGAGCAGCGCGGCAATGGCATCGGTGAGCTGAATCTCGCCGCCGGCCCCCGCCGAGACGCGCTGCAGGTGATGGAAAATGCGCGGCGTCAGCACATAGCGCCCGACCACCGCCAAGTTGGACGGCGCAGACTCCGGACTGGGCTTCTCCACGATGGCCGATATCCGCCCCACACCCCGCGTCAAGGACTCCGAAGAGACAATTCCGTACTGTTGTGTCTGCTCCCTAGGGACCTCTTCGACACCCAGCACCGAACAGCGCTGTTCCTCGAAGACCGACGTCATCTGCCCTACCACCGGCTGTTCGCTGTCGATCAAATCGTCGGCCAGTATGACCGCAAAGGCCTCGTCATTGACGACCGGCTGAGCGCACAGAACCGCGTGGCCGAGCCCCAGGGGTTCGGCTTGACGGATGTAGATGCAGTTGACGGTTTTCGGAACGATGTCCTGCACCGCGGCGAGCAGTTCATGCTTGCCGCGAGCAGATAGCTCCGCCTCGACTTCGTAGGCCTTGTCGAAATGGTCTTCGATGGCGCGCTTGTTCCGCCCGGTAATGAAGATGAGGTCGGTGATCCCTGCTGCGACCGCCTCCTCCACCGCATACTGGATCAGCGGCTTGTCCACGATAGGCATCATTTCCTTCGGACTTGCCTTGGTCGCCGGCAGAAAACGGCTGCCCATTCCGGCCACGGGGAAAACCGCTTTGCTTATCTTTGCTTTCAAGGTGCTATCTCCGCTACTCCTTGCCGATCAGTTTGAGAAATTCCGCTTCGTCGAGCACGGTGACGCCAAGCGCCCGCGCTGCATCAAGTTTACTACCTGGGTCCGCCCCGGCGACGACGAAATCGGTCTTCTTCGACACCGATCCGGCAACCTTGCCGCCGCGGTCCTCGATCCCCTGGCGCGCCTCCTCCCGCGTCATCGAAGCGAGAGTCCCGGTCAGAACAAAGGTCTTGCCGCTGAACCTGCCCGCGGCTTTCTGCGGCTCGGTCGCCTGCTCCGCCCAGTTGACACCGCGGCGGCGCAGATGTTCGATTACCTCGCGATTATGCCGCTCGGCAAAGAAGCGCCGAATCGAATATGCGACGACCGGACCGACGTCAGGCACCTGCTGCAGATCTTCCTCGGTCGCCCCGACAATCTTTTCCAGGCTGCCGAAGTGGCGCGCCAGGTCCCGCGCCGTCGCCTCGCCGACATTGCGGATACCGAGCGCATAAATGAACCGATCGAGCGTAGGCCGCTTCGAACGATCAAGAGCATCGATCAGATTTTGCGCCGACTTCTCCCCCATGCGTTCCAGATCGGCAAGCGTGACAGCCTTCAGGGCGTAGAGGTCCGCCGGGGTTTTGACCAGTTCGCGATCGACCAGCTGCTCGACCAGCCGCTCGCCCATCCCCTCGATGTCCATCGCGCGGCGCGAAGCGAAATGCAAAATCGCCTGCTTGCGTTGTGCGGGGCAATACAAACCCCCGGAGCAGCGCACCACCGACTCCTCGGGCAGCCGAATCACGCTCGAGCCGCACACCGGGCACTGCGCCGGCATATGAAAAACGCGCGCATGTGCCGGTCGTTTTTCCGACACTGCCTTTACTACTTCAGGGATCACGTCCCCGGCGCGACGCACCACCACGGTGTCGCCGATACGGATGTCTTTGCGCTTGAGTTCGTCCTCGTTATGCAGGGTCGCATTGGTGACCGTCGCGCCGCCAACGAATACCGGCTTGAGGCGCGCGACCGGCGTGAGCGCACCGGTTCGCCCCACCTGCACGTCGATCGCGACGACCTCTGTAAGAGCCTCTTCGGCGGGAAACTTGTGCGCGATGGCAAAGCGCGGCGCGCGCGCAATGAAACCAAGCTCCTGTTGCTGTTCGAGCGGGTTGACCTTGTACACCACGCCATCGATATCGTAGGCGAGCGTTTCGCGGCGCTCGGCCAGGGACCGATAGAACTGCAGCAGGCCCTGTGGCCCCCGCACGACATCGCGCTCCTCGCAGACCGGCAGCCCCAGGGACTCCAGCCAATCGAGCAGTCCGCTGTGCCTGGTGATCGCAGGACCTCCCTCGATGTCCCCGATTCCGTAGGCATAGAAGCGCAAAGGGCGCGCGGCTGTGACATGCGAATCGAGCTGGCGCAGACTTCCGGCTGCGGCGTTGCGCGGGTTGGCGAATTCCTTTTCACCCAGGGTGCGCTGGCGCTCGTTGAGCCGCTTGAAGTCCTGCTTGAAAAGCAAGACCTCACCGCGCACTTCCATCAGGAAGGGTATCTCGTTTGCCCGGAGGCGAAGCGGGATCGAACGGATAGTGCGCAGATTAGGGGTGACATCCTCGCCGGTGCGTCCATCGCCTCGCGTTGCCCCCTGGACGAAAACGCCTGCTTCGTAGCGCAGGCTGATCGCCAGCCCGTCGAATTTGGGTTCGCCGACATACTCCACGACATCGAGCCCGAGACCCTCTCGCACCCTCCGGTCGAACGCCGCGACCTCGTCCTCCGAGAACGCGTTGTTCAGCGAAAGCATCGGGACCCGATGCGTCACTGCCGAAAACTCCGCCAATGGCGCCCCACCTACCCGCCGAGTCGGCGAGTCGGCCGTGGCTAATTGCGGGTGCTCAGCCTCCAACTGAACCAGTTCACGAAACAGACGGTCGTACTCGGCGTCCGTTATCTCCGGATCGTCGAGCACGTAGTAACGGTAATTATGGTGTTCGATCTGGGCGCGCAGCATTTCGGCGCGCCTTTGTTCCGATTGTGGCCCGGTCATCGGGGCTCGAAAATCTGTCAGGCGAAAAGTCGCAGCGTGTCCGCGCTTCCGGCAGCCAAGCCGCGGGCTTCCATCGCCTTATGCACCGCTTCGATTTGCCCTCGGATTTGATCGAATGCTGCTGGCGACAACGGTTTGCGATTGTCATCGACCATCTGGCCCTCGAGCCCCTGCGTGAAGTGGCGAATCAAATCACGAAACTGCTCGAAGGTACGGATTCCCCCCGGCGCGCGCGGCACGTCTAGCTCCAGGGTGATGCCGGTGGCGCTTAGCGAGCGCATGGTGTCGGCCTTGAACGGCTGCGCGTCCAGGCTCGCCAACTCGAAAACGACGCGCCCGTGTTCGTCCCTGCGCCGGAAGCGGCCATCGTCTTCGAGCAGGAACCCCGCGGCTTCGGCAAGCCCGCGAATCCGGGTACCCGCGAGCGGCGCGCCTTGCCCACCGACAACGCCGATGGCAATGAGGATGTCGGCGTCGCGGCAGAAGCGGTCGATGTCCGCCGCCCGCCGAGCGGCCTCACCGGGATCCGGAACCCTCGCCAGCACACCTAATCCTGCAGCGATGGTTTGCAGCGCAGCGCCGAAGTCCGTCAGCTCGTCGGCCCCCACCGGACCGCGGCGGTCGGTCAGCTGAATCCCGGCCCGCAGAATCGCGTAGCGTTCGCGATCGACCAGGCGCTCCCAGAGTGCCGCACGCTCGTTATAGCCCTCCAGTCGCACCGGTTTGCTGAAGGCGCGCAGAGGTCCTGAAGCGGCGCCGATCATCGCTGCTCCTTCGATGCCTGGTCCGGCTTCGATCGCAACAATGAAATCCAGCGATTCGTTCAGGCTCGCCGCACGCGGTGCATCGGCGGAAGTCTGGACGCGCGCTTGAATTCCTGGCTCGATCCGCTCAGCAGGAATCGCGTCCGCAGCTTCGCACGCAGCCGAGGTGAAAGTCGCTGTCTCCGCGGCCGGTGCCGGAGCCGACTCCCGTAGCAGCACGTCGTCATGGCTGGACTTCAGTTTCATGTCGGCATCGAGACGCAACTTGCGCTCTTGCCACTTGTTGTACGCAAAGACGCCGACCACGACCAGCACACCGATCGCAAGCAACCCGATCTGCAGTTCGCTCATGCTACCGTCCCCCATTACGCGATCCACGCGGCGGGACGCAGCCAGCTTCCCGGCTCATGCCGCTACCTCCTCGCGCAGCTTCAGCGCCTCGTCGATGTCTACTGCCACCAACCGCGATACACCCTGTTCCTGCATCGTCACTCCGATGAGCTGGCCAGCCAGCTCCATCGTGATTTTATTGTGGCTGATAAAGAGAAACTGGGTTTGCCGCGCCATCTCGCGCACCAAGTCGCAGAAGCGTTCCGTGTTGGTGTCGTCCAGAGGAGCGTCGACTTCGTCGAGCAAGCAGAACGGCGCCGGGTTGAGCTGGAACATTGCGAATACAAGCGCGATTGCCGTGAGAGCTTTCTCGCCGCCGGAAAGCAGGTGAATGGTCGAGTTCTTCTTCCCCGGGGGCCGTGCTATAACCTCAACACCGCAGTCCAGCACCTCCTCCCCGGTCATGCTCAACCGTGCTTCTCCGCCCCCGAATAACGCCGGGAAGAGGACGCCGAAGTGTCCGTTGACCGCGTCGAACGTCTTCTGCAGGAGCTCGCGCGTCTCGCGGTCGATCTTGCGGATGGCTCCCTCCAGCGTCTCCAGGGCCTCGCTCAGATCTGCCGACTGCGCATCGAGATACTGCTGACGCTCGCGGCTGGCAGTCAGTTCCTCCAATGCTGCCATGTTGATCGCGCCGAGTTCCGCTATAGCGTTGGTCAGACGCGTAATCTCCCCCTGCAGCGGGGCCGCTTTCTGTCCCTGTTTGAGTGCGCCAGCGAGCGCCGTTTCGTCGGCCCCGGCCTCGGCAAGCTGGGCGGCAAACTGCTCCTGACCCAGGCGCGCCGCCTGCTCTTTCAGCCTCAGCTCACCGATCCGATCTCGCAGCGGCTGCAACTTCTGCTCGCAGGCGAACTTTGATTCCTCCGCGGAACGAAGCTCGCCGGCGATGTTCTCCTGCCCGCTGCGTGCCGCCGCAAGCTGCTGTTCGCATCGCACACGTCCCTCCAGGGCTTGCTGCAAAGCTTCGCGCAGCCCCTCGTCATGAAGGCCGCCAAGCTCACCCTGCAATGACTCAAGCTGCTTGCGGGCAGTCGATATTTGTTCAGTCAATACTTTAAGAGATCTTTCTATTTCATTGATTTTTGAAAGACATTCTCTTTCTTCAAATTCCGCGGTCTGCACCTCCCGCTGCGCCTGCTGCAGCGCACTGCGCTGCGCCTCGAGCGAGCTCTCCGCCGCATCGTGCTCGACAACGAGTTCTTCGAGCCGGGCGCAGAGCGCTTCAAGCCGCTGCTTTTCCAGCTCGGCTTTTGCCTCAGACGCAGCCTCGTTGGTGCGTTCCACGGATTTCAGCTGGGCGATTTCTTCCTGTTCGCGCTCGATCTGGCTCCTGCGTTCCGCGTACCGGTCCTGTTCCTGGATCAACCTGAGCTGCTCGATCTGGCGCTCGTGATGCCGCTGCTTGAGCGCCGCCCCGGCTGCTCTGAGAGTGGCAAGGCCCTCGTCGTGCTCTGAAAGCGCGCTCTCAAGGCTCGCGAGCTCGCGGCGAGCCGAATCAATGTGATCCTGTCGTTGCCGCGCATCGAGGGCCAGCGCCTCGATTTCCTGCTGGCGCGCGAGTACACCGCTATCCCCGGGTTCCGGGGCGTGAAACACGACGCTGAAACGGTCGTATTGATGTCCGTCGCGGCTTACCAGCACTGCGCCCGGGGGGAGGTCCATGCGGCTCGCCCGGGTTGGAGTTCCCTCGGCGGCATAGTAGCCGTGCAGCCAGGCGCGAACCACCGGAGCGATCCCCGTTTCCAGCGCCACGACCATGTCGGCCAGAGGACGCAGCCCCGCCACCGTTTGCGGCTCCGGACCATCTCCCGGCATGAATGCGGCCAGCTTCGAGGGAGGCGGATCGTCGAGCAGGCGTTCCAAGGCCTGGGATTCGTGCAGCTCCAGCGCGTGCAGCTTTTCACGCAATACCGATTCGAATGCAGCCTCCCAGCCCCTTTCAACGCGGATCTTCTGCCACAGGCGCGAGCGCCCGGCGAGCCGATTGCGCTCCACCCAGTCGTGGGTTTGCTCGTTTTCGTCCACCTGGTTCTGAATCTGCTGCAGCGTAAGCAGTTTGGCCTCGATCCCCGAGAACTCCCGCTCCAGCGCTTGCAGTTGTTCTTGGGCCGCCTGACGGCTTGCTTCGGCACCACCTCGTCCCTGCTCCACCTGGGCAAGCAGCGCTTCCTGACGCGCCAGTTCGGCGCTGCTCACTTCCAATTCCGCCTGCAATCGTTCCAGTTCCACGGCATCGGGGGCTGCGAGCTCGCGGCCTTCGGCGATCAGCCGCTCCTCGCGTGAATTCAGCCCGTCAAGCGCCTTGCGTGCGTGGGCCAGATGCGCTTGCTCTACCTGAAATATCTGCTCGGACTGAGCGATCATCTGACGCTGCGTTTCAAGCCGATCCTGCGCCTCACGGAAGACCTGAGCCGCTTGAGGCAAGCGCTCGGAGTCCTCGGCCAGCCGTCGCCGGGCCGAATCAAGCCGCTCCCGTGCCTGACTAAGGCGTCCTTGCCACATTTGCGCCGCCTCGCGCAACTCGGCTTCCTGACGCTCGCCTGCATCCTGTTGCGCTCGCAACTGCTCGAGCTGCACTTCGATGCGCTGGCGCGTATCGACGACGAAGCGCAGTTCCCCTTCGAGCCGCGAGACTTCGCTGTTGGCGCTGTAGAGCTCGCCCTGCGCGACATTGAGGGCATCGCCCGCCGCAAAGTGCGCCGCCCGCGTATGCTCGAGCCCGCTCTCGATCTCCCTCAGGTGCGCGATCTCGGCTTCGAGTTCGATTCCCGTCTTCTCGATTTCACGTGCGTGCCTTTGCGCCTCCGCCTCGGCATCGGATTTGCGCAGAAACCAGAGCAGATTCTGCTTGAGCTGGCGCTCCGCCGCGAATTCGTTGTAACGCTGCGCGACCTCGGCTTGGTGGGCAAGCTTTTCCACCTGCAGAGCCAATTCCCGGCGGATATCGTCCACTCGCGCCAGGTTCTCGCGTGTGGACTCCAGCCGGTGTTCGGTCTCGCGGCGCCGTTCCTTGTACTTGGAAATCCCGGCCGCTTCCTCGAGAAACACCCTCAGGTCCTCCGGACGCGCCTCGATGATGCGGGAGATCATCCCCTGCTCGATGATTGCGTAAGCACGGGGGCCCAGTCCGGTACCGAGGAAGATGTCATGCACGTCGCGCCGCCGCACGTGCGTATTGTTGATGAAGTAACTCGATTCGCCGTCGCGCGCGAGGACGCGCCTTACCGATACTTCGGCATACTGTGACCAATGGCCTGCTGCCCTGCCGAGCGAATTGTCGAAAATGAGTTCGACGGATGCCCGCGCGACGGGTTTGCGCAGCGACGAGCCGTTGAAGATGACATCCTGCATCGAGTCGCCGCGCAGCGCCGCTGCGCGTGACTCGCCGAGGACCCAGCGCACGGCATCGATAATGTTCGACTTGCCGCAGCCGTTGGGCCCGACCACCCCGACGAGATTGCCGGGGACGTGGATCGTGGTAGGATCGACGAAGGACTTGAAGCCTGACAGTTTTATCTGAGTAAGGCGCACTGTTCGCGTTCTTTTGAAAAAAGAAAACCGGCGAGCGCCGGAGTTTGGTCAGAGACCGCGTAAACGGCCGCATATAATACCATCTTCGCCTGTCTTTCCATGAAACCATGCCGTCCGATCCGGATCGCTCGCTCGCCACATTTCCCAACCCGAACCAAGGTCGGGACTATCTGATACACATGCAGATTCCGGAATTCACCTGCCTGTGCCCCATTACCGGCCAGCCCGATTTCGCGAACCTGGAACTCAATTACATCCCCGATCGCAAGTGCGTAGAGCTGAAGAGCCTCAAACTCTATATCTGGTCGTTTCGCAACGAGGGCGCATTTCACGAGGCGGTAACGAATCGCATTCTCGACGATCTGGTGCGCGCGCTGCGTCCGCGCTTCATACGCCTGCAAGCCAGGTTCTACGTCCGTGGCGGAATTTTCACCACGGTGGTCGCCGAGCAGCGCAAGAAAGGCTGGCGGCCTTTGCCCACGGTCGAGCTCCCAGTCTTTGAGGAACCGCCCGGAATGCCCCGGTAACAGCCGACTCCTGAGTGACTATTGCCTTCGTCGCCAATGTCGCCAGCGCTATAATGTGCGGCTTTCATCCTCTTCGCCGCACGCCAAGACCTACATCGACGAGTTGCTGCGCGGGGATTGAGTCAGGGGCGTGCGTAGGGGCCCTGGATCATGGGATTTTCAGGGGGCTTTACCCCATCGAACGCGCTACGCCTGGCAGTTCCGGTGCTTCACGGAACTTTCAAGGGGCATCGACCCCTTGATCGACTTAAAGGAGGACGGTCATGTCGGCGATGAAACGCCTGTTCCAGTTGATGGCTGATAAGAAGGCATCCGACATTTTCTTGTCTGTGGGATCGCCCATCAACATCAAGATCAACGGCATTGCCGTTCCGGTCAACCAGCAGGCCATGGACGCGAATTCGGTGCGCACACTGCTCTACGAAGTCCTCAACGAGCGACAAAAAAAGGAATTCGAGGATACGCTGGAATTGAATACCGGCTTTACGCTGGAGGGCGTAGGCAGCTTTCGCATCAGCGCCTTCCGGCAAAAGGGAGGACCGGCGGTGGTGGTGCGCTACATTCCGGGGACGATTCCCCCGATCGATACGCTCGGCCTGCCGGAGGTGGTGAAGGACATCATCATGGAAAAGCGCGGCCTGGTCCTCATGGTCGGCGCTACGGGCTCGGGCAAGTCCACCACGTTGGCGGGGATGCTCGATTACCGCAACGAGCAAAAATCCGGGCACATACTGACCATCGAAGATCCGGTCGAGTTCATATTCCGGAACAAGAAATCGATCGTGAACCAGCGCGAGGTGGGAACCGACACGCTCGATTTTCGGGTAGCACTCAAGAACGCGCTGCGCCAGGCGCCGGACTGCATTCTGATCGGTGAGATTCGCGACAAGGATACGATGACGGCGTCGATCCAGTACGCGCAGT
This sequence comes from Betaproteobacteria bacterium, assembly GCA_016210745.1. Classification (GTDB taxonomy): domain Bacteria; phylum Pseudomonadota; class Gammaproteobacteria; order Burkholderiales; family SG8-39; genus JACQTO01. The sequence continues at coordinate 28,647 of JACQTO010000247.1, forward strand.
CGGGCCATTTGTGCCTTGCGACGCTGCACGCGAACAACAGCTATCACGCGATGAACCGCATCATCAGCTTCTACACGCTGGAAACCAGGCCGGCGCTGCTCGAGGACCTGTCGGCGACGCTCAAAGCGGTGATCTCCCAGCGTCTGGTGCGCAACAAACAGGGCACGCGCAGCGCCGCCGTCGAAGTCATGCTGAACACACGCCACATGGCCGAGCTGATTCAAAAAGGCGAAATCACCGAGATGAAGGAAGCCATGGAGAAAAGCCTTTCGCCCGGATCGCAGACGTTCGAGCAGTGCCTGTTCAAGATGCTCCGGGACGGACTCATCACACAGGAGGAGGCTCTTGGCAATGCCGACTCGGCCACCAACCTCCTGTGGCTCATCAACAATACCGAGGCCGGAAGCGGACTGGCTCCGAAGGCGTCGGGCCAGACCGACAAGGGGCAGGAATCCTCCCAAGGGGAGAGTTCCTTCAGCGAATTCAAGCTCGATACCACCGCGGCGTAATGCTCGCGCCATGGCAGACGCTCCGACCCAGGTCCACGCGAAAGACGCGCCCGCCGAAAGCGAAACCCTCGAACTCGCGATTCAACTGATAGGGCGCAGGTCGGTTACGCCGGAGGACGGCGGCTGTCAGGAAATACTGGCGGAGCGACTCGCGCGCAATGGATTCCGGATCGAGCGCCTGCGCTACGGATTGGTCGACAATCTTTGGGCGAGACGCGGCACCTCGCGTCCCCTGGTCTGCTTCGCCGGACATACCGATGTGGTGCCGCCGGGCCCGCTGGATCAGTGGCAATCCGATCCTTTCGTTCCTACCATCGTCGACGGAAAGCTCTACGGCCGCGGAGCGGCCGACATGAAGGCTCCCCTGGCCGCGTTCACGGTTGCAGTCGAAGAGTTCTTGCGCGCAGACCCCGATCCGCGCGGCTCGATTGCGCTGCTCATCACCTCGGATGAGGAAGGGGCTGCGCTCGACGGCACGGCGCGAGTGGTCGAGCGTCTCAAGGCGCGCGGCGAGACCATCGATTACTGTATCGTCGGCGAACCGACCTGTGCCGAGCGCCTGGGCGACACGATCAAGAACGGGCGGCGCGGATCGCTCTCCGGCACCCTGCGCGTACGCGGCGTTCAGGGGCATATTGCGCATCCTCACCTGGGGAAGAACCCGGTGCATCTGGCCGCCCCGGCCCTGGCCGAACTTGCCGCAACCCAATGGGATCAAGGCAACGAGTACTTTCCCCCGACTACCTGGCAAATTTCCAACATTCATGCCGGCACCGGCGCCGCCAACGTGATCCCCGGCGAACTCGAAGCGTGGTTCAACTTCCGCTTTTCCACCGCAAGCAGCGTGGAATCGCTGAAAGACAGGTTACACGCGGTACTGGATCGGTACGCCTTCGAGTACAGCATCGAGTGGTCGCTTTCGGGGCAACCCTATCTGACCCCCCGAGGCGACCTCGTGGACAAGCTCACGGCCGCGATCGGGGAAACGCTCGGGCTGCAGCCGGAGGTCTCGACCGGCGGCGGCACTTCGGACGGACGCTTTATCGCCGATATCTGTCCGCAGGTTGCCGAGTTTGGGCCGGTCAATGCCTCCATCCACAAGCTCAACGAGCACGTCGATCTCGACGCAATCGAGCCCTTGCGCGAGATCTACCTGCGCACGCTGCGAAAGTTGCTTGCCCCGTAGGACTAATCCGGCATAGCCGGAACGATAGAGGTTGGTCTTGCCGTTTATCAATCTCCCCCTTTTCGTGCAGTTGCTTGCAACTGCACGAAAAGGGGGAGACGAATTTAGAAACCAAATCTTCGCCAAATTCGCCAACAGTAAATCGTAAGTGACTAGAACTCATCTCAAAAATAATTGCGCATGAGGATCGCGAGGCAACCAAGCTGTACAAAGCCCAGGAAGTTGGCGGCGTGATACTCGTGGCGCGAGAGGATACGACGAAAGTGTTGCAGCCAGG
>JACQTO010000248.1 GCA_016210745.1 Betaproteobacteria bacterium
ATCGAGGCCCAGATCCGGCCCGAGGACATCAACAACGTGCACCTGGATCAGCATGCACGCATCAAGTTCACCGCCTTTCGCTACCGCAACAGCACCATGGTGAGCGGCAAAGTCACCTACGTCTCGGCCGACCGCCTGCTCGACCGGGCGAGCAACATGCCCTACTACAGCGTGACGATCCTCGCGGATGCCGATTCGCTGCGATCGGCCGGAGACCTCAAGCTCCAGGCGGGCATGCCCGCCGAGGTCTATATCGAAGGCAGCACCCAGACCCCGCTGCAATACCTGATGGAACCGGTCACCTCCACGGTGCGCAAAGCGGGCAGGCAGATGTAACCCCAATTAATGGTAGTCCGCGTCGCCAGACTGGCCCTCGATTGGCCGTTGATCGCGGTTTAGTAATTCGAAATCAGTTCAAACAGTATCACGGAGGAATCGCCATGAATGCACAAGACAATGATCCTAGAAATCCCGTCGGTCCTAATGTCCGCAAGACCTCCCGCCTGCGCGTGACGGAAGAGGACACTCGGCACAAGAGCGTGAGCCGGCGTAAGCTGCTTCGCCTCGCCGCCCAGGGAGCCGCCGTTCCGGTAGCCTACTTTATGTTCGGGGGCCTTGGCGCCGAGGCACACGCCGACGTGAGAAACCCCGCGAACAGCCCGGAGAGTCCCCGTAAAGGCGCAGCCCCGTGGGTCACGCCGGCACCAGGGCGCATCGTGCGCGACTTCAGCGATCCCTACTTGGAACTCATGCGCCTGCTGCACGAAGCAGCCGAGATTGAGCACTCGCTGATGATTCAGTATCTCTACTGCGCGTTCTCGGTGAAGCCCATCTATCAGGGTGTCGCCGGCTACGGCTCGCCCAACACCAACGACCTGCTCGGCGTTTGCGTCCAGGAGATGCAGCATCTCGGCAAGGTGAACCAGTTCCTGGTAGCGCTCGGCGCTGCGCCGACGCTGATTCGCGAGGACTTCCCTTACGAGCCACAGATCTATCCCTTCCAATTCAATCTCGAGCCGATGAGCCGCGCTTCGCTCGCCAAGTACACATGGACCGAGGCCCCGCTTGGCGCCACCGACATCCGCAATGCGAAGACGCCAGCCGATCGCGCATTCCGCATTGAGCTTGAGCGCACTCTGGGCAACGGAGCGCGTCCGAACTACGTGGGCAGTCTATACGACGCGGTGATCGCGGCGGCGGAGGAGCTGATTGCCACACGCGACAAGAGCCTGCCCGATTTGCAACCATGGATACCTGCGCTGCATCTGATCAAGCAAGACGGCGAGATCGGACACTTCCAGTTTTTCAAGCGCGTTTTCATGGGAACCCACGAGGGCTTCGGTGGCCGTACCAATGTATGGAACCGCTCTGTCTCCGATCCGCATTACCCGGCTCGGCAGCTTCCGATGAACCCAACCGCCTACGTCGGTCACAAGAAGCAGATTCAGGAGCCGAACACCCTGGCGCTGGCCTGGCTCGGCAACCTCCACTACTGGATCACGCTGAGCCTGCTTTCCCAGGGATATAGTCAGGGCTCTCGCGAACATATTGGCCTTGCTCTCGGCCACATGATGGGACCTTTCTTGTCGCTTGCGCGCAAGCTCGCCAGCGCGGGCGCGGGCATGCCTTTCGATCCGCTGAGCCTTGGCTACACCCCTTGCGTGTCCGGTGAAGCCAATTCGCGATTCGTGGCGCGCTTACTTGGCGAGGCCGACAAGCTAGAGAAGCAACTGAGCGCGCACTTGCCGAGCGACTTCCCCGCCAGCTGCTGCCGGGGCACTCGCGCTGCGCAGAGACGGCTCGACTCCGTGCCAAGGCTGGCGCGAGCACCGACTCAACCCTGGGACGACGGCCTCGCCGGTTGATAGCGCGATCAAGTCCGTCAGGGCACGGAACCCCCCGCGGTCCGCATGGCCATGAGCAAGGGGGCACGCCTCAGACGGACTGCCCCTCCTTGACCGTTTCCAGAGGCTTCACGTAATTGCATCCGCCCGAATCTTCGCGTCAGTGAAGGGTCGTTAATTCGCACACCCATTACCGATGGCCCCTGGAGAACCATGGAAGAACGGAGGATCGCTAACCCAGCCGTGAATTTCGGAAGCGAGAAAGGAGACACGCGGTGAAATTCATGTTGACATTCGATGGGAACCCGGACGCGAAGACTCAACCAGCGGAGCTTGGCGGCACCGATCTTTCCCGCTCGTACCGCTGTTTACAGTAACGCGCTTGCGATGCTCGCGGCGACGCACCAGAGCACCACTAGCAGTGCGGAGGCGCGCCAAGCCACGAGAAGCGTGAAACCAACCAGTGCAATGGCCAGATCGACCGGCCCGCGCACTGCGCTCGACCATACCGGATCGTAGAGAGCCGCCCCAAGAAGCCCGACCACTGCGGCGTTGACGCCGGCAATGGCGCGCGAGGCCATGGGTCGGCTGGCGATGATGCGCCATAGCGGCAGCACACCGGCCACCAGCAGAAATCCCGGCAGAAATATCGCCGCCAGCGCCACCGCGGCGCCGAGCGCCCCGCCTTGGCTATCCGGCAAGCGCGCGCCAAGATAGGCGGCGAGCGTAAACAAAGGGCCGGGCACTGCCTGGGCGGCACCGTATCCGGCCAGAAATTCGTCGGAAGTAATCCATCCGGGCTTGACTACGGTTTCTTCCAGCAAAGGCAGAACCACGTGGCCGCCGCCGAAGACCAGCGCCCCCGCCCGATAGAATGCTTCGGCCACGGACACGATGCCGAAATGTCCGGCCGAGGCGAGCGGCAAACCGACAAGCAGCAGGGCGAATAGCGCAAGCAGTGTCCATCCGAGCCCCGGGCCGTAGCGCGGTTGCACGCCGCCGCCGGGAACCGGCTTCACGTCGCGGCAGAGCGCAAGACCGGCGGCTGCTCCGAGCGCGACGACGAGAATCTGGGCCCATGCCTGCCCTGAGACGAGGATGACCAGCGCGGCGAGCGTAGCGATGGTCGCGCGGATGGCATCGGGGCAGAGTTGGCGCGTCATCCCGAGCACGCCTTGAGCGACCACCGAGAGGGCAACCAGTTTGAGCCCATGGATCGCGGCGCCGCCGGCGGGGCCGGAAAACTGCGGCAGCAGCGCGGCAAACGCGAACAGCAGCAACGCCGATGGCAGCGTAAAGGCGACGAACGCGGCGATGGCGCCCCACCAGCCGGCGCGCAACAGCCCCAGACTGAACCCAAGCTGACTGCTCGCCGGGCCGGGCAGGAACTGGCACAGGGCAAGCAGTTGCGCGAACTGGCTTTCCCCGACCCAGTTGCGACGCTCGACCAGTTCCCGGTGGTAATAACCGATATGCGCGATCGGGCCGCCGAACGAGGTCAATCCCAGCTTCAGAAATGTGAAGAAGACTTCGGCGAGGGTGCCGTCATGGTCCGCAGGCGCGGCGTGGAGTTGCATTTTCAAAGCGTATCAGTCCGCCGCCAACACGGCGTCGCGGCGGTAGCCATAGGCGAGCGATGGCGGCGGCGGGCACGAGCGGTGGCGCAGGCACAACCAGTTGAACGCGTTGAAGCGCTCGAGGTCGGCGGCCGCCGCCGCGGCGACCCTGTCCGCATCCTCGCCGAGAACCGCCGCTGCCTCGCGCCAGATCTCGGCCAACGGTCGCGCGCCGTCCACCAGGGCCAGGCAGGCCAGCGCGGGCGGCGACGGCGCGACCGCGAGGACGATTCGCGAGGACAGCCGTACCTTGACGGCGCCGCGGCCCCGCAGCCGCTCCGCCGCCTCGGCACCGGGCACGGTCAGGAAAAACGGCACCATGTCCGGGTCGCGAAAGCTCGCGGCCCGGCACCCGGGGCGAGCGGCATACAGGGTGTGCAGGAACATGTGGCCGTGGAGCAGCTCGGCGATGGCCTGGCGTTCGCGCAGCGAGCGGGCAGCAAGCCTTGCCTTCAAAGCGGCATCGGCGAGGTAAATGTCGGGCTCGTACTCCAGGCGCACGACGTGGCCGAAATTGGTGAAATTGACCACCGAGAGCCCTGCCCCTTCGACAAACCGATAGAGTTCGGGCACGGTGTAGGCGCGATCCTGGGCATGCAGGAAGGTGTCGACTATGTTGCTCTCGTTGGCTATCAGCGCCTCTATCTGCTCGCGGCCGCGGCCGCGCAGCAGCAGGTGGGCGGGCGAGAGCCCGCGAAGCGCCGCCTTGAGGTTGGCGACCTGGGCCGGAAGGTCGGGCTCGTCGCGATTGATCAACCGCATGAGATCCTGCATGGCGTAGATGTCGAGCCGGCCGTAGCGGCCGTAGACCATCAGGCCCATGGCACCACCCTCGCCCAGCACGTCCGCCAGTGCGCGCAGACCCTCGTCCGGGTCGGCGAGATGGTGGAGCACGCCCAGGCAGCTGATGTAGTCGAAGCGCCCCAGCCCCAACCGCGCGACGTCGAGAATGGAACCGTGGATCCAGCGGATCCGCTGCTCCAACTTGCGCAAAGCCGCCCGTTGCCGGGCGATGGCGAGGCTGGCCTCGCTGAGATCGAGGCAGACTACCTCGGCGTCGGTCCCCCGAAGCTGGGCGGCCAGGAAAATCGCCGCATCGCCGGTGCCGCCGCCGGCGACCAGAGCCCGAAAGCCCTTGGTGAAGTCGCGCCGGCCGCCAAAGCCGTGATGGTTGATCTTGCCAAGAATATCGGTAGGCGAGACGGGAACGGCGCTCGGGTTCTCGGTCGCCGGATCGCGCGCCGGGAAAGGAAAGGTTTCATAGAGCTCGCGGACCTGAGGCAGGTAATTTTCGGCCATGCGCACCCCGCAGTTCACGATACTCAATAATTCTCACGTTTGCACCTGAAGATTACCTCAAATACTTTTTCCGCGACGCGGTCGTCGGCGAGGCAAGCGATTGCGGCGATGAAGTCTTTCGGCGCTTCGGCGATGATCAGATCCGAAATCCAGGCATCGATCAGCGACCGGCGCTGGGCATCGGGCATCGCGAGGAGGTTCTGGAGTTGCGAATTGATTTTGGCATCCTCGCAGGCGACGCGAAGCATGGTTATGAAGCTCTCGATCTCTGCGACCGATCGCGGCGCAGTGGTGCGCTCCTTTGCCCCAGACGGCCTATCCATAGGTGATGGCTCCCACGATAACGGCGCCGTCCAGCACGATCCAGCCCACGCACGGCAAGTAGATGTTCTTGTCACCCTTCTGCAGTCCGAACCATAACCAGAGGATGGCGGAGATCAGATACGCGCCCCATGACAAGACGGAAACTCCGGCCGCTTGCTGCCCGACCCAGATGGTCAAGACCTGCGGCACGGTCATGAGCATGGTGAATACGGACATGCCACCCAGAAGTCGGCGCAGCAAAGTGTCGGAGTTCACGCTCGGCTCAACGGGCGTCGTGGGATCCGGAGCGGCCATGCTCATCTCCTCGATGAAAATCCCGCCGGAAGACCGGCAGCCAATTCCCGCGTGATCTCCGCGGCGGGAACCTCCTTGGATCCGCTGGCGTTCTGGCCTGCCCACAACGGCGAGAAATCGCCGCTGCCTTGAGCGCCAGCCATAGGCGCTTGAATGATGGGAAGCTCTGTCCCAAGGAGTTGCTGCAGGCTCATCGTTCTGACTCCAATTGATGTCGCTTACCCGACCCCGAATCCTCCGCCGCCTGCCCTTTACCGATAGCGTGCTGCGGTAATGAACTGCCCGAACGCTTCGCACCAGACGATCACCGCGTTGTAGCGCGCGACATCGACCGACTCCGGTACACGCACGACGAAGTTCTCGAAGGTCTTCACGTCCCCGATGCGAAGCATGCTGGGCTTCAGCCGCAGGAAATCCGCCTCGGTCTCCACGAACTCCGTCGACAGGTACAGCTTATAGTCGGGGCCCGGAGCGATTTTGCCGACCAACGCGATGCTTCGCCGACCCACCAGCAGGGTGCCTTCACCCCAATGCAGGATATCGCTGTCCTTGAGGTCGCGGCGGAACTGACCGGTATAGGCAGCCTGGCCGGCCTGCGCCGCAGCTTCCGCCGCGGACGGCGCCGGCGGGGCGGTGAGGATGGGCAGGGCATAAATGCCCAGAGCGAACCCCACCGCGAGGGTAAGCAGGTGTGTCACGGCAAGAAAGAAAGTCTTCTTCATGCTTAGCGCTTAGACCAACAATCTCCGCAGCCGATCTATCTTCGGCGCTAGCGAACAAGAATCAAGGCCCCTAGAAGAATGTGGAAACCCAACGCAATGAGGACGAAGGGCAGCGCCAAGTGGCCGTAGCGGCGTATCGACTCGCCCAGGATACGGTGGCCGACGAGCACGTGAGCCAAAGCGCACCATAGGGCCGTCATGACGCCGAATATCAGCGCATAGGCGGGGATCGCGTAGGGCTCGGCGGCGAACAGCGGGATGTAGACGCCGAGATTATCGCCTCCATTCGCTACCGTGACGGCCGCGACGGCAAGGATCTGCGACAAGCTCCGATAGGCCGACAAATGCTCGCGTTCGCGGTGAGCGCTGATATCGGCTGCTCCGCCCAGCTTGACGCGGCGCAGTGTGAACAACCGGTGCAGCCCCAAATACAACGGGATCAACCCCGAAAACGCAACCCAGCCTTGCGGTATCGCCAGAGCCAACAGTGCCGCCAGGGCACTCGCAAGCACCAGAGCGCCGATGCCGAGAAACTGCCCAATGACCACAAAGCGCTGCCGCAGCCGCGGATCGGCAAAGAACGCGGCGACCACGAGGAGATCGTCGACGTTCGTTGCGCTGAATACCACGGTCCCGATCCCGAGCGTCGAGACAAGCGAAGTCATGGCGAGCGCCGATTCATGTCCGAGCTGCCCGCGAGCGCTAATCCTCTACATCCCATTGCGGATTCCAGGCGATTTCCCAGAGGTGTCCGTCCAGATCCTGGAAATATCCGGAGTACCCGCCCCAAAAGCGGTCGTGCGCCGGATCGGTGATTGTGGCGCCTGCCTTCTCTGCCTGATTCATGATGGTATCGACTTCCCCTTTGGAGCCGACGAGGTGACCGATGGATAACTCTGCCGGGCTCCGCGGACCCAACGATACCTTTGCATCCTTAGCCAGCGCCGTCCTTGGATACAACGCCAAGATGAGATTGTCGTTCATGTGGAAGAAGACGACCGCTCCGTCCTCGAACTGCGTGCCGGTGATCCCTTGCGTCGGCAGACCCATTCCGTCGCGGTAAAAGTTCACGGATTTGCCCAAATCGCCGACTCCCAATGTGATCACATTGATGCGTGGTTTCATACATCCTCCTTTCCACACGGCGCCAAGCGAGCGCAATCAATGCATAGACGAGCGTGGCGAGCGGGAAGTTGCGCTAGGTCGCGAGAAGAATCAGCATCGCAACGAGCGTCCCGCGGCTATCGCTGCTACAACAACTCTATGCCGAATCGCCGAACGGCAAGAGCGAACAGTCCGAAGCAGACTATGGTGATGGCAATGCAGGCGAGCAAGGTCGGCCAGAAGCCGATGCGCGGCAAGAGCGCGGGAAACGCAAGAAACATCGGCAGCGTTGGCACGACATACCAAAACGTGTACCAAGCGTGATTCGCGATTTTTTCCTGCGGCTGATTTTCGACATAGAGCCAGATAAGCGCGAGTACCGTGACAAGCGGCAGCGCAGCGACGAAACCACCGAGCCGGTCGCTGCGTTTTGCGAGCTCGGACACGAGCACGACGACAACGGCGGTCAGACAATATTTCGTTATGATCCAGGCCATGATGTGTTTAGGTCCAATACTGAGGCGGGCTCGGTTGACCGAGGCATTATTCACTTACAAGTCTACTGTTGACAAATTTGGCGAAGATTTGGTTTCTAAATTCGTCTCCCCTTTTCGTGCAGTTGCTTGCAACTGCACGAAAAGGGGAGATTGATAAACGGCAAAACC
>JACQTO010000251.1 GCA_016210745.1 Betaproteobacteria bacterium
GCCCCGGGTTGCGCCCGTCGCGTGCGGCGGGCGAGGATTGAAACAACCGCTCCGAGGCGCAGACTAATTGTGCTGCCCGGTTGCGCCCGTCGCGTGCGGCGGGCGAGGATTGAAACTACACCGACGACATGCCCGCCTGGAAAGCGGCGTGTTGCGCCCGTCGCGTGCGGCGGGCGAGGATTGAAACGCGTCGATGCTGCGCTTTGTTGAGCAGTCCTGCGGATTGCGCCCGCCGCGTTCGGCGGGTGAGGATTGAAACTTCGGGATGACGCGACGGTGGTCGGGGCTCTCGTGTTGCGCCCGTCTATAATGTGCCCCTCCCCGTCTATAGCAGACTCGCCCATGCGTTCAAAGCTGCCGGCCAGAACACCCCATGCGACACGCGCGATGCTCGCCATCGCTGCGCTCGCGAGCCTCGCGTTCGTCCTGACCGCCTGCGGGAAGCAAGAGGCCGGCCCTGCAGCCAAAGCTGCCCCGGGAGGCGCCCCGCCGGCGATGCCCGTGACCGTGAAGCGCCTCGAGCCTCGGCGCGTGCCGATCGTGCTCGATGCAGTGGGCCAGGCGGAAGGCTCGCGCGAAATCGAGATTCGCGCGCGCGTCTCGGGCATCCTGGAACGGCGCCTTTACACTGAAGGCGCCCCGGTGAATGCCGGACAGACGCTGTTCGTCATCGACCGCGCGCCATTCGAGATCGCTGTCGCCCAGGCACGCGCGGCCCTGTCGCAGGAGCGGGCAAAGCAGGAGCAGGCACAGCGCGAGGCCGAGCGGCTGAAGTCCCTCGCGCAGGCAAGAGCGATCAGCCAGCGCGAGTACGACGAAGCGGTGTCCGCGGCGAAGCAGTCCTCGGCTGCGATCGAAGGGGCGCAGGCAAGGCTCGCCGAAGCTCAGCTCAACCTCTCTTATACGAACGTGAAGGCGCCCATCGGCGGCATTACCGGCCGCGCCGTGCGCTCGGAAGGCAGCCTCGTTTCCGCCAACACCGATTTGCTCACGACGCTGACGCAGGTGAATCCGATCTGGGTGCGGTTCTCGCTCTCCGAGGCGGACTTCGAGCGCATCCGCAACAAGAATGGCGCGCGAGTGAATATCCTGACTCGAGAAGGCGCCCTCGGCGCGAAAGGCGGCCGTCTCAATTTCACCGGAACCACAGTGGACCTCAGGCTCGGAACGGTTCAGCTGCGCGCGGAATTTTCGAACGCCGATCTGAAGTGGTTGCCGGGGCAGTTTGCCAAGGTGCAGATCCTCGCCGGCCAGCAGGAGGCGTTTCTCGTGCCGCAGGCCGCGGTGGTGCAGACTGAGCAGGCGCGCATGGTCTGGGTGAGTGAAGGCGGAAAGGCGATCATGAGGCCGGTGCAGACCGCTAACTGGATCGGCACCGACTGGATAGTGACGGGCGGGCTCAAAGCGGACGAGCTCCTTATCGTCGACAATCTGATGAAGCTGCGTCCCGGCGCGAGCGTTCAGCCGCAGGCGCCTGGCGCTGCGCCGACAGGCTCCTCGCCTGGAGCCAAGGCCGCGGACCGCAATGGGGCCTCCGCGGCGCGCTGACCGGAGACTGGCATGGGTAATTTCTCGCGCTTCTTCATCGAACGTCCGATTTTCGCCAGCGTTATCGCGATCATCATCACGCTCGCCGGTCTGATCGCATCTCAGATCCTGCCGGTCGCGCAATATCCGGAGATCGCGCCGCCCACCGTTACCATCAGCGCGAGCTTTCCGGGGGCGAGCGCGGAAACGCTCGCCAAGACGGTCGCCGCGCCGCTCGAAGAGCAGCTTTCCGGCGTCGAGAGGATGATCTACTTCAACTCGAGCGCAGCGGCGGACGGGACGGTCACGATCACCGCTACCTTCGAAGTCGGCACGAACGTCGACACCGCCGTGTTCCAGATCAACAACCGCATGCAGATCGCGCTGCCGCGACTGCCGGAGGAAGTGCGCCGCACCGGTGTCATCGTGCAGAAGCGATCGAACGACATCCTGCTCTTGATCGGCCTGCTTTCAAGCGCCGGAAAGCAAAGCACCGTATCCATGGCCGACTACGCCACGGTGAACCTGATCGACGAGCTCAAACGGATCCAGGGCGTCGGCGACGCCTTGCTCTTCGGCTCGGGCTATTCGATGCGGGTCTGGCTCCAGCCCGACAGAATGGCGCGTTTGGGCGTGACGCCGACCGACATCGCGAACGCGATCCGCGTGCAGAACCAGCAGTATGCCGCCGGCAAGGTCGGCGCGGAGCCCGCGCCGGCCGGCCAGGCACTCACCTACACCGTTACCGCGCGCGGCCGCTTGGTCACCCCCGAACAGTTCGGCAACATCGTGGTTCGCGCGGGCGGGCCGAGCGGCGTGTTGCGGATCAAGGATGTCGCACGCGTGGAACTCGGAGCCCAGAGCTACGATACGCCTACGACTGTCGACGGCAAGCCTGCCGTGGGCATAGCGGTATTCCTGCAGACCGGAGCCAATGCGCTCGATGCGGCGGCCGCCGTAAAGACGCGCGTGGAAGAGCTAAAAAGCGCGTTTCCCGAGGGCATGGACTACCTCATTCCATTCGACACGACGCGGGTCGTGCAGGCGTCCATTCGCGAGGTGGTGAAGACGCTCGCCGAGGCCGGGCTGCTCGTGTTGCTCGTCGTGTTCGTGTTTTTGCAGAACTGGCGCGCGACGCTGATTCCGATGATAGCGGTGCCGGTGTCGCTCATCGGCACGTTCGCGGGGCTTTATGCGCTGGGCTTTTCCATCAACACGCTCACGCTTTTCGCCATGGTGCTGGCGGTCGGGATCGTGGTCGACGATGCCATCGTGGTGCTGGAAAACGTCGAGCGGCTCATGCGCGAGCACAAGATGGCCGCGAAGCAGGCGGCGATCGAATCGATGTTCGAGGTATCGGGCGCAGTGCTTGCGATCGTGCTCGTGCTGTGCGCCGTGTTCGTTCCGGTGGCGTTCCTGGGCGGCATCGCGGGTCAGCTCTACAAGCAGTTCGCCGTGACCGTGGCGATCGCGGTTCTGGTCTCGGGCGTGACCGCGCTCACGCTCACTCCTGCGCTGTGTGCGCTGCTGCTGAAGGAGGGCGGGCACGAGTCGCGGCTTTTCCGGCCCTTCAATATCGGCTTCGCGAAGCTCACCGCCGCCTTCCTGTGGATGGTCAACGCCGCGCTGAAGCGGCGGCTCTGGAGCGGGATCGCCTTCGTCGGCGTGCTGGCCCTGACAACGCTTCTATTCGCACGCGTGCCGACGAGTTTCGTACCGCCCGAGGACCAGGGTTACCTCTTCAGCGCGATCATGCTGCCCGACGGCGCTACGCTTCAGCGCACCGCGGCTACGGGCGCGCAACTGCAGCAGCGCCTGGCCAAGGAGCCGGCGATCGAGCACGTGTTCGTCGCCGCGGGCCGCGACATCATCGGCGGCGGCAACAAGCCGAACGCAGGCACGAGCTTCATCCTGCTCAAGGACTGGGACGCACGCGAAAAGACGGCTCCGGCACTGGCGGCAGAAGTTTCGCGCCTGGGTTTCGCCTTCCCGGACGGCATCGTGCTGGGCTTCAATCCCCCGGCGATTCGCGGCCTGGGCACTGCCGGCGGGTTCGAGGTGTACGTGCAGGCGCGAGCCGACTCGGACGCGCGGCGGCTTGCACAAGTGGTCCAGGCCTTTACGGCCGCATTGTCGAAAGACCCGCAACTCCAAGGCATAAACACCTTTTTCCGCCCGACGGTGCCGCAACTCTTCGTCGAGGTGAATCTCGAGCAGGCGATGGCGCTCGGTGTTCCGGTTTCGAACGTCTTCGACGCATTGCAAAGTACCATGGGCGCGCTTTACGTGAACGACTTCAACATGTCCGGACGCACCTACCGCGTGCAGGTCCAGGCCGACGCACCCTACCGTGCGCAGCCCGACGATGTCGGCGCCGTGCATGTGCGCTCCAATACCACGGACGAGATGATTCCTTTGAAGGCGCTGATCCGCAGCACGAGCGTCGTCGGCCCCGAACAGGTCGAGCGCTTCAACGGCTTTCTGGCGGCGAAGGTGCTCGGGAGCGGCAAACCCGGCGTGAGTTCGGGCGAGGCCATTGCGGCAGTTGAACAGATCGCCGCTGAGGTCCTCCCGGCGGGATACGGCATGGCGTGGACGGGGCAGGCGTTTCAGGAAAAGCGCACAGGCAGCGCGTCCCTATTCGCCTTCGGCTTCGCGATCGTGATGGTCTACCTGATTCTGGCCGCGCTCTACGAGCGCTGGCGGCTGCCGGCAGCCGTCGTTTTGGCTGTGCCGTTCGCCGTCGCCGGAGCGCTGCTCTTCGTGTGGCTGCGCGCGATGGAGAACGACATCTACTTCCAGATCGGACTCGTGGTTCTGATCGGCTTGGCAGCGAAAAACGCGATTTTGATCGTCGAGTTTGCACAGCAGGGCCTGCTCGCCGGCATGACCCCGCTGGAGGCCGCGGTGAAGGCGGCGCGGCTGCGCTTCCGGCCTATTGTCATGACTTCCATCGCTTTTGTCTTTGGCGTGATGCCGCTTGCCGTCGCAAGCGGCGCGGGTGCGGCTGCACGCCGCTCCATGGGAACCGGTGTCGTCGGCGGCATGCTGTTCGCGACCTTCATCGCGACGATCTTCGTGCCGCTCTTTTTCACGCTGTTTGCGCGGCGGCAGAAAATGGGAGAAAGCGCCCCGCCCAAGCCGCGGGCGGAACCCGCGAGGGAGCCGGTATGAAGGCACGCCTGGCGGCTGCCGTGGCGGCGTTCGCCCTCGGGGGCTGCACGCTGCTCGGTCCTGATTACAAGCGCCCGCAGATCGATCTGCCGAATCGCTATCCCGAAGCTGAAGCGGGCACCGCCGCAGCCGTGCCGGTGCCGGCGAATTGGTGGCAGCTCTACGAGGACCCGTTGCTGGACAAGCTCGTCGCCGCAGGCCTCGTGCAGAACACGGACGTGAAGCTCTCTGTTGCTCGCATCGAGGAAGCCGAAGCGCTGCTGCGCGAAGCCGCCGCGACCCGGTTCCCGCAGGTCGACGCAAGCGCTTCCTCCAGCCGATCGCGCGCTAGCACGCGATCGGGCGCCCTGCCGTCGGGAGCAACTGCTGTCCGCGGCAATCTCCAGCTTTCGGCCAACACGACTTTCGAGATCGATTTCTGGGGTCGCCTGCGGCGCCTGCGCGAAGCGGCGCGCGCGCAGTACATCGGGACCCGCTACGCTCGGGACGTGGTCGCGCTCACGCTTGCGGCCGCCATCTCGCAGACTTACTTCACGGTGCGCTCTCTGGACGCACAGCTCATCGTATCGGAGGAGACGCTGAAGGCCGCGGAGGACTCTGTTGAGATTGCGCGCCGGCGCGCCGAAGCCGGGGTGGTATCCGATCTGGACGTGAGCCAGGCCAAGGCCAATCGGGCGCAGCTCGCGGCGCAGATCAAGGATTTGCGCCGGCTGCGTGCAGCGGCTGTGCATCAGCTCGGCGTGCTCACCGGCGTCCTGGATCTGAATCTGGTCGCCGGCGACCTGCGCAGGCTTCCGGTGCCGCCTTTGCCCCCTGCGGGCCTGCCTTCGACGCTGCTAGAGCGCAGGCCTGACGTGCGCGAAGCTGAAGCCGCGCTCGTTGCAGCCAATGCCCAGATCGGCGTCGCGCGGGCTGCCCAATTTCCGACCTTCAGCATCACCGGCGCGCTCGGCGTGCAGAGCGCGCAGTTGTCGAATCTCTTCTCGAGCGGTGCCGGCATCTGGTCGGTGGGCCTGGGCGCAGTGGGACCTATCTTCGACGCCGGCCGTTACGCCGCGCGAACCGATCAGGCCGAGGCGCGCGCCCGGCAGGCTGCACTCTCGTATGAGCGTACCGTGCAGAACGCATTTCGCGAAGTTGCCGACGCGCTGTCGAACGTGCGCCTTGCCTTGGAGGCCGAACAGGATTTGCGCGAGCGCGTCGATCAGGCGCGCAACACGCTGCGCCTGGCGACGCTGCGCTACGAGTCAGGCTATTCGGCTTATCTCGAGGTGCTCGACGCGCAACGCACCCTCAACGACGCGCAGCTTGCGCTCGTGCGCAATCGCCAGTCGTTCCTCGGCTTCAGCGTGGATCTCATGAACGCGCTGGGAGGGGGCTGGGTGCCGTACGAAACCCAGGAAGGGCGCTTCAGTTTGCCGTTGATCGAGCCGCGAGCGTGAACAAATCTGCTCGCTGTTTTCGTTTAGCCGATGGAAAGAGTAGAGTGAATAGCTCGAAGCGGTTTCGGAATGATCCGGAACGACTCCCCTTCCAATGCGATATGAGAGGAGATGTGGACTCATTGTGCGATGAACGCTTGTTTCCTTGTGAGTCGATTTCACGGCGGTCGGAATGAGATTGGTCGTACTTGATACGGAAACCACCGGCCTTAACGCCAAGCTCGGCGACCGGATCATCGAGGTCGGATGCGTGGAAATTCTCAATCGGAGATTGACCGAGAATCGATTCCATCGCTATGTCAATCCGGAGCGCGAAAGCGAAGAGGGCGCGCTCAAGGTGCACGGCATCACCGCTGAGTTCCTCCAGGACAAGCCGAAATTCCATGAGGTCGTGGCTGACTTCCTCGACTACATCCACGGCGCCGAACTGGTGATTCACAATGCGGCATTCGACGTCGAGTTCCTCAACCGCGAGCTGGATCTCGCCGGCCTGCCGTCCATCGACGGACACTGCGACGGCATCGTCGACACGCTGCGTCTGGCCAAGGACCTGCATCCGGGCAAGAGAAACTCGCTCGATGCCCTTTGCGAGCGCTATGAGATCGATAATTCGCGGCGCACGCTGCACGGGGCGCTGCTCGACGCCGAGCTTCTGGCCGAGGTGTACCTGGCCATGACGCGGGGCCAGGACAGCCTCGCGATCGACCTGGACTCAGTGCCGGAACCGGCGGGCCGGATCTCCGGCGACGCGGCCGAGCGGCCTCGGCTGCTGGTGGTGGCCGCAAGCGCTGCGGAACTGGCCGAGCACGAACGCGTGCTCGCCGGGATCGAACGGGACACCAAGGGCCGCTGCGTTTGGCTGCGCTGCGAGGACGCCGCGTCCTGAGCACCGCGGCGTGGTTGGCTTCGGCCCTCGGCGGGGCATGCAGCAGATGCCGGGAGCTATAATCTTCTACCGCGATTCCCAGGGCCGAGGTTCCCATGAGCCAGAAATCGAACCCCTTCGATGTCAACCTCGACAAGAACCCCGCCAACTGCGCGCCACTCACGCCGCTCGGCTTCATCGAGCGCGCTGCCTACGTGTATCCGGAGCGGCTCGCGGTAGTGCACGGCATGCGGCGATTCACGTGGGCCGAGACCTATGCGAGAAGCCGTCGCCTCGCTTCGGCCATCGCCGGACGCGGCATCGGCGTGGGCGATACCGTTGCGGTGATGCTCGCCAATACACCCGAGATGTTCGAGTGCCACTTCGGCGTGCCGATGGCCGGCGCCGTGCTCAATACGCTCAATACCCGGCTCGATCCCGAGGCAATTGCGTTCATGCTCGATCACGGCGGCGCCAAGTTGCTGATCGCCGACCGCGAGTTCTCCGGTACGGTCGAGCGTGCGGTGGCGATATGCGGCAACAAGCCGTTGGTGATCGATGTCGATGATCCGGAATACGCCGGACCCGGGGCGCGCCTGGGGCGCTCGACCTACGAGGAGTTTCTCGCCGGCGGCGATGCGAATTTTCCCTGGGAGCCGCCTGCCGACGAGTGGAACGCGATATCGCTCAACTACACCTCTGGCACCACCGGAAATCCGAAGGGTGTGGTCTACCATCACCGCGGCGCCTACCTGAACGGCATCGGCAACATTCTCACCTGGAGCATGCCGCAGCACTCGGTGTACCTGTGGACGCTGCCGATGTTCCACTGCAACGGCTGGTGTTTCCCCTGGACCATGGCGGCCAACGCGGGCGTTAACGTGTGCCTGAGAAAAGTGGAGGCCGCGTTGATTTTCAAGATGATGAAGGAACACCGGGTCACGCACTACTGCGGCGCGCCCATCGTGCACACCACGCTGATCAACGCCGACCCGCTTTTGCGCGAAGGCATCGAGCACAAGGTCTCGGCGATGGTGGCGGGGGCGGCGCCGCCGGCCGCGATGATCGAGGGCATGGAGAAATTGGGCTTCGATCTTACCCATGTCTATGGGCTAACCGAAACTTACGGACCGGCGACGGTATGCGCCAAGCACGATGAATGGATGCAACTCGACATCGGCAAGCGCGCCGAACGCAATGGCCGCCAGGGAGTTCGTTATCTGGTCGAGGACGGGCTGACGGTGATGACGCCGGAGTCCATGCAGACGACGCCGCGCGACGGCGAGACCATGGGTGAGATCATGTTCCGCGGCAACATCACCATGAAGGGCTACCTGAAGAATCCCAAGGCGACCGAGGAGGCTTTCGCCGGCGGCTGGTTCCACTCCGGGGACCTGGCCGTCATGCAGTCCGACGGCTACGTGAAGATCAAGGACCGCGCCAAGGACATCATCATTTCCGGGGGCGAAAACATATCCTCGCTGGAAGTGGAAGAAGTGCTATACCGGCATCCAGCGGTGCTCGCGGCCGCCGTAGTGGCCATGCCCGACCCGAAATGGGGCGAAACGCCGTGCGCTTTTGTCGAACTCAAATCGGGTGCGCGAGTCACGCAAGCCGAAATGATCGAGCATTGTCGCGGCCATCTTGCCCGCTTCAAGGTGCCGCGGGCGGTGGTGTTCGGCGTGCTGCCCAAGACGTCAACCGGAAAGATCCAGAAGTTCGCTCTGCGCGAACAGGCGAAATCGGCGCTGGCGATAGAGTGAAGAGGCAGGAATTAGGATTCAGAAATCAGTCACTTGCAGGTTGACTGTTGACAAATTTGGCGAAGATTTGGTTTCTAAATTTGTCTCCCCCTTTTCGTTCAGTTGCTTGCAACTGAACGAAAAGGGGGAGATTGATAAACGGCAAAACCCGCTTCCCTGGTTCCGGCTCGTCCGGCTTAGGATTGAGGGGATAGGAGTGAGAATATGAGCGCGAATTTGCAAGCAGAGGCCGAAACGCCTTATGTGCTTAGACAGGACGAGGGCGGGGTGGTGACGTTGACGATGAATAGGGGTGAGAGGCTCAATTCGCTTTCGCAGGCGATGATTGCCGCCCTGCACGCGGAACTCGAGCTCGTTGCGGGCGACTCCTCCGCGCGCGTGGTCGTGCTCGCCGGGGCGGGCAAGGCCTTCTGCGCCGGCCATGACCTCAAGGAGATGGGCGCGCATCCGGAGAAGGCATGGCAGAAGGCGCTGTTCGACCAGTGCGGGCGAATGATGGTTTATTTGACCAGGATGCCGCAGCCGGTCATCGCGCGCGTGCACGGCGTGGCCACCGCTGCAGGCTGCCAACTGGTATCGATGTGCGACCTCGCCGTTGCCGTCGATTCGGCGCGCTTCGCCGTTTCCGGCGTGAATTTCGGACTCTTCTGCTCCAGCCCGTCGGTGGGCTTGTCGCGCAACGTCGGCCGCAAGCAAGCCATGGAAATGCTGCTCACCGGCGAGTTCATCGATGCGCCGACCGCGCTCGCACGCGGCCTTTTGAACCGAGTGGTGCCGGCCGATCAATTGGACGCGGAAATTCGCAGACTGAGCGACTCCGTGCTGGCCAAGAGCCCGGTCGCGATTCGGCTCGGCAAGCGGCTTTTCTACGAGCAGCTCGAACAAGGGCTCGATGGCGCCTATTCGCTCGCCAACGAGGTTATGGCCTGCAACGCAACCGCCGAAGACTTTGCCGAGGGAATGGACGCATTTGCCAAAAAGCGCAAGCCGGTCTGGCGCGGACGCTAGAAAAATGGGGTCAGAGTAACTTTTCCTCACCCATAACTGACTGCGTAACCCAAGGGCACACGGGGAAAAGTTACTCTGACCCCATTTTTTCCCCCGATCACCCGAGGGCGCCCAGTTACAATGCAGCAGTCCGGGCTGGTCGGCTTGCCCGGAAGACGAGGCGTTAGGTAGGGCGTTTGTCGCGAAGGAGCGCTTTTCAACCTGAGTCCGGCATGGCAGACGATTTCATCCTGGAAACCCGCGACCTGACCATGCAGTTCAAGGGCTTCGTCGCCGTGAGCGGCGTCAACCTCAGGGTCAGGCGCGGCTGCATCCACGCGCTCATCGGGCCCAACGGGGCCGGAAAAACCACGTGTTTCAATCTGCTCACGCGCTTCTTGGTGCCCACCCGCGGCCAGATCTTGTACAACGGCCGCGAAATCACCGGCATGGGCCCGGCGTCGATCGCGCGCATGGGTCTGGTGCGCTCGTTCCAGATTTCAGCCGTATTTCCCCACCTCTCGGTTCTGGAAAACGTGCGTATCGCGCTGCAGCGCAAGCGCGGAGGCTCGTTCGACTTCTGGCGCCCGGAGCGCGTACTCGACGAATTGAACGATCGAGCGCGCCAATTGATCGATGCCGTGGGCCTCTCCGAATTCGAGGGCGCGATCGCAGTCGAACTATCCTATGGGAGGAAGCGGGCGCTGGAGATAGCCACGACCCTCGCGCTGGACCCTGAAATGATGCTTCTCGACGAACCCACCGCAGGCATGACGCACGAGGACGTAGAGCGCATCGCGGCGCTGGTGAAGCGCGTCGCGGCGAATCGCACGGTGCTGATGGTCGAGCACAACCTGAGCGTGGTTCAGAACCTCTCCGACCAGATTACGGTGCTTGCGCGCGGCGAGGTGCTCGCCGAGGGCGATTATGCGTCGGTTTCGAAGCATCCTCAGGTCATCGCGGCCTATCTGGGGACCGTGCATGCCTGAGGCGGCCGCCGTCAAACGGGCCGGCGTTGCGCCGCTGCTTGCGCTCGATGGGTTGAGCGCGTGGTACGGCGAGTCGCATATTCTGCACGGCGTCGACCTCGATGTGGCCGAAGGCGAGGTGGTGACACTGCTTGGCCGCAACGGCGCGGGAAAGACCACCACGCTCAAGTCCATCATGGGCATGGTCGAGCGCCGCCGGGGATCGATCAGGCTCTCCGGCCAGGAAATCATCGGACTGCCCTCCAACCGCATTGCGCGGCTCGGCATCTCGATTTGCCCGGAGGAGCGCGGCATATTCGCCAGCCTCGATGTGAAGGAGAATCTGCTGTTGCCGCCGCAGGTGAGAAAGGGCGGGCTTTCGGTGGAGCAGATCTTCGAGCTGTTTCCCAATCTGAAGGAACGGCTGGCGAGCCAGGGGACCAAACTTTCCGGCGGGGAGCAGCAAATGCTCGCCATTGGCCGCGTTCTGCGTACGGGCGCAAGGCTGCTGCTGTTGGACGAACCGACTGAAGGACTGGCGCCGGTGATCGTGCAGCAGATCGGGCGCACGATCGAGCGCATCAAGGCGCAGGGGTTTACCATTCTGCTGGTGGAACAGAACTTTCGCTTCGCTGCAACCGTAGCCGATCGCCATTATCTGATGGAGAACGGCCGCGTGGTGGACATGATCGCCAATGCCGAGCTGGAGGCGAACATGGACAAGGTGCACCACTATCTCGGCGTCTGAACGGAATCGCCTACCAATGAGGAGAACGACATCATGAAACTGAGACCTGCATTGAGCAGTGCAGCGCTTGCCGCGGTGTTTAGCCTCGTCGCAGGAGGGGCGCAGGCGCAGATCTCCGGGGGAACCGTCAAGATCGGCGTCCTGAACGATCAGTCCAGCCTGTATGCGGACCTGACCGGGCAGGGCTCCGTCGTGGCCGCGCGCCTGGCAGTGGAGGATTTCGGCGCCGCCAAGAAGGGCATGAAGGTCGAGATCGTCTTCGCCGACCACCAGAACAAGGCCGACGTCGGCTCGCAGGTCGCCAGCAAGTGGTACGACGCCGAAGGCGTCGACGTGATCTTCGATGTGCCCAATTCGGCGGTGGCGCTGGCGGTGAACCAGGTCACGCGCGCAAAGGGCAAGGCGTTCATCGTCTCGGGCGCGGCCGCATCCGATCTCACCGGCAAGGCCTGCTCGCCCAACACCATCCACTGGACCTATGACACTTGGATGCTCGCCAACGGCACCGGCACTGCGATCGTGAAGACCGGTGGGAGCTCCTGGTTTTTTCTCACCGCCGATTACGCGTTCGGCCACGCCTTAGAGCGCGACACCGAGGCGGTGGTGTTGAAGTCCGGCGGCAAGGTTCTGGGCAAAGTCCGGCATCCGCTCAATACCCAGGACTTTTCCTCGTTTCTGCTGCAGGCCCAGGCCTCCAAGGCCAAGATCATCGGCCTTGCCAATGCCGGCGGGGACACCACCAACAGCATTAAGCAGGCGGCCGAATTCGGCGTCGTCAAGGGCGGGCAAAACCTTGCCGGCCTGTTGGTATTCCTCACCGACATCCACGGCCTGGGGCTGGACAAGGCGCAGGGTCTGATCTTCACCGAGACTTTCTACTGGGACATGAACGACCAGACGCGCGCGTTCGCCAAGCGCTTCGCCGCGGCCAACCGCGGCATCTATCCGACCATGATCCACGCCGGCGTTTATTCCGGTCTGCTGCACTACCTGAAAGCCGTGACAGCGCTCAAGAGCGACGATGGCACCAAGGTAATCGCCAGGATGAAGGCGACGCCTACCGAGGACCCGCTGTTTGGCAAAGGCACGATTCGTGCCGACGGGCGCAAGATCCATCCGGCATACCTGTTCGAGGTAAAGAAACCGGCTGAATCGAAAGGCCCGTGGGACTATTACAAAGTTCGCGCCACCATCCCCGCGGAACAGGCATTTCGCCCCATGGCTCAAGGCGACTGCCCCCTGGTGGCGAAAAAATAGCGCCGAGCTCCCTCTCCCCTCAGGGGGAAGGCCAGGGTGGGGGTGGGGTCACTCACGGACAGCCCCTCCCTGCCCTGGCCCTGCCTGCGAAGGGGAGGAAATCGGTGCGCAAGGCCGCGCGCAAGTATGGAAATTTTCGGCGTACCCACTCAAGCACTTTTCGGTCAGCTTCTGATCGGATTGATCAACGGCTCGTTCTACGCGCTGCTGTCGCTTGGGCTGGCGGTGATTTTCGGTCTGCTCAACATCATCAATTTCACCCACGGTGCGCAGTACATGATGGGCGCCTTCTGCGCCTGGTTTCTTCTCAACAAGCTGGGACTGGGGTACTGGTGGTCGCTCGCGATTGCGCCGGTGGCGATGGGCGTGTTCGGCATGGCCATCGAGCGCACCATGCTCAAGCGGCTCTACAAGCTGGATCACCTCTACGGGCTTCTGCTCACCTTCGGTTTGGCGCTGATCCTTCAGGGCCTGTTTCGCCACCAGTTCGGGTCGTCGGGCCTGCCCTATCCGGCGCCGGCCGAACTCACCGGCGGGCAGAACCTGGGCTTCATGTTCCTGCCTAACTATCGGGCCTGGGTGATCGCCGCATCGGTCATCGTGTGCTTCGGCACCTGGTTCGTGATCGAGAAGACCAAGCTCGGTTCCTATCTGCGCGCGGCAACGGAGAACCCGGCGCTGGTGCAGGCCTTCGGCATCAACGTGCCGCGCATGGTCACGCTGACCTACGGATTCGGCGTGGCACTTGCGGGATTTGCCGGAGTCATGGCGGCGCCCATCTACCAAGTCAATCCCCTTATGGGCGCGGATTTCATCATCGTCGTGTTTGCGGTGGTGGTGATCGGGGGCATGGGTTCGATCATGGGCTCGATCTTGACGGGATTTGCCCTCGGCGTGGTCGAAGGCTTGACCAAGGTCTTCTATCCCGAGGCTTCCAATACCGTGATATTCATCGTCATGGCGATCGTGTTGCTGATCAAACCCGCAGGGCTGTTCGGTCAGCAGCGTTGAAGAGGCATCGATTCATGCCGGTCAGCGAAGGTACAGCCGCAGGCGCGGCAGTGAGCCAAAAGACGAAGAGCACCGCATCGGGGCTGCGCGCCGTCCCGCGAGCGCAGCTTGTTGCCTTCGCGATCATGGTGCTGCTGCTGGTGCTGGCGCCTTTTGCCGTCTATCCGGTTTTTCTGATGAAAGCGTTGTGTTTCGCGCTGTTCGCCTGCGCATTCAATCTGCTGATCGGTTTCGTCGGACTGCTATCGTTCGGGCACGCCATGTTCCTCGGCACGGCCGGATATGCCTGCGCCCACGCTGCCAAGGTGTGGGGATTTCCGCCGGAGCTGGCGATCCTTTTCGGAACCGCGGCATCGGCGCTGCTGGGCTTTGTGACCGGGTTGCTTGCGACCCGCCGCCAGGGTATTTATTTCGCGATGATCACGCTCGCGCTGGCGCAGATGGTGTATTTCTTCTACCTGCAGACACCGTTCACGCATGGCGAGGACGGCATTCAGGCGGTGCCGCGCGGAGTACTGTTCGGCGTGATCGATTTGTCGAACGTGATGGTGATGTATTTCTTCGTGCTGCTTGTCTTCTTGGCTGGTTTTTTGCTCGTCTATCGCATCATCCATTCACCCTTCGGCCAGGTGCTCAAGGCGATCCGCGAAAACGAGCCGCGCGCGATCTCGCTCGGTTACAAGGCAGACCATTACAAGCTGCTCGCCTTTGTTCTGTCGGCGTCCCTGGCCGGGCTGGCCGGAGCCACCAAGGCGCTGGTGTTCCAGCTCGCTTCGCTCACGGACGTGCACTGGACCATGTCCGGCGAGGTCGTGCTGATGACGCTGCTCGGAGGATTGGGCACCGTGTTCGGTCCGGTGGTCGGCGCATTTATCCTCGTAGCGATGGAGAATTACCTTTCCGAAACCGGGCAGTGGGTGACCATCGCGCAGGGTGCGATCTTCGTCGCCTGCGTGCTTGCTTTCCGGCGCGGCATCATCGGCGAACTGGGCCACTGGCTGAAAAAGCCGCTCTGAGGCGTCTGCCGATCGTTCT
This sequence comes from Betaproteobacteria bacterium, assembly GCA_016210745.1. GTDB lineage: Bacteria > Pseudomonadota > Gammaproteobacteria > Burkholderiales > SG8-39 > JACQTO01. The sequence goes on from JACQTO010000251.1 coordinate 14,778, forward strand.
TCGACGACGCATGAAGGGCGCGAACCGCGTTATTATTCGCCGGATTCCCTTTTCCCCGAGCGTGCGTGAACATGACTCAACTGTCCGCCGAGCTGCGTTCCGACCTTGCTCCTGCGGGCAAACTGCGCGTCGGCCTCAATTTTTCGAATTTTCTTCTTGCCGCCAAGGATCCGGTGAGCGGCGTGCCGTGCGGCATCGCAGTGGATCTGGCGCTGGAGCTGGGACGCCGAGCGGGCATGCCGGTCGAGTTCATCGGTTTCGACTCCGGCGGAAAGTTGGCCGATGCGGCGAAAGCGGGGGCATGGGATATCGCCTTCCTGGGCGCGGAACCGGCGCGCTCGGGGGACATCGATTTCACGCCCGCCTATCTGGAGATCGAAGCGAGTTATCTGGTGCCGCCCGGATCGGCGCTTCGCACCATCGCCGAGGTGGACCGCGAGGGCGTGCGCATCTGCGTCTCGAGCAAGAGCGCCTATGATTTGTTCTTGAGCCGCACGATCAAGCGGGCGCGATTGGTGAGGGCTGCCAGCATCGATGCCTCGTTCGAGCGCTTTGTCGCTGACAAGCTCGACGCGCTGGCGGGCCTCAAGCCGCGCCTGGCGGCCGATGCCGAGAAGCTGCCCGGATCGCGCCTGCTCGAGGGCCGGTTCACTGCGATTCAGCAGGCCATCGGTGTGTCCAAGGGGCGGCTCGCCGCCGGCGCGTATCTGCGCGAATTCGTCGAGGACGCAAAGGCTTCGGGGCTGGTCGCCAGGGTGATCGAGCAAAATGGCGTAAAGGGCGTGGCGGTTGCGGCTTAGATTCTTACGCGCAAGATGTTGAACAGAACTACTTCAAGAAATATGTTTCCTGCTGTGAAATCGACGGTCACTAGCCGACCGCGGCCTTGCGCGCTGCGCGCGCCAACCGGGTTTTCAGGACGGATAAACGACATCCGTACTGAAAACCCGGTTACGGATAACGGCACGGACGGCCCGGCATTTTCATGTGAGATCGTCGATTGCGCACGGGTGGTTTTTTAATCCGTGGGCAATAGACGATCCGCGCGGAAGGCTTTTGGTCCGCGCAACAACGCAACACTGGTAGCCC
>JACQTO010000257.1 GCA_016210745.1 Betaproteobacteria bacterium
GCCGATCGTCATGCCGGCGGACATCGTGTCCAGCCCCATCAGGTCGCAGAAATCGTCCACCGCGATGATCGAATCGAAGCGCGGGTTCTCCAGGTTGCTGCCGAAGGCGTAGATCGTTTCGTATTCCGGTCCGAAGGCCGTGGCCCCGGCATATTCGCCCTCCTTGACCGTCGTCCAGTGGTAGCAGGGGTTGGGGCAATACGGCGCGCAGCTCTCGCCGCTGACGATCCAATTGTCCCTGATAGTGTCGCGAGCGAATGCCTGGACGTCCTTGTACTGTCCGGTATGCCATTGCCGGGTCGGCAGGATGCCCGCGGTGTTCAGCATGACCATACCGCCTCGGGTACCGTACTTTCGCCGGACGGATGTCCACTCCGGTGCGCCGGCGAGCTGCTTGTTGACGAAGCGCTGTGCTTCCTTCAGCGCGGCGGCATCGGCTACAGGAACCACTCCGGTCCCGTGCACTGCAACCGCCTTCAGATTCTTCGAGCCCATGACGGCGCCCGCGCCGCCGCGCCCGAAGGCGTTGCGCTGGCGGCCCTCGGTCACGACGCACGCGTACTTGACCAGGTTCTCGCCTGCGGGACCGATCAGCGCAATGGAAGCCTGGGCCGGCACTTTCTGCTGGATGAAATAGTCGGCATCGCCGGTGTTCATTCCCCAGATCTTGGCCGCATCCTTGAATTCGACGTTTCGGTCCTGCACTGACAGATACACAGGCTGCTCCGACTTGCCTTTGATGATGAGCACGTCATAACCGCATTTGGCGAGGTTATCGCACAGCTGTCCGCTGGCGACCGTGTAGAGGCAAGTCCCCGACAGCGGCGATTTGGTGACGATGACCGATTTCGAGGAGAAAAAAGCTCGGCTGGTATTCAGCGGACCAGCCACGAACATCAGCACGTTCTCCGGCGAGAGCGGGTCGACCTTCGCATCCACGAGGTCGTGAAGGAGTCGCCCGCCGAGTCCGCGCCCGCCCAGGTACTGCACGTAGTACTTCTGCGGAATCTCCTGCTCCTGCGTCGTTTTCGTGGTCAGATCCGCCACGAGCGCTTTTCCATGCATCGATCGCCTCCTCAATTACAATGTCTTGCGGAATTTGAATGATCTAATAAATATTGCATGACTGCTTGATATTTTTTCGCCCTGGGAAACCGATGACTGTCGATGCGTATGACTTTGTAATCGTAGGCGGAGGGTCGGCCGGGTGCGTGCTTGCCCACCGCCTGAGCGAAGACTCCGATGTGCGTGTGCTGCTCCTGGAGGCCGGCGGCACCGACTGGAATCCGCTGATTCACATTCCGCTTGGCGTCGGAAAAATTCGGCAGGCCCGAATGTACGACTGGGGCTACGATACCGAACCCGAGCCCAATCTCAATAACCGCAAGATCGAGATATTTCGCGGCAAAGTGCTCGGCGGTTCTTCCTCGATCAATTTCATGGGGCATAACCGAGGCAACCGCAGCGACTACGAGCGATGGGCGCGCTCGGGCCTTCCCGGTTGGTCTTATGAGAATTTGCTGCCCTATTTCAAGCGGACCGAAACTTGGCGCGACGGCTCCGCACCCCATCGGGGCACAAGCGGCCCGCTTGGGGTGCGCTACACCTGCCGAAGCGATCCGCTTGGATGGGCCATTCTGGATGCGGCGCGTTCCGCCGGTATCCCGATTTTCGACGACGTCAACGGCGCCGAGCCCGATGGCTTCGGGCTGGCGCAATCCGCAATCGACTACGGACGCCGCGCGAGTTCTGCCAGGGCTTTTCTGCGCCCTGCGCTGAGCCGCAAGAATCTGACCGTGAAAACGCGCTCGCTTGCCACGCGGATAATTTTCGAAGGCAAGACTGCGGTCGGCCTGGAATACCTGAAGGGCGGCGCGCTCTGCCGGGTGCGCGCCGAGCGGGAGCTGATCCTCGCAGCCGGGGCCATCAATTCTCCCCAGCTGCTTATGCTATCGGGCATTGGCGATGCGGACCAGTTGAGGCCCCTTGGCGTTCGTTCCACGCTGCATCTGCCGGGAGTGGGCGCCAATCTTCAGGATCACCTCGCTGTATCCGTCGCCCATCGCCGCATCGGGGCGGAAAGCCCCTTGCATCGCACACTGCGCGCCGACCGGCTCGCCTTGGCGCTGATTCGCGCTTATATCATGGGCGATGGCCCTGCCGCGGACGTACCGAGCGGCGTAAGTGCGGTATTGCGCTCGCGTGCGGGCCTCGACGCTCCGGACATCCAGTATCTGTTCGGAAGCGGAACCCTCGAAGCGAAGCCGTGGTTCCCGGGGCTTGGTACCGGCTGGCGGGATATGTTCAATCTGCGCGGTGTGGCGCTGCATCCCGAGAGCTGCGGCACGGTATCGCTGGTTTCCGCTGACCCAACGCAGAAGGTCCGTATTCAAGCCAACTTTCTTTCGACGTCAAACGATTTAGACACGCTCCGCGAAAGCGTTCGAATCGCACGCGACGTCTTTCGGCAAAAAGCGCTCGACCCTTTCAGGGGAGAAGAGATTTCGCCGGGGCCGCACTGCACCTCCGTTGCCGACATCGATGCTTTCATCCGCAAGACCGCGGTGACTGTGTATCACCCTTCGTGCACCTGCCGGATGGGTCAGGACGAGCTTGCGGTGGTCGATCCGGAGCTTCGCGTGCGCGGCATCGAACGGCTTCGGGTCGTAGATGCCTCGGTCATGCCGGATCTGGTGAGCTGCAACATCAATGCCTGCGTGCTGGTGATCGCCGAGCGGGCATCCGATCTGATTCGGGGCCGGCCCATGCTTCCTGCAGAAATCGCCGACTTGGCGGTTGCGTCAGCTTAGGGAGCTCTGCAAACCCGACGAAATGTGCAATGCAGTTGCGCAGCGATGGTGCAGCTGCATCCCGGCGAGGATGCAGGCGCCTCACTGGTCGATGCGGGGAATTCCGGCTTCCTTGATCACGTTGCTGTATTTCGCGAGTTCCGCTTTCAATAACGCGGAAAACTCTTCGGGAGTGCTCCCGACGATCTTATCCCCGCCGCCTTCCAGCCGCTCCCTCACCGCGGGCATATGCAGGACCTTGACGATTTCCGAGTTGAGTCTCCTGACGATTTCTTTCGGGGTTCCCGCAGGAGCGGCTATCCCGGTCCAGGTGTTGACTTCGAATCCGGGAAGGCCGGCCTCGGCCATGGTGGGCACATCGGGCAACGCCGGTGAACGGCTGGCGCTCGCGACGGCCAATGGCCTTACCTTGCCCGCTTTGATTTGGGAAAGCAGCGGAAGTATGGGATCGAACATCACCTGGGCTTCGCCGGCGATCAAGGCCTTTACGGCAGGCGCGTCGCCTTTGTACGGGACGTACAGCATGTCGATTCCAGTCCGAAGCTTGAACATCTCGGTGATGAGGTAGTAAGCGCTGGTGGAAGTGGCGTAATTGAGGTGACCCGGTTTCGACTTGGCCAATGCAACCAACTCCTTGACCGAACTAACCTGCAACGACGGGTGCGCGGCGAGGATGATCGTCGTGGCGATCACCAGCGTTATCTGCTCGAAATCTTTCACCGGATCGTAGCGCAGCCTCTTGTACAGCGCCGGATTCACCACGGCCGAGCCCACCGCAGTCTGGACGATGGTGTAGCCATCGGGGGCGGACCTGGCAACCAATTCCATGCCGATCGCGCCGTCCGCGCCCGGCTTGTTCTCGATCAGCACCTGCTGTCCGAGGCTTTGCGAGAGCTTTTCCGCGAGGACGCGGGCGCGGAAATCATTCGCGCCGCCCGGGGAAGACGGGACGACAAAGTGGATCGGTTTGCTGGGATAGCCTTGGGCAAGAACGCCGTTCGATGCAATGGCCAAGGCTGCACAAGACAGCGACAACCCTGCGAATAAGAACTTCGATGTTTTCATGAACTCCTCCCCCATTCGCCCATATCCCGTTTTCCAATAGTCGCGGCAGTGAACGGGCCCAGGAATTTTCGTGTCGAGCGAGCGGCTGACTCTTGTCAGCCTCTCCAGGAGCCGCCGCCAGGCGGGCCGCTCTAGCGGTGAATGTATTGCACCAACTGGTCGATCGTGAATTGCTGCTCGCAGATGATGTCCTTGACGAGGTCGCCGATGGACAGAATGCCCACGACCCGGTCATTCTCGATTACCGGCAGATGCCGAACGCGTTTGTCGGTCATCAATGCCATGCATTCTTCGTTCGTTTGAGCCGGGGTGACGAACAGGACCTGCCGCGTCATGATGTCGCTGACCAGCATCTTGTCGGGCGACTTGCCCGCCAGGGCCATCTTCCTCGCCAAGTCGCGTTCGGAGAGGATCCCCACCAGACGGGCGTTATTCAGCACGAGAATCGCGCCGATGTTCTTTTCGGCAAGGAGCTTGACGGCATCGGTGACGGTTGCATCCGGCTTGATGGAAACGACCCCGGCTGCCTTGGTCTTCAACAGTTGTGCAACGGTCTTCATGGACATCCCCCCAGCATCGATATGGGTTATTGGTTCTTCTGACACTCGATTGAGTGCTACGGTTCCTGCGCGGCGCAAATGCGAGCCGCACGCATGAATGTACTCAAATTCGGCGCCCGAGACAAACGGACGAATGGAAAGCGTTTCCGACCGGCGCGGGAACGGCGGATAATGACGCGCCCGATAAGCCAAAGAATCGGCACGACCCTCGTTCGCTCCGTTGGAATCCACTTTGCCGGACCAAGCACACGTGCAGGAATCGCTTTCACCCGAAAGGCTGGTGCAGCGGCGCTGGGCAACGGTTGCCTGCATGAGCGCCGTATTCATGCCGGCGGTGGAGGCCACCATCGTTTCAACGGCCATGCCGACTATCGTCGCCGACCTGGGCGGATTCAGGCTCTATAGCTGGGTCTTCTCCGCTTACCTCCTGATGCAGGCGATCAGCACGCCGATCTACGGGCGGCTTGCCGATCTCTTCGGACGCAAGCGCGTATTCTTCGCCGGCGCAGGCCTTTTCCTCATCGGCTCGGCGGCGTGCGGCTTTGCCTGGGGCATGGTCCCGCTGGTGGTCTTCCGCGCTTTACAGGGGATGGGCGCCGGCGCACTGCAGTCGATCCCCATCACGATTATCGGCGACCTGTATAGCCCGCGGGACCGGGCGCGCGTGCAGGGTTGGTTGTCGGGCATCTGGGGCATAGCCGCGGTCATCGGTCCGATGCTTGGCGCGTTCATCGTCGAGTATCTGCGCTGGCCTCTGGTGTTTTGGATCAACCTTCCGATCGGCGTTGCCACTATCGCGATGCTCGCTCTTTTTTTCGAGGAGCGGATCGAGCAGCGCCGGCACGATGTCGACTATCTCGGCGCGCTGCTGCTGCTGCTGGGGGTCGGCGGACCGATGTTGGTTCTGGTACAGGCTAGAGGCCTGGAGGGTTGGGCGATCGCGTCATTTCTCGTTATCGGCGCAGTCTCGCTGGTTGCTCTGGTCGTGCATGAGCGCAGGGTGAAGGAGCCGATCGTGCCCTTCAAGCTCTGGCGTCGGCGTGTGATTGCTGTCGGCAATTTCGGCGGCTTGGGCACCGGGGCGGTGTTGATGAGTGTGACGGCTTTTCTGCCGACTTATATCCAGGGAGTGATGGGGCTGAGTCCGATGACGGCCGGCGTCGTGATTGGAACGCAGGCGGTTTCCTGGTCGGTTGCCAGCGTTGCGGCCGGTTGGGTGATGGTTCGCATCTCCTACCGCGTTTCCGGCGCCATCGGCGGTCTGGCGCTCATGGCCGGGGCCGCGATGCTGATCGCACTGGAGCCCGGCCACGGTCCGCTTTGGGCCATAGGCGCTGCCGCCGTCATCGGCATCGGGATGGGCTTTTCCAATACCACCTTCGTAGTTTCCGTTCAGGCCAGTGTCGACTGGAGTGAGCGCGGCGTGGCCACGTCTTCGAACCTTTTCATGCGCACGATCGGCCAGACGCTCGGTTCGGCCCTCGGCGGGGCGATCCTCAATCTGGGTATTTCGCGCTATGCGCCGGAAGCCGTCGATGCAGTCAATAGGCTATTCGAGCCGGGTATGCGCGAGAGTCTGGGCGTGGACGGCATCGCCCGCCTGAGCCAGGCCATTGCTACGTCGCTGCACGACGTTTATCTCATCACCGGAATCGTGGCGACCGCCGTCCTGCTTATTACCCTGCGGCTGCCGGCGGGACTGAGCCCGACGCGATCGGCAAGAGGTGCCTGACGTCGTCGCAGGGGTCTTGCATCTGTTCGTCGCTCGCCAGTTTATTGTTGACAAATTCGCCGAAGATTGGGTTTCTAAACCCGTCTCCCCCTTTTCTGCAGTTGCAAGCAACTGCAGAAAAGGGGGAGATTGATAAACGGCAAAACCAGCTTCCTTGGTTCCGGCTCGTTCGGCAACGGCCGAAACTGAATTTGTAGCGTAACGTAACAAGCCGTGCTTACGCTACGCCAGGCTACAAAATTGGTACGGGCCGATTACATCCGAGTGTTTGAATGGGTACCAATGCGCCGGGATCCTCGCGCGAAGCAAAGCGCACGCAGAACTCAAACACTACTTAACGGAGAATCTAGCATGAAATCTTCAACGAAAATCGCACTCGCGATCGCCTCAGCGCTGACTCTTGGATTGGGCGCTGCAGCGGTCAATGCCCACCCGTATGGCTATGGCCCGGGAGGCGGGATGGGAAGTGGCATGGGGCCCGGCTATGGCATGCACGGTCAAGGCATGGGGCCCGGTCATGGCATGCGCGGTCACGGCATGGGTCCAGGCTACGGCATGCGCGGTTATGGAATGGGCCCGGGTGGCGGTGCCTTTCCCGGCGCCGTGGAAGGGCGTTTGGCCGCACTGAAGTCGGAGCTGAAAATTACCGCCGATCAGGAATCGGCCTGGCAGGCGATCGTCGCCAACGCGAAGCAGCACGCCGAGAACCGGCAGGCGTGGTTCGCCAAGATGCGTGAGGCGCGTGTTCCCGAATCGGCGCCGGAACGGCTTGCCCAGCGAACCGAGATCATGAAACAGCGTCTGGCGGAAATGGAAAACAATGCCTCGGCAATCAAGAACCTCTATGCGGTATTGACGCCGGAACAGAAGACGATCGCCGACAAGTGGCTTGGCGGATTCGGTCCGAGAGCCGGTGCGGGATACGGTCCCGGTTCTCGCGGCGGTCCCGGCGGACGCTTTCGCTGATAGGAATCCCCGGGCGGCCTTGCCGCCCGGGAGAAGATGAGGGTATGGGCGTTAGCTAAATACGCGACGCTCAATAGCGCGGGCTTGCTCGCTCCCGCGGGACGAACGTTAGCACCGCTCTCACGGTAGTTCCCCCGGCGCCGGAGGCGATCTCGAGCCGTCCGCCAAGATTTCTTACCCGTTCGCGCATTTCCCGAATCCCCGTCGCTTTGGCGTTGTCCCCTGGCGTCGGTCCCTCTGGCTGCGACATGCCGCGACCGGCATCGATCACTTCGAGTCCGATTTCCGATCCATCGCAGAACACACGCACCGTGGCCGTCTTGCTCCCGGAGTGGCTCCATACATTCGTCAACGCCTCTTCTACGACGCGAAAAAGAGCAAGTTCATGCTCGGCGGGCAACCGGCCCAGGTCGGAGGGAACTTCCAGCCTCACCTCGATGCCGTGGCGCTCCTTGACGCCCCTGACGTGCAACTGGATTGCCGCCGCCAGTCCGAAGTCATCCAATACCGGCGGGTATAGGTCGCCGGCCATGTTCCGGATATCGGAGTAATACTGTCGCAGCAACGTGTGGCCGTCATCGAGGAAGCGCTGCACTTCGGTGCTCGGTGCCGCCCCCAGATTGCGCGCCGAGGAAAGGTACATCCCCAGCCCTGCAAGGTATTGGGCGACGTTCTCGTGCAGTTCGTTGGCAACCTGTTTGCGCTCCCGGTCGCGCACTTCAAGCAGGCGGGCGGATAACTGCTGCATATCGCGTAGTTCCTCCGCGGCGCGCCTGCGGTCGGCGATGATGCGTTCCACTTTGGCCACCAACTCCTCCGGCCGAAACGGTTTGTGCAGATAATCCTGTGCGCCATCGTGCAAAAGCTCCACCTTCAGTTTTGCGTCGGTCAACACCGACAGGAGCACAATCGGCACGTCATTCAACTCCCGGTGCTTGCGAATCTCCTTCACTAGTTGGTCCCCGCCCATCTCGGGCATAAGGATGTCGGAGAGAATCAGATCAGGATGCAATTTCAAGGCTTTCTCGAGGCCCTCTTGTGCCCCGAAGGCCGAGAAAACACGGAACCTTCCCGCCAGCGTCCCGGCGATGAAGGCGTTCATATCGGGGTTGTCCTCGACGACGAGGACCACTGCGGTGCCGGGCGCGGGCGGCCCCTCCGATGACTTCTGGACTGTCCTTCGTATCTCCAACTCCTCGACCGCCTGCCTTGCAGTCTCCATAGTCGGCTCATCCGCCGTGCGCCGAACCTCGGTGCCGCTCGGGGCCGACAGCGGCAATTCCACCGTGAACAGCGAGCCCTTGCCACTGGCCGGTTCTCTCACCGCAATGGTGCCGCCATGCAGACCCACGAACTCTTTGACGATTGATAGACCCAGTCCTGCGCCTCGGCTGTATCGGTGGCCTGCGCCGATGTCGGCCTGCCAAAACCGCTCGAAAACGGTCTCGCGGAGTTGGACTGGTATCCCTGGTCCACTGTCTTCGATTTCAAGAATCGCCCTATCGCCGCTGCGCCGAACGCCGAATCGCACCTTGCCGCCGGATGGGGTGAACTTGAATGCATTCGAAAGCAGATTGACCAGTATCCGCTCGATTTTCGCGGAGTCCACTTCTGCCGGCAGGAACTCTGGGACGTCTATCGTGTAGGCGATGCCATACTCGATCGCCGAAAGCTCGAAGTAAGGGGCCACGATCTTCGCCAGCCGAGCCAGATCAACCTCCGCATATTCGGCGGTTATCCTGCCGGCATCGAGCTTGGACAAATCCAGCAGATCGTTGATGTGCCTCTGCAGCAAGCGGGCATTTCGCTCCACGACTTCCAGATCTCGCCGCAGCTCTTGCGTCAACCCGCCGGCGCCAAGCCTCTTCTGTATCGGGCCTAGGATCAGCGTCAGAGGGGTGCGAAGCTCGTGGTGGACGTTGGAAAAGAATTTGGTCTTGAGCTCGTCCAAGGCCTTGTTCTTGGTGTAAAGATCGGCCAGTTCTTCAGCTTTCTTCCTTTCGCTGATATCGCGCAGGATGACCGTGTAGAGTCTTTGCCCGCCCGTGCTCGCCTGAGATATCGTGGCCTCGCAAGGGAACTCCTCGCCGTTTGCGCGTTGCCCGTAGATCGTTGCCGGGGAATGCATCGAACGCTTCGTTACACCCGTGGCTCCGAATGCTTTGATGTGCCCGTGGTGGCTCTCGCGAAAGCGCTCCGGCAGAAAACGGTCGAGCGGCTTCCCGATCACCTCCGACGCCGGACAGCGAAAGATCTTTTCGGCAGCGGAATTGAACACGACCACCCGCTGGTTCTCGTCCAACGTGATTATCGCGTCCATCGCCGTGCCGATAATGACGGCCAGCCGCTCTTCGCTAAGGCGCAGCGACTCCTGCCCGCGCCTGATGTCGCTGACATCTTCGCTGAACATCACGATGCCGCCGATATTGCCCGTCGGCTCGCGCCACGGCTGCGCCTCCCAGCGGATCCACTGCACCGAGCCATCGGCTCGATCGAAGCGTTCCATGTCAGCTCGCAGCGTTTCGCCTGCCAGAGCGCGCCCCAGGATTTCCCTCCAGCGCTCGGACATCTCCGGAAAGATCTCGTATTGCGATAGTCCGCGCACGTCGCGTCTGCCCATTCCGTAGTCGCTTATCCAGCGACGGCTCGCGCTCATGTAGCGCATCTCGCGGTCGAACATCGCCAGCGCTACCGGTGCGTTATCGATGAAGACCCACAGCCGTTCCTCGCTCGTTCTCAGCGCAGCTTCTGCCTGTTTGCGGCAGGTGAGGTCGCGGGTGACATTGGAGAATCCGCGCAGCTTCCCATCGGGGTCGCGCAACGCGGTGGTCATGACATTGGCCCAGAAGAGGGAGCCGTCCTTGCGGACGCGCCAGCCCTCGTCCTCGGCCCATCCTTCGGCCGTCGCCCGTCGCAGCTGCTGCTCGGGCCAGCCTCGCGCAATATCTTCAGGGGTGTGGAAGCAGGAGAAGTGCTGGCCGATTATCTCCTCGGCCTCATGGCCCTTGAGTCCCGCAGCGCCCGCGTTCCAGTTCGCTATTCGTCCGTCGGCGTCCAGCATGAATATGGCGTAGTCCTTGGCGCCCTCCACCAGGAGCTGGAACTGCCCGCTGCTCTTCGCGGATCCTTCTTCAGACGTGTTTCGCATGTGTCCTCCCCAGAAGGCTCTTTGCTTTTCTTATCCCATCAGACAAGCGGGGGCTCTATCAGTTCACGGCGGTGAGGGAAAGGTTGGGAACGAAACGCGCGAATATTCTTGGTATCCGCACTCGTTGCATGGTTTTTCAGAACGATTGCCTGTCGGCGGGCGAGGCCAAGAATCGCGGATGGGGCTGCTCCCACGCGAGCCGTTTCGCGCCGGCGGAAGCCGTGTTAGGACGGCTACTCGACGATCTTGTTGATGGGCAATTCGATGATGCCGCGCGCCCCCGCATCGTACAGGCGCGGGATGAGCTCGCGCACGCTGCTTTCTTCGACCACGGTGCTCAGATCCACCCACTCGGGGTCGGCGAGGGTCGACACCGTCGGCGTTGCCAGCGCCGGCAATAGCCGCAGCACCGCGTCCACCTTGTCCCGGCGCACGTTCATCGACAGCAGCACGCGCGTCGCAGCCGCGATCGCCCCTTTGAGCAGCATGAGCAGGCGATCGATCTTGTCTCGCTTCCAGGGGTCTTCGAGGGCGCCGCGGTTGGCGATAAAGCGCGGCGTGCTCTCCAACACCACATGCATGATCTTGAGCTTGTTGGCGCGCAGCGACGAGCCGGTTTCGCTCACGTCGACGATGGCGTCGGCGAGAATGGGCGGCTTGACCTCGGTCGCGCCCCAGGAAAATTCGACGTTGGCATTTACGCCGTGCTGCGCGAGAAACCGTTTGGTCATGCCGACCGCCTCGGTGGCGATGCGGCAGCCCTCGATGTCCTTGACATCATCGAAACGCGAGTCTTCCTTGGATGCCATGACCCAGCGCACCACGCCGTAGTTCGGCCAGGGCGCCCGCAGGTCGGCCAGCTCGGCGACGTCGGCACCGGTTTCCAGTATCCAGTCCAGGCCGGTGATAGCGCAGTCCAGGACGCCCTGCACGACATAGCGCGCCATCTCCTGGGGCCGGATCAGTATGCACTGCAGATCGGCATCGTCGATGTCCGGGTAATAGGATCGGCCTGAAATGCGCAAGTCATAGCCGGCGCGCACGAAAAGTTTCTGGGTGGTTTCCTGCAGGCTGCCCTTGGGGATGCCAAGGCGCAATGTCGGCTGTTCCATGTTCCTAATCCTTATCCCTAATCCTCATTTCCGAAGGGGTGCATTCTCGTAGGGATTGCAGTAACCTGCAAATGTTCGCCAAGGGCTGGAATGCCGAGACAGTTCTAACTGCGGCGCCATGCCGCATGACCATCCTATTGGAGGCCAACATGCTGTGCTCGATCAATGACCACCGATAACATCGAGTTCAGCAATAGCATGGACCTCTTAGCGAAGAACACGCTGGCGCAATGAACGCACTGCGCAAGCCGCGCGTGGGGCTGGTACTGGGCGGGGGCTCGGCACGCGGCTGGGCGCATATCGGGGTAATCCGGGGGCTCGCGGAGGCGGGTATCCGCCCCGATTTGGTGTGCGGGACATCGGCGGGTGCGCTGGTCGGGGCGGTCTATGCAGCCGGTGAGCTGGACCGCTTCGAGCAATGGGTCCTCGGCATGGGGTTCAAGGACGTGGTCTCGTTCATGGACTTGCGCTTGAGCGGCGGGGTGCTCAAGGGCGAACGGGTGATGGAATACTTCAGGCGTAACTTCGTCGATCGCCCGATTGAGGAACTCGATATGCCGTTCGGTGCGGTGGCCACCGTGCTGCAGACCGGCGCGGAAATGTGGCTGCGCAACGGCTCTACGGTCCAGGCTGTGCGCGCTTCGATCGCCACGCCCGGCTTATTCACGCCGGTGCTGCGAGATGGCCAGACGCTCGTGGACGGCGGGCTCGTCAATCCGGTGCCGGTATCACTGGCGCGCGCGATGGGCGCGGAGATTCTGATCGCAGTCGACCTCAGTTCCGATATCCTGCGTCGTCACCTGCGAGCGGACCCTGGGCCGGGAACCTCCGCCGGTCGGGTCGGCGAATGGATGCGAAAGCTGCAAGGCAACCTCGGTGCGCTCATACCGGCGCGTGTGCCCGAGGAGCCCAGGATGCCGTCCATGCTCGAAGTAATGGCGTCGAGCATCAATATCATGCAGGTGCTGATCACGCGCAGCCGCATGGCGGGCGACCCGCCCGACGTGGTTGTCGCGCCGCGCCTGGCTCACCTTGGCGTGCTCGACTATCACCGCGCACGGGAGGCGATCGACGAAGGCAGGCGTGCGGTCGAGGCATGCATCCACAGTCTTCGCGCGCTGGAAATCGAGGAGCCCTGAGCGCGACCACGCAAGCAGAATTGCCTGCCGCAGCCTTCCGGGTGGTGAAAGCAACCTTCAATGCGGTTTCTGACTTGCTCACGGCAGCCGCCTATCAAAGTTCCGGCAAGGCGCGTCGCCTTCATTCTCGAAAAGCGACTATCAGGGTTAACGCCAAATAGACAGTTTTTCGTTTATTGATCGTCGGATCGCGCCGAATTTCGACTCGCTAGGATCTGCGGCAGCTGGTTGCGGATCCGGCGATCGGTCTGTCGGAACCCAGCGGAGGAGCCAAGAAACTACTACTTGGAAGAGGGAGGAAAAATGAAAGTCTGGCAGAAAATAATGGTGGCCCCCGGCGTCGCAATGCTGTTTCTGGCGACGCTGGGCGGTGTCTCGTACTGGGCGTTGACGATCCAGCAGCACGCGCTGCAGGACGTCTACAACAATCGCTTCGCCAGCTATCAGGCAGCCTCCCACGCGGCGCAGGCTTTCAGCGAGGTGCATGCCAACGTTTACCGGCTGTTCACCCGGGTCGCAAAACTGCAGCCGGACAAGCTCACCGAGCTCGCAAACGAGCAGAGGCGCCATATCGCCGGGCTCAAAGAAACCATCTCAAAGCTCGCGCAGCGTCCGGACGTGGGCGAGGAGGAGCGCAACGCCATCGAAGGCGTGGTGAGGAAGCTCGTCCTGTACAGCCAGCACGTCGAAACCGCGATCGATTTGACCCAGGTCGATCCCGCCTCCGGCGTGTCTGCCATGCAAAGGGGCGATACCGCGTTCATGGGGGTGATAAAGGACCTTAAACAAGTCGTGGAAGCGGAGAAGGAACTCGCCCAGGTGGCGTACGCGAGCGCCGGCCGGGCCTACGATAAGGTCGTGTACGCGCTGGTCGGTATCCTGATCCTGGCACTGCTCATATCCGCGGCCATCGCAATTTTCATGAGCCGCGTCATCGTGCGGCCGCTCGTCACTGCGACCGCGCTCGCGGGCCGCATCGCGCAAGGCGATCTCACCGGCGACATCCAGGCGCGCGGCAAGGACGAAATCGGTCAGTTGCTGCGTGCGCTGAAAGACATGAGCGACAGTCTGCGGCATATCGTCGAAAATGTTCGATCGAGCGCCGAGGCGATCGGTACGGGTACGGGGCAGATCGCCTCGGGCAATGCCGACCTGTCGCAGCACATCGAGGAGCAGGCTTCGAGCCTCGAGGAAACCGCCTCCTCGATGGAAGAGCTCACTTCGACCGTGAAGCAAAACGCCGAAAATGCGAAGCAGGCCAATCAGCTTGCGATCGGCGCCAGCGAAATAGCGGTTAAAGGCGGAGAAGTCGTGAGCGAAGTGGTTGGCACGATGTCCTCGATCAACGAGTCGTCGAAGAAGATCGTCGACATCATCAGCGTGATCGACGGTATTGCCTTCCAGACCAACATTCTGGCTTTGAATGCGGCGGTCGAGGCTGCACGCGCCGGCGAGCAGGGTCGCGGCTTTGCGGTGGTCGCGACCGAAGTAAGGAACCTTGCGCAGCGCAGCGCAGCAGCGGCCAAAGAAATCAAGGCATTGATCGGGGACTCTGTGGAAAAAGTCGGCACCGGCACCAAGCTCGTGGATGCGGCCGGCAAAACCATGGAGAAGATCGTCGCCTCGGTGAAGCGCGTGACCGACATCATGGGCGAAATCACGGCCGCCTCGCAGGAGCAAAGCTCAGGCATCGAGCAGGTGAATCGGGCCATCACGCAGATGGATGAGATGACCCAGCAGAACGCCGCGCTGGTGGAGGAAGCTGCGTCGGCAGCCGAGTCGCTGCAGGAACAAGCGCAGACCATGGAGGCGGCGGTGGCGGTATTCACGGTGGGGCAGGCCAGCGCGCACGGTTGCGAGTCGGCGCACAGTGTGCCGGCGGCGAGCGGCGAGGTAGTGCATATGGCTTCCGCAAGATCGGCGAAGAAGCATGAGGCGAGGAAGTTGAGCCTGGTGGCCGCCGGCACAGGCAAAAAAGCGGAGGCAGCCGCCGCGGTTTCCGCGACCGCCCCCCGCGCAAAGATCGCAGCTGGTAGCGGCGAGGGCAGCGGGAAAGACTTCTAAAATACCGCCTTGGAGCCCTTTGCGGGAACGAATTCCGCCGCCGCGGCTGCCGCTTCCGGGCAGAGGTAGGTCTGGCCCAGAGCTACGCTGCGTATCGCTTGCAGCAGCTCATTGCCGGCCTCGTCCTTGGTGACATAGCCGACGGCACCGGCGTCGAGCATCCCCAGGACATACTCTTTGCCCGAATAGGCCGACAGGCCGATCACCTTTACCCCTGGCTGGGCAGCGAGCAGCTGCCGCGTGGTCTCTATGCCGTTCGGCCCAGGCATATTTACGTCCATGCACACAATGTCCGGGTGGGTCTCGCCGGCTCTTGCAAGCGCTTCCGTTCCGTCGCCGGCCTCCGCCACGACCTCGATGTCCGGGGTACCCCCCAATATGTACTTCAGCGCTTCCCGAAACATCTTGTGGTCGTCCACGATCAGCACGCGCTGT
This sequence comes from Betaproteobacteria bacterium, assembly GCA_016210745.1. Lineage (GTDB taxonomy): Bacteria > Pseudomonadota > Gammaproteobacteria > Burkholderiales > SG8-39 > JACQTO01. The sequence continues at coordinate 15,032 of JACQTO010000257.1, forward strand.
TTCATGCCGACTCCTGCTGCGATGGGAGCTCCAAGGAAAGGCGAGGGTAAGAGATAGGCAGGAGAATCCTAAATCGCATGGTGAATGCGCTTGCCGTATCGGGATTGATTCGGACGAAACATCGGGAACCAGAAGCAGCAGGAGCCTGCTGGCAGAAAACCCTGGTGCGCATCGCATCTCATGAAACTTATAGTTCTTGTATATTGTTCTTATCGATTCATCCGACACATGCTACCGGATCGCGGAAGTTATTAAGGACTCAGTCCTTGATATCGTCTCATCTGCGCAGTAAAGACGATCCGCTTACCTCTGTCCATCAGCAATGGTATCCAGTTGGCGGTAGGGAAATACAGTAGCACCGGGCTTGAACCAGGCCCGCTGTGCGACGCTGGCTAGGACTTGTGGACAGCAACGCAAATCGGTTTTTCGGCCTGAGCCGGGATTAGGGCCTGTCGGCAGCCAGGACGCGATTCCCCCTTGTCCCGGCATATCGCCGGCGTTCATGCCGCCGCGGCGAATTCGGCCTGAATCTCCTTTTCGTAGGCGAGCAGTTTCTGCATGCTCGGCCGCCGCTTCATGCGCTCCAAGTGCGCCATGCAGTTTACGAACCGGGATTGATCCAGTTTGAATCGCATGCCGGCGCGAAAGCACCAAACGAAATGGGCATCGGCGACGGTGAAACGGTCGAAGAAGAATTCACGGCCCTCGAGCATATCGTCCGCGATCTGGAAATGCTCGAACAGTTGCTCGGCGGCCAGGCGGCGGACGTCTTCCTCTGTACCCGGGACGCTGCAGAACCGCTCAGGCGCCTTGATGCGCGTGATGTTCGGGTGGATGCCCGAGGCGCACCAGGCCATCAGCGAGATGGCCTTGGTCTCCTGTATCGGGTCCGCGGGAAGCAGCTTTGCCTGCGGAAACGTACGGGCGATCCAGATTTGGATGGCGACGGTTTCGGTGATCGGCTGCCCGTCGACAACCAGCACCGGGACTTTTCGCTTGGGATTGAGCTTCAGGTATTCGGGAGTCATCTGCTGTCCCGCGCGAGTGTTGACCGGCTGAATCTCAAATTGCGCGCCGGCTTCGGTGAGCGCCAAGTAAGGGACGAAGGAGCAGGTAAATGGTGCGTAGAAAAGCGTAAGCTGCATCAGGATCTCCGCAAGGATGGACTGGCTCCCGGGCGGCGCCCGGTTCGCCTGCAGGTTCCCGCATTGTCTCCCGAATGGGGCTGGGCGGACAAATGTACACGCCCACGCCTCGCTATTCGGCGTGCGGCCTGTCCTAGTCTTTGGCGCTGCTATTCAACGCGAGTTCGAGCGTCCGCTCATATTCCTGAAACTTTGCGTCATGTCTGCTGCGTGGCCGCGGCAATTCGATTTTCAAGTCGAGCGCGACCTCCGAGGGTCGTCCTGCCAGCACCAGAACGCGGTCGGAAAGAAAAATCGCCTCGCGAATATCGTGGGTGATGAAAAGAACCGTTTTCCTTGTTTTCAGCCAAATCTCGGACAAGGCGTTTTGCATTGCATCGCGGGTCTGGGCGTCGAGGGCGCCGAATGGCTCGTCCATCAGCAGGACTGCTGGATCCACTGCGAGCGCGCGCCCGAGTCCGACGCGCTGGCGCATTCCGCCGGAAAGCCGGTTGGGGTAATAGTCGGCGAAATTCTTGAGACCCACGAGATCGACGAAGTGCGCGATGCGCTGGTCGCGTTCGTCGGCCGGAATTCCCATAGACTTGAGTCCGAAACCGATATTGCCGGCGACGGTCAGCCAGGGGAAAAGCGCGAACTCCTGGAACACGACGCCGCGGTCCAGTCCGGGGCCCGTCACGGCACGTCCATCGACAAAAATCGATCCGCCGCTCAGCGTATCCAGTCCTGCGACCAGGTTTAGCACCGTCGTTTTTCCGCAGCCCGATGCGCCGATTACGCTGACGAATTCGCCCTCGCCGATCGTGAAGGTGATATCGTCGAATACGCGCAGCCCCGTGCGATGCCCCGACCCGCGCCTTGCGGGATAGTGCTTACTGAGCCCCTCGACCCTCAACTCGCCCACGACTGCCTCCTCTACTCAAGCTCGCGAACCGTGCCCCAGCGATTCACCGTCATTACCTCTGCCGTTCTGAGCACAAGCCGCTCGAACACTAGCCCGACAATGCCTACGGTGAACAGTCCCGCATACACGACATCCGTGTGGAAAAACTCGCGCGCCCAGTAGAGCCTGTACCCCAGACCGGAACCCACCGAGATCAACATCTCGGCGATGATCAGAATCCGCCATGCCCGGGAGAACGCAAGCCGGTATCCCGAAATGATCGATGGCATGGCCGAGGGCATTAGGACACGCCAGAACATGGATGCCCCAGTGGCACCGAATGCGCGGCCGGCGCGGATCAGCGAGACGTCGATCGATTTCACACCGGTCCAGGTGTTGGCCATGACTGTCAACGTGACCTCGTAGATCAGGATCGACAGGATCGCCATTTCCGATATTCCGAACCAGAGCATTGTCAGCGGAAACAACGCGGTTCCGGGGACGGCGAGCAGGAAGTTCAACGGAACGACGAACAGCCGTTCCCAGTGGCGAAAATTTCCCATCAACGCGCCGAGCACGGTTCCCACGACCGCGCCGACGACGACCGCTTTGAGCAGTCGAGCAAAAGTGCCGCCGATGTCGGACCAGAGCGTGCCCTCGGCCGCCATGGCGTAGAGCGCGCTGCCGACGGCCTCGACGGGTGGAAACAGGGCTGCGGGAACGCCGCTCAGTTTGGCGAAGAGCTGCCAGCAGACGAGAACTATGGCGACGGGTATGGCGATATAGACCGCGTCGGTCGCCAGGCGCCGCCACGCGGGCAGCGCCATATCGTCGGCGGCCGGAGTTGCCGCGATTCTGCCGTATTGGGCGGTACTCAATGCCGGCTCATAGCGAGAGCAGCGGGATCATCGCCTGGTACCCGCACCGGAGAACAGCCGCTTCACTTGACCAGACTTTCTGCCTTCCTGGCAAAGCTGTTGTTGATCAGCGCGCCGCTGTCGGGCTTGGCGTTGATGTTCTTTTGCGCAAACATGAAGTCCGTCATGTTGCGCACATCCGCAATGTCTGCCTCGGCGAGCGCGACCCGGTCGTGCTTGTAGCCATAGAGTATTTCTGAAAGCGTCCGTTCGTCCAGACCTTTGACCCGGTCACCTAGCGTCTGGCGGAGGATCTTAACCGTCTCGGCGTGCTCCCTGTCGACGAATCTTTCCGACTTCACCCAGGCGTTCATGAATCGCTGCAGCGCCTCGGGCTTTTTCCGGATCGTGTCCTCCGTTGTGATGAGCACCATGGGGTAGGTGACGCCGGCAAGCTTCTCGAACTGGGTCGGTGTCATCAGGACCTTGCCGTTGCCCATCGCCACGACGCGGGTGCTGTAAGGAATCCAGCCCAGTACTGCGTCAAATCCGTCGCCCTGCATCGCGGCGGGCATATCGGTTACCCGCGCGTTCTGAATCTGAAAATCCGAAGGCTTCAGCCCGGTTTTCTCGATTGCCATCTGAAGGACGGTGTGTACGCCGCTGCCGACAGGAACGCCGATGCGTTTTCCCTTGAGGTCTTCGAGCCGTGTGAAATGGGTGTTCTTCTTGCTCGCGACAAGGTAGCCTGGAAAGCCGTAACTGTGGAGGCCGACTATTACAACAGGCAGCCCCTTGGCGCGCGCAGCGATGACCGGCGAGGCCGCGCCAAGGCCAAGATCCACCTGTCCGGCGCCGAGCGCCTGGATAGCTTCCGATCCGCGATTCACCCATACTGATTCGAGGTCAATTCCCTGTTCGGTGAAATAGCCTTTCGCATTGCCGACGCTCGAGACTGCCGCAACTGTGGTCGGGTGTACCCCCAGGATTATCTTGTCGGCTGCAGTGGCCGGCGCGATCGCCGCAACTGCCGCGATCATAGTGAAATATCGCAACGCGTTCATTCTGCCGTTCCTCCTTTTTGTTGCTGGATCATGTTACTGCCGTCTGGTTCGAGCGCTTGGCTACCTGCGCTGCATTGTTTCCAGCGATACGTCCGGTCACAAAGCATTCGGTCAGGTTGCCCCCTTCCAGGTACAAGTGACCGAACACCGAACCGTTCTCCCCGGCCGCAAACAAGCCCGGAATGGGGTCGCCGAACGGATCGACAATCTGCTGATCTGCGTTGTGCGCTGGTCCACCCTGGGTGTTGGTCACGATGGGCCAGCACTCCAGCGCGTGAAACGGCGGCCGGACCAGCGGCGCCATGGTGGTGGGCAGCCGTCCGTGATCCTCATCGCCGCGGCCGCGTTCGCAGAAAGCATTCCACCGATCGAGCGATGCTTCGATAGCCCCTGAAGGCAGGCCGAGCTGCTGTGCGAGTTCCGCCGGTGTATTGCCGCGCTTGATCCAGCCGTTTTCCACCTCAGTCAGATTATCTCGGCTCCAGTGGTAAGCCGGCTCACCCTCTTGGAAAAAGGGAAAGCCGATGGGCCCCGACTCGCGGCCGGTTTCGTCAAAGATCATGAAGCAGGGGATCCGAGGGAAGCTCTGCGTCTCCGCGTCATAGGCGAGCAGGTGGCGCACACCAGTGTCTTGGTTGGCCTTCTCGTACTCGTTCATGAATCGCCGGCCCTTGCGATCAAGAAGTATCCAGGGCATTACCTGGCGATCGATGCGGGGGCCGTTAATGCGGTGGCGAATAGCGTACGGAATTTCCGGGAACTTGAATCCGTAGCCCCCGTGCATGTGCCACATGTGCCACAACGCCGCACCGGCCTTCTGCGCCATCTTGATGCCATCGCCGGTATTGCCGGCACCGGATACGCCATACACCGGCTGGCCCCAGAAATACTGTAGTTTCAGGTCCTCGGCGAATTCATATCCACCGGTCGCGAGCACCACGCCACCCCGAGCCCGAATGCGCAGGGACCGCGTCACTTTGCCGGCCGAGTCCAACTGGTCGATCACGGCGCCCGTCACCACCCCATCGTCGGTGACCAAGCGCCGCACCGGCGCATTGACCCATAGCGGAATCGCGCGGGACTCCACGTTGTCCAGCACCAGCTTGTAGAGCCGGGCGCCGGCCCGCAACCCATGCACCCACGGAAACCCGTCCCAGTCGGGGTTGGGTTTAATCTTCATGGAGAAAATATGCTCCCGGCCCGGAAACGGATAGGTGATCTTGGACTCCGGATTCAAGTCCGCGCGCATTGACGCCAAACCGGGAGCCGAGTGGCATTCCAACTCTTTCAGAATGCCAGGCATTTCGGTCAGGCCCTTGGCAAAGGCTCGCAGCACACTATCAGGCGTGGTACCCATATCGGTACGCTTCAAGTACTGGAAGGCCGCCTCGGCATCGTCTGACACCGCCATGCCACCTGCAGAGAGAATGGAAAGTCCGCCGAAGCGCGGCTGCTTTTCCAAGATGAGGGCAGACGAGCCAGCGTCGCTGGCAGCGATAGCGGCCATGCAACCGGCATAGCCGGAGCCGGCCACCAGCACGTCCACCGTCATATCCCAAGACTGCCTCATCCCCAGGCTCCTCCTCGCTTTCTGCGGTTTTTCACCACTCGAGGGAAGAGGCCCGCTGGCAGCAAGCCCGCTTCCATCTAGTTATTCTACGAATTTGCGTCGATCGTGTACGAAATTTGCATATGTGTCAATGTCGCTTGTCGCGTCGATGCGTATCGTGCTACATCCTCCATTCAACGCAGATGTAAGTGTAATTCGACCCGCCGTTCACGTTGCCTAGCAGTTGGGATATTCCGAAGATGCCCGAGCGGTAACTTCCTGGGTATCGAGGTTGCTGAGCTACCTGGATCCCATCATCGACGTGCGCGTCGGGGATCTGCTGGGATCCGCTCGCTGCGCGAGACCTACTTTGGACCACTAGGAGGAGTTTTACCTTGTATCCGATACATCTCTTGTTAGCAGCAACCTTGGCGCTGGGCGCCGGTGTTGCGCCGGCGCAAACCCCTGCGCAGACTTACCGGCCCGAAATCGGACAGCCCGGAAAAGATGTCGTGTGGGTGCCGACCCCGGAGCGCTTGATTCAGCGCATGCTGCAGATGGCCGACGCCTCGAGCAAGGATGTTGTCGTCGATCTCGGCTCGGGCGATGGCCGCATTCCGATCGCTGCCGCGAAGCTGTTCGGCGCGCGGGGAATCGGCATCGAATTCGACGCCGAACTGGTCCAGTATTCCATTCGCGCTGCCGCCCGCGAGGGCCTCAGCGATCGAGTTCGGTTTGCACGCGAGGATTTTTTTCAGACCGATCTCTCGGGGGCAACTATCGTGACTCTTTATGTCAGTCCGACGGTCATGCGGCAATTGCGTCCGCGGCTGCTTGCGCTCAAGCCCGGCACGCGCATCGTCTCGCATCAGTTCACGCTGGAGGAATGGGAGCCCGATGAAATGGCTCGCGTGGAAAGCGTTCCCGCCTACCTGTGGGTGGTTCCCGCGAGTGCGGCGGGAAAGTGGCGACTCACGCTGGGCACCGATGCCTATGAGCTGGTTCTAAGCCAGGAGTACCAGATGTTGCGCGGCTCAGCCCGATCCGGCGCAGGAGTCTCGCCCATTGTCGGCGGCAGATTGCGCGGCGAGACGATTCGATTTTCGTTCGCCGACAAGAACGGCGACGTGCGTACGTTCAGCGGCCGTATCAGCGGCGACCGGATGGAGGGTTCCGCCCGCCTATTTGGACAAGCCGACCGGCTTTGGAGTGCGCGCCGGCAATGACTATGCTGTGAAATCGGCTGCGACGACCTCCATCAGCCGTCCAGGCGGGACGCACCACGATTTGCCGCGGTTTTTTCCGCCGACAAACCGTGATGCGTCGTCTCCGCTTTTCTGCGGAGGATCCCACTGCTGATGAAACTCGGATCAAAGACCCAGCGCCCTGACGATCGGGCGGCTAATGGTCCAACCCGTGATACAGCAGAAGATGAACATCAGTGTCATTTGGCGCCTCCGCCAGATTTCATTTCCGTTTGATCAGGACCCGAACCGTCTTGCTTTACTTGAGCAGAGGTCGTGCCATACTGGGAAAGGTGCGCTAACTGTATGAAGACAAAGCATTCCTTCTTCTCCTGACCTAGGGGGAGCGGGTGAAGCGGGCGGTTTGACCCACCGACTGGGTGAAAGGACTTGAGGCTTGGCTACGGATTTCAGACTTGGGGTGGATCTCGGCGGCACCAAGATAGAGATGCTCGCCCTGGATGCCACGGGGCGCGAACTGCTGCGACGGCGTGTGCCGACACCGGCCGCCGACTACCGCGCGACGCTGAGTGCGGTCGCGGCGCTGGTGCGCGCCGCCGAGACGGAGCTGGGTGGGAGCGGCACCGTGGGTATCGGGACTCCCGGCGCAATCTCGCGCCTGAGCGGCCGCATCAAGAACGCCAATTCGACCTGCCTCAATGGGCAGGCGCTCAAGCAAGACATCGAGGCCTTGCTTGGCCGCGAGGTGCGCATTGCCAACGACGCCAATTGCTTCGCGCTGTCGGAAGCGATCGACGGCGCGGGCTGCGGTGCGAGGGTCGTATTCGGCGTCATACTCGGCACCGGAGTTGGCGCCGGCGTGGTCGTCGAGCGGCAAGTGCTGGTCGGACCGAACGCGATCGCGGGGGAGTGGGGACACAACCCGCTACCGCTTCCCCAAGGAAACGATCTCCCGCTTCCGGCTTGTTACTGCGGCAGGCGCGGCTGCATCGAAACGTACTTGTCCGGCCCCGGATTGGCCGCGCAGCACCTTGCCGTTACGGGACGCAGCCTCACGCCGCCGGAAATCTGCGCCGCCGCCGAGGGCGGTGATGCGCGCGCTGATTCGGTGCTGGCGCAATACGAAGTGCGGCTGGCACGCTCATTGGGGCAGGTGATCAATATTCTGGATCCGGACGTGATCGTCCTCGGGGGCGGCCTGTCGAACATCGAGCGCTTCTACGACAGTGTGCCGCGATTGTGGTCCGCATACGTTTTCTCCGATGGCGTCAGCACCCGTTTCGAGCGCAATCGCCACGGTGATGCGGGCGGCGTACGTGGTGCTGCTTGGCTGTGGTGAGGCCGCGCGCCGTTGCCGGCGCGTGCTCCCGAGTTTCAGAACCGGGAGCCGAACGAAGTCCAGGCACGCTCGCCTACCTGGCTGACAGCAGCGCGAGAAGCTGCTCCTGCGCCGGACGCGGCACCCGGCCGCTTGCGCTCTTGTGGTGGTATTGGCCGTTAGCGTCCATCTCCCAGGCTTGACTGTTGTCGGCGAGGTATACCTTCAGGCCTTCCTTGATCACGCGCTGCTTGAGCCGGGGATCGAGCACCGGAAAGCACGCTTCGATGCGGCGGAAGAAATTGCGCTCCATCCAGTCGGCACTGGAAAGGTACACGTCTTCGGCGCCCTCATTGTGGAAATAGAAGATGCGCGAATGCTCGAGGAATCGCCCGATCACCGAGCGCACGCGGATGTGCTCCGAGAGCCCCGGAATGCCCGGCCGCAGCGCGCACACGCCGCGCACGATGAGATCGATCCTGACGCCGGCCTGCGATGCCGCGTACAGCGCTCCTATCACTTTGGGCTCGAGCAGCGAGTTCATTTTGGCGATGATGTGCGCGGGCCTGCCGGCGCGGGCGATCTTTGCCTCGTGCCGGATCGACAGCAGGATGCGCTCGTGCAGCGTGAATGGAGACACCCATAGATGATTCAGTTTGCGCGCGCGGCCAAGGCCGGTCAGTTGCTTGAACGCCTCGTTGACGTCATCGCAGATTTGCTCGTTGGAAGTCAATAGCCCGAAGTCGGTGTAGAGCTTGGCCGTGCGCGGGTGGTAATTGCCGGTGGACAGATGCACGTAGCGCTTGAGCGTCCCGTTCTCGCGCCGCACCACCATCAGCATTTTGGCGTGGGTCTTGTAGCCGACGACGCCGTAGACGACGTGTGCACCGACCTCCTCGAGCTTGGCCGCGTAGCTGATGTTGGCTTCCTCGTCGAAGCGCGCGAGCAGCTCGACTACGACCGTGACTTCCTTGCCGCGCTGCGCGGCATCGATCAGGTATTTCATTAGCACCGAGTCGGTGCCGGTGCGATAGACCGTCTGCTTGATGGCAACGACGTTCGGGTCCTCGGCAGCCTGCTCCAAGAACTCGATTACCGGGCTGAACGACTGGAACGGGTGATGCAGGAGAATGTCGCCCTTACTCACGGCGCGGAACACGTCGCCGTGCTTCTCCAGCGCTTTGGGAACGCCCGGCAGGAACGAGCGGAACTTGAGCGATGGAAGGTCGACGATGTCGGCCACACTGATCAGGCGCGCCAGGTTCACCGGACCGTCGACGCGGTACAGGTCCTCGCTGGTGAGATTGAACTGCTCCAGCAAGAATTCCTGCATTTCAGCCGGGCACCCTTCTGCGACTTCGAGCCGCACCGTGTCGCCGAAATGGCGCTGCGGCAGCTCACCGGCAAGCGCGGTGCGCAGGTCCTTGATCTCTTCCTCGTCGAGGAACAGGTCGCTGTTGCGCGTGACGCGAAACGGGTAGGCGCCGGTTGCGATCATGCCTTGGAACAGCGCGCTGGCAAAAGCCTGCAGCACCGAAGTGAGCAGCACGAAGTGATAGCGCGTGCCTCCCGTGAGCTGGGCCGGCAGCTGCATTACGCGGGGCAGCAGGCGCGGCGCCTGCACTATGGCCTTGCCGGAGCTGCGGCCGAATGCGTCGCGGCCCTCCAACTGCAGCGCGATGTTCAGGCTCTTGTTGAGAACGCGCGGGAAGGGGTGCGCCGGATCGAGCCCAATGGGGGTCAGCAGCGGCATCATTTCGTGCAAAAAGTAATCATGCAGCCAGCGGCGCTGCTCGCGGCTCCACTGCGCCGGGAGCAGGAACCGCACGCCTTCGTCGGCAAGACCGGGAACGATTTCCTCGTTCAGCAGCCGGTATTGGCTGGCGACCATTGCGTGGGCCTGCTCGCTTACCGCCCGGAACGTGTCGAGCGCCCGGCCTTCGCTTTCGAGCCGCATGCGCTCTTTGAGCTCGGCAACCCGGATTTCGAAGAATTCGTCGAGATTGGAGGAGACGATGCACAGAAATCGGAGCCGCTCGAGCATCGGCACGCGGCGATCCTCCGCCTGCGCGAGGACGCGGCGGTTGAAGGCAAGAATACCCAGCTCGCGGACAAGGAAAAGCTGTTCTGCTCGCTTGAGCCGGGCTGCTGGTTCCTGGAGCATGGAGAGGGAGGCGGAGCTGGGACCGAACATATTCTAATCGAGTGTGTGAAAGGCTGCCGGGCGGGGGTCCGGGGCGCGTTGCGGGTCCGTCCGGCGGGATGCTATGGTTAGCAACGATTCAACCATCCCGTTTTGGCGACAACGCACACGTGGCTCATTATGAAATAGGTTCTAAGCCGGGATGAAATACGAAACCCTAGCCGCTGTCGATCTCGGATCGAATAGCTTTCATCTTCAGATCGGGCGAGTGGTCGACGAGCAGATCTATCTTCTCGACAGCTTCCGCGAGCCCGTTCGCCTGGGGGGCGGACTGACCCGCGAGCGGCGCATCGACCGCTCGACGCAGTTGCGGGCGCTCGAGGCCCTGCGGCGCTTCGGCGAGCGCCTGCGCGGGTTTCCGCGCGGGGCGGTGAGGGCAGTCGGAACCAACGCGTTGCGGGTAGCGAAGAACGCCGATCAGTTTCTGGTGGAGGCAGGAAACGTTCTTGGCCATCCGATCGAGGTGATATTCGGGCGCGAAGAGGCGCGCCTGATCTACGTTGGCGTCGCGCACACGCTTCCCCCCTCCCAGGAGCGGCGTCTGGTGGTCGATATCGGCGGCGGATCCACCGAGTGCATCATCGGCACTGGGTTGGATCCTGAACTGACGGAGTCCATCACCATGGGCTGTGTCAGCTACAGCCTGCAATACTTTCCCGAGGGCCGGCTGGAAAAATCCAGTTTCAAGAAAGCCGAGCTCGCCGCGGCCAACGAATTGCAGTGGATCGTCAAGTCGTTCCGCCGCACCGGCTGGCGGCAGGCCGTAGGCTCCTCGGGTACGGCGCGGGCGATCGCCGCAATCCTTCAGGAAAACGGCTGGGCCGAGCACGGCATTACGCCGTGGGGACTGAAGAAGCTGCGCTCTGCCTTCGTCGAGGCGGGCGATGTTGCCAATCTAGGGATTCCCGGCCTGCGCGAAGACCGGGGCGCGATATTGCCTGGCGGAATCGCGATCATGTCCGCGGTAATGGACGAGTTCGGCATTGATCATATCGAGGTTTCCGAAGGCGCACTGCGCCAAGGCGTGCTCTATGACCTGCTCGGACGCGTTGCTCATCACGATATGCGCGAGGCCACGGTGACCCAGTTTGCGCGCCGCTACCACGTCGATGCGGCGCAAGCCGAGCGCGTTGCCGCGCTGGCGGCAAAGCTGTTCGCCGAGATGGCGCCTGCGCCAAACGATGGCGATATGCTCATGCTGCGCTGGGCATCCACCCTGCATGAGATCGGCATTTCGATCGCCCATGCTGCCTACCATAAGCATTCGGCCTACATCATCTCGCAGGCCGACATGCCGGGGTTTTCGCAAATGGAGCAGGCGCGCTTGTCCCGGCTGATCCTCGCGCATCGAGGCAAACTGTCCAAGCTCGAAGGACTCTCGGCGCGCAGCCCCGATTGGCCGATCATTTACGCGCTGCGCCTGGCGGCTCTGCTGTATCTCAGCCGTCAGGACGTCGAGCTGCCGCACATCGGCTGCCGGCCGACCGAGTCCGGTTTGCAGCTATCGATGTCACGCCAGTGGCTCGACGAACATCCGCTTACCGAAGCCGCACTCGATGGCGAAGCGAACGAATGGCGCTCGCTTGGCATGAAACTCGACCTTCGGCCCAGCGGCTGAACACGGGCGCGGAAATTTTGGCTTCCAGTGTTGTTGCGCGGACGAAAAGCCGCCCGCGCGGATCGCCGATTACGCACGGATGTCTTCTATCCGTGCTGAAAACCCGGTTGGCGCGCGCAGCGCGCAAGGCCGCGGTCGGCTATCTAGACCAGGTCCGGGGTAATTGCCGCCTTCAGCGTGACTTCTGCGTAGCCGCCTCGCCTCCGGCAGGTAATCCACCAGACTGCACCTTTCTTGATCGCCCACTCCGAGGCTTCACCCGAGAGCAGGAGGGCGGCCACCCTGCCGAGGGTCGGTTGATGACCGACGACGACGACGGCACCGCTTCGATGGGGCCAGTCGGCGTCGGCGAGGATATCAGCGGCCGATGCGCCGGTGCCCACCTTGTTCGAACTCCGACAGGGCAGCCCCAAGGGCTCCGCGGTCTGTTGCGCGCGCCTTGCCGGACTCACCAGAACCTCGGCGCCTTGGGGCAGACGCTCTTTGAGCCATTTCGCCATCTGAGCGGCCTGCTTGCGGCCGCGCTTGGTGAGCGCTCTCGCCGAATCGTCGAGACCGTCCTCGGCTTCGGCATGGCGCCAGAGTATCAGGTCCATCTGGTCTTCTGTCATCGGGATTCCTTTCTAAGCTTGGCCGTGAACCCGACGGGTTCTTGGTTCAGTGCCCCGGTCCATTCCCTCCTCCGAACTCACGCGCCCGCGAAGGTGTTGGAAGGACGCGCTATCATGGAGGTCCGTCCCGCAAGTATGAATTCCCAACTCCGGGAATACCAGGGCCCCTGGAGATGATCTTGGAATCGCGCGGACAGGCTCGCACCGATACGCAAGGAGAATGCTATGGCCAAGAAAAGCTTGAAGAGCCTAAAACGCCTGAAAAGCTTGGAGAGCGTGTACAAGATCGTCGAAGTGATAGGCACCAGCCCGATCTCGTGGGAGGAGGCGGCCAAAAACGCAATTCAGGCCGCCTCGCAGTCGCTGCGCGACTTGCGCATTGCCGAGGTGGTCAAGCAAGACATGGCAATCGAGAATGGAAAGGTCGTGGCCTATCGCTCCCGCATGCTCTTATCCTTCAAGTACCAGCCTTAACCGGTTGCGCGCGCGTATCGCCGATTGCGCACGCTTCGTTGAGGTTCGTGGCTTCGAGCTCGATGCTGCGCCGATAATGCATCGGCCGCGAACTGGCGCGTGTCTTTCGGATATCATATGGCGTTTTCGACCTGCCCAAGAAGCGCGCCAATGAGGAAAATTCTGACGTCATTGTTTGCGCTCGCAACGGCTGCGTGTAGCCAGGGGCCATCGATACCTGCGCTCAACCTTTCTCCCTACCGCATCGAGATCCAGCAGGGCAACTTCGTAACGCAGGAAATGGCGGCGCAATTGAAAGCCGGAATGACCAAGGATCAGGTGCGCTTTATTCTCGGTACGCCGCTGGTTTCGGACATTTTCCACGCCGACCGCTGGGATTACATGTTCACGCGCCAGCGCAGCAACAGCCGCGAGCTTGAACATCGCCGCATAACCGTGTTCTTCGAGGAAGGCAAGCTGAAGCGGATCGAAGGCGACGTCGTCGCCGCCGGAACATCGGCGCAATCGGACCCGCCCGCGCAGGGTCCGGCGCGCGCTCAGCCATGAAAATCGCCATTACAGGCGCTTCGGGCCGGATGGGACGCACGCTGATCGAAGCAGTGCTCCACTCGCCCGATCTGAAGCTCACGGCCGCGCTCGACGTGAGCGCAAGCGGCTGCGTCGGCAAGGACGCAGGCGAACTGGTCGGCATCCCCTGCGGGGTCAAGGTTGCGCTCGACGCACGCTCGGCTGCGCCAGCGGACTGCCTGGTCGACTTTACCCGGCCCGAGGGCACGCTCGCGCATCTCGAGCAGTGCGTCGACTCTGGCACGCGAATGGTGATCGGGACCACCGGTTTCACCGCGGAGCAAAAGGGATTGATCGCCGACGCGGCGAAGCGCATCGCTATTGTGTTTGCGCCCAACATGGCGATCGGCGTCAACGCGGCATTCCGGTTGGCCGAGGTGGCCGCCCGTATCCTCGGTGATGGCTACGACGTGGAGATCATCGAGGCGCACCATCGCCACAAGGTGGATGCACCCTCGGGCACGGCGCTCAAACTGGGTGAGGTGGTCGCAGCCGCGCTCGGACGCAGTTTCGAGGACTGCGCCGTTTATGGACGCGTTGGGGTGACCGGCGAGCGCGATGCGAAAACCATCGCAATTCATGCGGTTCGCGGCGGCGACATGGTTGGCGACCATACGGTCATGTTCGCCGGCATGGGCGAGCGCGTCGAAATTACGGTGCGTTCGCAGAGCCGGCTCACCTATGCGCTGGGGGCCCTGCGCGCCTGCCGGTTCCTGAAAGGCAAGCCCTCGGGCCTCTACGATATGCAGGACGTGCTCGGATTACGCTGACGGATGGCTGCTTGCAGCGCAACTTCGTGTGGCCAACACACAAGCGTCGTGGGTATTCGTTGAACGGTAACGTCTTTTCGGTTAGAATTTGACCGTTTGCGAGGCGGGACAGGCATGATGCCAGTCCCGCTTTTCGTATCCAGTCTGGAGTTGTCGTGTCCACCCCGCCGCCTGCCATTCTTGCGCTCGCCGACGGCACCATCTTCCGCGGGCAATCCATCGGTGCCGAGGGTCTTGCCTCCGGCGAGGTGGTGTTCAATACGGCGATGACCGGCTACCAGGAGATCCTCACCGATCCGTCCTACTGCCGTCAGATCGTCACGCTGACCTATCCGCACCTCGGCAACACCGGCGTCACTGACGAGGACAACGAGTCCGACCGGGTGTACGCCTCGGGGCTGGTTGTGCGCGATTGTCCGCCGCGCGTTTCGAGTTGGCGCGCCCGGCGCTCCCTGCACGATTTTCTGTGCTCGCACGGCACGGTCGCGATCGCCGGCATCGATACCCGCCGGCTCACGCGCATCCTGCGCGAACAAGGAGCCCAGTCCGGGTGTGTGCTTGCGCAGGCGCCGAACGCAGCTTTGAGCGATGCGGAGATCGAACGCGCAATAGCAGCGGCACGCGAGTTCCCTGGGCTCACCGGAATGGACCTGGCCAAAGTGGTGAGCACGCCGACACCCTACCAATGGACCGAAGGTTGCTGGGCGCTTGGGAAGGGATTCCAAGAACCCGCGCGGACGCGGTTTCACGTGGCCGCATACGACTACGGCATCAAGCGCAATATCCTGCGCATGCTCGCCGCGCGCGGCTGTCGCGTCACGGTGCTGCCTGCGCAAGCGCCGGCCGCAGAGGCGCTCGCGCTCGCGCCCGACGGCGTGTTCCTGTCCAACGGACCGGGCGACCCGGATCCCTGTGACTACGCAATCCGCGCCATCGGCGAAATCATCGACCGCGGCATGCCGACCTTCGGCATTTGTCTTGGACACCAGTTGATGGGGCTTGCGTCGGGGGCCAAGACCGTGAAAATGAAATTCGGCCATCATGGCGCCAACCATCCCGTCAAAGATCTGGATACCGGGAAAGTCGTCATTACCAGCCAGAATCATGGATTTGCGGTTGATCCGGCGACGCTGCCGGCGAATCTTCGGCCCACCCATGTGTCGCTCTTCGACGGCAGCCTGCAAGGTCTGGCGCGCACCGACCGTCCGGCATTTTGCTTCCAGGGGCATCCGGAGGCGAGTCCTGGCCCGCACGATATCGGGTATTTGTTCGATCGATTTGTTGCGATGATGGAAAAGGGCCGTTGAGCAGGATTGAGTGACTTGCGAGGTTATTGTTGAGCCTTCTGGCTTAGATTTTGGTGTTATCGAGGTCTCGTGTTTTTCGTGAAGTTGCGAATTCGCAACTTCACGAAAAACACGAGATTGATGAAAGGCAAAACCAGCTCTCTTGGTTCCGGATTTTCGTAGTTTAGGATTGAGGAATGACGCACGACGGGTTTCGGCCCACTCGTAACTGACCAATGCCAAAACGCACTGACATCAAGTCCATTCTCGTCATCGGGGCTGGTCCTATCGTGATCGGCCAGGCGTGCGAGTTCGACTACTCCGGCGTGCAGGCCTGCAAGGCGCTGCGCGAGGAGGGCTATCGGGTGGTCCTGGTGAACTCGAACCCGGCCACGATCATGACCGACCCGGAGATGGCCGACGCAATCTACATCGAGCCCGTCACCTGGCAAATGATCGAACTGATCATCGCCAAGGAACGTCCGGAGGCGCTGCTGCCGACGATGGGCGGCCAGACTGCCCTCAACTGCGCGCTTGATCTTGCCAGGAACGGCGTGCTCGAGCGCTATGGGGTGGAGATGATCGGCGCCTCGCGCGAGGCGATCGACAAGGCCGAGGACCGCGAGAAGTTCAAGCAGGCAATGAAGCACATCGGTCTTTCGTGTCCGCGCTCGACGCTTGCACACAGCATGGAAGAGGCGCTGCAGGTGCAGGCGCCGCTTGGCTATCCCGTGGTCATACGCCCGTCGTTCACGCTTGGCGGGTCCGGTGGCGGCATTGCTTATAACCGCGAGGAATTCGTCGCCATCTGCGAGCGCGGACTGGACGCTTCCCCGACGCACGAGCTTCTCATCGAGGAATCCCTTATTGGGTGGAAGGAATTCGAGATGGAGGTGGTGCGGGACAGAAAGGACAACTGCATCATCATTTGCTCCATCGAAAACCTCGATCCCATGGGAGTTCACACCGGCGACTCGATCACCGTTGCGCCGGCGCAGACGCTCACCGACAAGGAATACCAGATCATGCGGGACGCCTCGATCGCGGTGCTGCGCGAAATCGGCGTCGACACCGGAGGCTCGAACGTCCAGTTCGCCATCAATCCGGACGACGGGCGCATGAAAATGATCGAGATGAACCCGCGTGTCAGCCGCTCCTCGGCCCTCGCGTCCAAGGCGACCGGTTTCCCGATCGCCAAGGTCGCGGCCAAGCTCGCCGTGGGCTACACGCTGGACGAGCTCAGGAACGAGATCACCGGCGGCGCGACGCCGGCTTCATTCGAGCCGACCATCGATTACGTGGTCACCAAGGTGCCGCGTTTCGCGTTCGAAAAATTTCCGCAGGCGAACGATCGCCTGACTACGCAGATGAAATCGGTGGGCGAGGTGATGGCGATCGGCCGCACCTTTCAGGAGTCCTTCCAGAAGGCGCTGCGGGGGCTGGAGGTCGGCGTGGACGGCCTCAATCAAAGGACCACCGACCGCGAGACGCTGGAAAAGGAGCTGGGAGAGCCGGGCCCGGAGCGCATCTGGTACGTGGGCGACGCGTTCGAGAACGGTTTTACGCTCGAAGAGGTGCACAGTCTTACGCGCATCGACCCGTGGTTTCTGGCTCAGATCGAGGAGATCGTCAGAATCGAGATGGACCTCGACGACCGATCGCTGGCCGAGTTCGACGCCGACGCGTTGCGCGTGCTGAAGGCGAAGGGTTTTTCGGACCGGCGCCTGGCCAAGCTCCTCAAGTCTACCGAGGACCAAGTGCGGCAATTGCGCCACCGGCTGGGTGTGCGGCCGGTCTACAAGCGCGTCGATACCTGTGCCGCGGAATTCGCCACCAGGACCGCCTACATGTACTCCACTTACGAGGAGGAGTGCGAGGCGCAGCCGACAGAACGGAAAAAAATCATGGTGCTCGGCGGCGGACCCAACCGCATAGGCCAGGGCATCGAGTTCGATTATTGCTGCGTGCATGCTGCGCTTGCCATGCGCGAGGACGGCTTCGAGACCATCATGGTCAACTGCAATCCCGAGACCGTCTCGACCGATTACGACACCTCCGACCGGCTCTATTTCGAGCCGGTCACACTCGAGGATGTGCTCGAGATCGTCGACAAGGAAAAGCCGCTGGGGGTGATCGTCCAGTACGGGGGGCAGACGCCGCTCAAGCTGGCGCGGGATCTGGAGCGCTGCGGCGTGCCGATCATCGGCACCACGCCCGACATGATCGACGCCGCCGAGGATCGCGAGCGTTTCCAGCAATTGCTCAACCGCCTCGGCCTGAAACAGCCAACGAACCGAACGGCAAGAACCGAGGCCGAGGCGCTGCGTCTTGGCGCGGAGATAGGTTATCCGCTGGTCGTGCGCCCGAGCTATGTTCTGGGCGGACGGGCGATGGAGATCGTGCACGAGCAGCGCGATCTGGAGCGCTACATGCGCGAAGCGGTGAAGGTATCGAACGACTCGCCGGTGCTGCTCGACCGCTTCTTGAGCGATGCTATCGAGATGGATGTGGACGCGGTGTGCGACGGCCAGCGGGTTTTTATCGGCGGGGTCATGGAGCACATCGAGCAGGCCGGGGTGCACTCCGGCGATTCGGCGTGTTCGCTGCCGCCCTATTCCCTGTCGGCGTCGCTTGGACGCGAATTGCGGCGACAGACCGTGGCCCTTGCGCGGGGATTGAACGTCGTTGGCCTGATGAACGTGCAATACGCCATTCAGGGCGAGACTGTCTACGTGCTCGAAGTCAACCCGCGCGCCTCGCGCACGGTCCCGTTCGTCTCCAAGGCGACCGGCGTGCCGCTGGCCAAGATCGCAGCGCGCTGCATGGTGGGCAAGTCGCTCGACGAGCAGAAAGTGGCCGACGAGGTGATGCCCCCCTACTTCTCGGTCAAGGAAGCCGTGTTCCCGTTCATCAAGTTTCCGGGGGTGGACAGCATACTTGGCCCGGAGATGAAATCCACCGGCGAGGTGATGGGCGTCGGGTATTCGTTCGGCGAAGCCTTCGTCAAGTCGCAGCTCGCCGCCGGCTCCCGGCTGCCGCAGGGGGGAAGGGCGCTCATCAGCGTACGCGATGGCGACAAGCTCGCCGCGGTCGAAGTCGCGCGCGAGCTGGCCGAACTGGGCTTCTCCTTGGTCGCCACGCGCGGCACCGCCGCAGTGCTCGCCGCACACGGCATCGCGGTCACCACTGTCAACAAGGTGGCCGAAGGCCGCCCTCATATCGTCGATTTGATGAAAAACGGCGATGTAAGCCTCATCATCAACACGGTCGAGGAAAAACGCACTGCCGTCTCCGACTCTCGCTCGATCCGCATCAGCGCGCTGGCCTTGCGAATCGCCTACTACACCACCATAGCGGGGGCGCGCGCCGCTTGCGCCGGAATCCGCCACTTGGAGGGTCTGGTCCCCTATGATCTTCACAGCCTGCACGCGACGCTGGTCGAACCGGACCGGCGACGACCGACCGGGACGGCTTGAAAGTTCTGTGATAAGTTAATATTTATATTCGGTCGATTTAGACCGATTGATTCACTCCGCCTATCCCTTGGTTTCTGCAGTGCATCCCTGGGTGCTTACAGGCGCCCCCGGGGGGCGGATATTTTGGGATTTGAGATATGAGCAGGATTCCATTGACGTTGGCCGGTGCCGAAATGCTGCGCAGGGAACTGCACCGCCTGAAGACGGTCGACCGTCCCCACGCCATCACCGCGATCGCCGAAGCCCGCAGCCACGGCGACCTGGCGGAGAACGCCGAATACGACGCGGCCAAGGAGCGCCAGGGTTTCATCGAAGGCCGCATCCGTGAGCTCGAGAGCAAGCTCGCCCACGCTCAGATCATCGATCCCAAGCAGCTCGAGACCGACGGGCGCTGTGTGTTCGGCGCTACGGTGGATCTCGCGGCACTGGAAAACGGCGAGACCGTCACCTACCAGATCGTCGGCGAGGACGAGGCCAACATCAAGAACGGCAAGATCTTCATCAATTCCCCCATCGCCCGCGCATTGATCGGAAAGTCCGCGGGCGACGCGGTCGAAGTCGAGACCCCGGGAGGGGTGCGGCAGTACGAGATTCTCGACGTTCGCTACGAATAGGACGCGCCGCGCGGCGGTTTCTTGAGCGCCCGTCTTCGGCGCGCTGCCGGGGGTCGCCGCGCATGCGCCGGCTTGTCCTCTCCCGGCGGAGTTTTCCGGTCGCGCCGCGCAGTCGAGACGCGGCGCGTTCCGGGGGTCTTGGCAGGTTCCGGCACGGGAGTTTCCCGGTAGACGACGAGAATCTTGCCGATGTGCTGCACGGGCGAGGCGTTCACACGCGAGCAGATTTCCCCGAGCAGCGCCTCGCGTTGCCTGCGGTCGTCGCTGAAGACCCGGATCTTGATCAATTCATGGTGCGTGAGGCAACGGTCGATTTCCGCCACGACAGCTTCGGAGAGCCCCGCGCCGCTCACCATCACCACGGGTTTGAGGCGATGCGCGCGGGCACGCAGCGCGCTGCGTTCGTCCGTGCTAATGGTCTTAGTCACCGAGTCACCGAGTGAATCGACAGTCCAGCGCGCGAACGAATCAGTCGAGCTTGGCGCCCGATTTCTCGACGACTTCCTTCCATTTCTTCGATTCAGCGGCTATATAGGCGCGAAATTCCTCCGGTTTGTTGGCGACAATGGTGACTCCGAGCGCCGTCAGGTTCCCGCTGACCTTGGGATCGCGCAGCGCTTTGACGATCTCGGCGTTGAGGGTGTCGACGATCGGGCGCGGGGTGGCTGCCGGTGCGACGAAACCGAACCAGGCGGTAACGTCGAAGCCGGGCAGTCCGGAGGCGTGCAGCGTCGGAACCTCCGGCGCGAGCGGGTGCCGGCCCGTGCTCGTGAGCGCCAGCCCTTTTACTTTGCCGCTTTGCGCGAGCTTGATCGCAGTCGGCATGTTGTCGAACATGAGCTGCACCTGCCCGCCAATCAGGTCCTGCAATGCCGGACCGCTGCCCTTGTACGGCACGTGCACGATGTTTACCCCGGACATCAATTTGAAGAGTTCGCCCGACAGGTGTCCCGTGGTGCCGGTGCCCATGGAGGCGAAATTCAATTTACCCGGATTCGCTTTGGCAAAGGCGATCAGCTGCGCGACGCTCGAGGCGGACACCGAGGGGTGCGCGATCAGCATGTTCGGCACGCTTCCGGCATTGGTGATCGGGGCGAAGTCCTTATCGGAATCGAAACTCAGGTTCTTGTACACCCATTTGTTGATCGCCAGCAGGCTGATCGGCGCGACCAGCACGGTGTAGCCGTCCGGCGCGCTCTTGGCAACGAATGCGGCGCCTATGTTTCCGCTCGCACCCGGCTTGTTTTCTACAAACGCGGACTGGCCCAGGTTTGTGGTCATTTTGGCAGCAACCGCGCGCGCGATGATGTCGTTGGTTCCCCCCGGGGCATAAGGAACCACGAATGTGATCGGCCGCGATGGAAATTGCTGCGCATGGGCGGCAGAACCCAGCGCAAGCGCGAATGGCAACAATATCAGTCCTAGGGTCTTGTTCATCTCTTCCTCCTCGTTGGCTCGCTGTGGAACCGTACGATTCAACTCGTACGGCGATAGTTGATTTCCGTAATGACGTTCAATACCGCCTGGCGTTTCTCGTCTCGCACTTGGTGCAAGGCGCGCTGGAGTGCATGCGGCAGCTCGGCAGGATCCTCGACCCGCTCGCCGTATCCTCCGCACGCTTCCACGACCTTCTCGTAATCGGGCGCGGGCTCCAGTGTCGAAAGCGGCGGTTCGGCTTCCCGTGCGGCGTATCCGTCGGGGTACATTTTCAGCGTGGAACGATGCACGGCACCCCAGCGGCGGTTGTTGAAAATCACCGTGAGGACCGGCAGATTCTCGGCCCGCGACACGAAATGGAATGGCGTCGGATTGCCGAGCATGTAAATGCCGTCGCCGACCGAGGCGATAACGGTCGCTTCCGGCCGCGCCAGCTTGGCGCCGAGCGCCGCGCCCATCCCCCATCCCAGGGCTCCGACCGAGCTGAGAGCGAAATAGGTGCCGGGCCGGCGAATCCGGAGTTCCTCCATCACCATGGGATACTCGTTGATGACGATCGTGTCGTCGTCTTTGGCTCGATCGATGCAGTGGGTGACCCAGCGCGCCGACATCTCCTTCGGCGGCTCGTCGCCCATGCGCGCGGCCGGCGAGCGCGTGGCCGCGATTTCGGTGCGGCGCGGCGCAGGTGCAGCACCGTCGATGAGAAGTTCCAGGCCCGCGAGAATAGCGGCCGTTTCCCCGGTGAGCGCGTTGTCGCAGCGGAATCCCCGCAGCGGGTAACGCGCGAAATGCGGGTCGGTGCCAAGATGCACGACCTTCGCCTCGGGGCGCGGCTGGACCTCGTCGGGAATCCAGGGAACGTCGCACTCGAGCACGAGCACTAGGTCCGCCTTCTTGAGCAGGGGCACCGGATCGTACCCAAAGTGCATCGGGTGGTCGGTCGAGAGGCTCGCGAATCGCGGGCGGTACTGCGTAACGGGAATGGCCAGGCGCTCGGAAAAACGGCCGAGCGCCTCCCAGGCCGCCGAGGTCCTGCCTGCGCCGGCCGTGATGATCAGCGGACGCTCGGCGCGGCGGATCAGCTCTGCCACTTGCGCAAGCGAGGCGGGATCCGGGTGCGGGGGGCTGGCCGGCGCGAGGGTTTGTGCTGGCGGCAACGGATTTTCGTGGCCCGCGGCAAGGACTTCACGCGGCAGAATCAGACTCACGGGGCCCCTGGGATGGCTGTTGGCGAGCGCCAGGGCGCGATCGACAGCCGCTACCATTTGCGAGGGATGGCGCAGCTCGTAATTCCATTTCGTTACCTCGCGCGTCAGGGCACCCTGGTCGAACATTTCCTGGGCCCAGTTGATGTAGTTGTCGCGCCCGCCGGGAACTCCCCCCTCGGTCCAGGGCGTGCATCCGGCGCTAAACAGCATGGGAATATTCTCGCGCGAGGCGTTGAACAGCCCGCAAAGCGCATTTGCCGTCCCGAGTCCCACGTGCACCATGACCGCCTGCACCCGGTTTGTGAGCATGGTGTAGCCATAAGCCATGCTGACCGCAACGTTCTCGTGCGGCACCAACACCGGCCGCGGCACCCGCGCGCCGCTGTGCTTGGCCGCGGCGTATGCCTCGATGATCGGTGAAAAATCGGATCCGGCGGTCGCGAACAGATAGTCGATCTCGCGCAGCGCGAGCAACTCGAGGTACGCCCCGGCAACGGTCTGTGTTCCGAGATCGCGTTTCATGCGGCCGCCAATTTCGAAAACATTTCTCTCACATGCTCCAAACAAAGGGCGCCTTTGGCTGCGGCGGGCGAGCGTGGTCGGGAACTGCCGATTGGTTTCATGTTTTCCCCGTAATTCGTGTTTTGGAGTGGGCCAGAGGCACCTCGAATTTCAAAATGCGCGCCATCATGTATTCGATCCACCCTCAAGTCAATTCTGGGCCGACCACCACTCCTGCACGCCGGTTCCCCGCACACAACTTGCCCGAGAGTACGGTCAGATAGCAGCGAAGATGACATTAGCGCGGCGGGCGGTTGGCGATCGCGACCGAAGCGTTCATCTGCTCGGCGGCCCGGTGCAACTTGGGCAAGAGTTTCGCGATCAGCCGTTTCTCGTTGGTGAGCGGCCGATTGACCGAGATATTGAGCGCCGCGAGCACGCGACCCTGTGGATCACGCACCGGTACCGAAAGGCCGGAGATGTGCTGCCCCATCTCGCCTGTTATCCAGGAATAGCCCTTCGCCCGGTCCGCGGCGATAATTTTGCGCAAGCGCGCAGGGTCGGTCACCGTGCGCGGCGCATAAGTGCGAAACTCCGCGCGCGCGAAATAATGCTTGAGCTGCGC
Source organism: Betaproteobacteria bacterium (assembly GCA_016210745.1). GTDB lineage: Bacteria > Pseudomonadota > Gammaproteobacteria > Burkholderiales > SG8-39 > JACQTO01. The sequence goes on from JACQTO010000257.1 coordinate 38,443, forward strand.
CTCGGTCAGCCCGCCGAGCAGCACGCGGCCCATCGAGGTGCAGTAGGCGGGCAGGCGCGAACCGACCGTTACGCGGATGGGAAGAATGTGGTGCACCGGGATGCGCAGCACGTACACGATCTCGATGTCATCGAGTACCGAAAGGCTGCACGTCTCGCCCAGAGTTTCCACCAGACCTTCCAGAATGGGCTCGGCAAATGTCCAAAGCGGCATCGAGGAGAGGTACGCATAGCCGAGCGACAGTACCTTCGGCGTGAGGGAAAAGTGCCGCCCGTTCTGACCCGCGTAGCCCAGTTCCTGCAGCGTGAGCAGGTAGCGCCGCGCTCCGGCACGAGTAAGCCCAGTGCGCTCGGCGACCTGCGACAGCGTGAGAGCTTGGGTGTGTTCGCCGAAAGCGTGGATTACTGCGAAGCCTTTGGCGAGTGCACCGATGAAGTGGCGGTCCCCGGCGGTCCGGCTTGCCGCAGGAGGCGATGGGTCCGTTCGGGGCAAGGGCGCCGGCATCGATTTTTTCTCCCGGATGTGCGCTATGCGCACACATTAGTATCTATGCGCACAAGACTAAGGCAATCGGCAAAGCCGTGTCAAGCAACTCTCAAAACGCTTGGGCAGTGCAGGTCCGGGCACCTGTGGGCCAAGAGCCGGTTAAGATAGGTGAACATGGCAAAGTCGGGATCCAGCAAGCGCTGGCTGCAAAGGCATGTCAGCGATCCATACGTCCGCGGAGCGCAGCAGCAAGGCTATCGTTCGCGCGCGGCCTACAAACTGATCGAAATCGACGCCAAGGACCGATTGCTTGCGCCGGGCCAGGTCGTGGTCGACTTGGGTGCTGCGCCCGGTTCCTGGGCCCAGGTGATCGCCGGGCGGGTGCAGCCCGGCGGGCGTGTGATCGCCGTCGATTTGCTCGATCTGGAACCGATCCCGGGGGTTGAATTCGTCCGCGGGGATTTTCGCCAAGCCGAGGTGCTGGCGCGCATCGAGGGCTTGCTTCAGGAGAGCAAGGTCGATCTTGTGGTTTCCGATTTGGCACCCAATCTAACGGGTGTGGCGGCAAGCGACCAATCGCGCTCGCTGCTTTTGTGTGAATTGGTGCTCGAATTCGCGCGTTTACGGCTGAAACCGCGGGGTGCGCTTCTGGTCAAAGTGTTTCAGGGGGCCGGATATATCGAGTTCCTGGCCGAAATGCGGCGTGTTTTCGGGTCGGTTGTATCGCGCAAACCCAAGGCCTCGCGCGGTGAATCGGCGGAAATGTATCTGCTGGGGAAGGGTATCAAAGCGCAGGATTCGGGATTCAGGATTCAGGATTCAGGAGGACGAAGGGTTGAGGATTGAGGATCTAGGGTTGAAGATTTGGCGCTATTGAGCCAGGTATCCTGCAATTTGGTTTCCCTCGATCCTAAATCCTTAATCCGAGATCCTTTTTGTTCTTCATCCAGCTTGCGATTGGATTAAAATGACCGATTCGCGGCCGAATGTGGCTGCAAAGGAAGGCAATTGAATAATCTGTTCAAGAATCTCGTGATTTGGCTTGTCATCGGCCTGGTGCTGATGACGGTCTTCAACCAGTTCAACACGCGCCAGGCGATCCAGGCGCCGATGGAGTATTCGCAATTCATCGACGAGGTGAAGGCCGGGCGCATCGAGAAGGTCCTGATCGAGGGCCGCATCATCAAGGCGACCACCAACGACAAGAAGAGGGTGACGGTCTATTCCCCCGGGGACATCTGGCTGGTGTCCGATCTGCTCAAGTACGGGGTCAAGATCGAAGCGAAGCCCGAGGAAGAGCCTTCGCTGCTGATGAACATCTTCGTGTCCTGGTTCCCGATGCTGCTGCTGATCGGGGTGTGGGTGTTTTTCATGCGGCAGATGCAGGGCGGTGGCCGGGGCGGTGCGTTCTCTTTCGGCAAGTCGCGTGCGCGCATGATGGACGAATCGAACAACAACGTCACTTTCGCCGACGTCGCCGGTTTCGAGGAGGCCAAGGAAGAAGTCTCCGAACTGGTCGAATTACTGCGCGATCCGACCAAGTTCCAGAAGTTGGGCGGGCGCATCCCGAAAGGCGTGCTCATGGTCGGCAATCCCGGCACCGGCAAGACGCTGCTTGCGCGCGCCATAGCCGGAGAGGCCAAGGTGCCGTTCTTTTCCATCTCCGGGTCGGATTTCGTCGAGATGTTCGTCGGCGTGGGTGCGGCGCGCGTGCGCGACATGTTCGAACAGGCGACGAAGCATGCGCCCTGCATCGTATTCATCGACGAAATCGATGCGGTCGGCCGCCAGCGCGGCGCGGGCTTGGGCGGGGGAAATGACGAGCGCGAACAGACGCTGAACCAACTGCTGGTGGAAATGGACGGTTTCGAGGGCACCGCCGGCGTGATCGAGATCGCGGCGACCAACCGCCCCGACGTGCTCGATCCTGCATTAATGCGCCCGGGCCGTTTCGACCGCCA
>JACQTO010000259.1 GCA_016210745.1 Betaproteobacteria bacterium
CCCTGGAGCCTCATCGTATCGAAAAGCGGCAAGACGTATCCGCTCTCGGGAGCGCAGCCCCACGCGGCCGTCAAGCAACTCGTCGAACTGGCGCTCGAAGAAAAGTGACCCGTGACGCGCCACCTGAAAAATCTGCGAGCCGCGTTTGGCCAGGTATTCTCTCATTCCTCGTACATCGCGCTCGCCGGCGTGCTTGCGATCCTGGCGCTTCTTCTGGCGGTATGGTTCCCCAATCTCGGGTTGATTGCTGAAGTATTTTCGGGCTCGAACGCGCCGCTTGCGGCTGCGCTCGGCATCGCGCTCAGCCTGCTTGGCGGCATCGGCACGAATTTCAGCTTGCTCTCCGCCGGCTACACCATTGCCATCGCCGTTCTCTTCGGGCTCACCGCCGCGATGATCGTCTATTTGGTCAAGCAAAGGCGCATTGCGGCAGCCGGACAGAGCATCGCCATCGGTTCCGGCGCCGTGGTGAGCGGTGTGTTCGGCGTCGGGTGCGCCGCCTGCGGTTCGCTAGTCCTGGGCGTGGTCCTTCCGTCTCTCGGCGCTACCGGAGCGCTCGCAGCGTTGCCGCTGAACGGCGAGGAATTCGGAATCTTGAGCGTTTCGCTGCTTTTCGCTTCGCTGTCGCTTATCAGCAAGAACATTGCGGAATCGATCGCCTGCCCGCTTGCTCAACCCAAGAACGCTCGATAGCGATGAGCAAACGGTGGCGCCGGAAGCTGAGAGCGCCTTACGGTTTGGCCTTAGCGCGCCTTTCGCGGCGTCGAGGCGCGCCGCCGCGGAAAAGATTCCGGCAATGAGAGGGTGGTGCCGCCGACGAGCGCCGCTTCATGGACAATTCGCCAGCGGCCGCTTTCCGCGGCCCAATACTGGCGCTTCCGGGTGCGCTGCGCGAGGTTGTTGGAACGGTAGTCCTGGTCGAAGGTGGCCACCATCAGCGTCTGCTTACCCGGACTGCGAAACACGCTCAAGTCTTCAAGTGAGACCTTGATCCAGCGCTTGGAGGCGTTGACGCGGCGCTTGTGCGCGCTCCAGGCGGCGATGTCCATGCCCGATGAGCGGAAGTCCCTCGAATAGTGCGCGAGATACCGCTCCGAATCGAGACGCGCCCAGTCGCTTCGCCACGCCTCCAGTTGATCCATGAACGCCTTGCGCTCGACATCCAACGCCCGGGGCGCCGACCATTCGATGCCATCGGCGATGATTACCGGCGTGACGCCCACCTGCACGAGCTTTGCCAGCTCGGCGATATCCGCATTGGCGAGCGCGATGCAGCCGTCGCTCGCCCGCGGAGCGCGCGCATAGGTGTCGGAGGGGACCCCGTGCAGCCAGATGCCGTAGCCGGTCCGCCCGGCCATGCGGTCCCACTCGTTCGGGTAGCTGATCGGGAATGCGCCCCACCCGTAAAGGTCCGGCAGCTTGCTGCCGGGAATCTTCGCCGTCACGTGATAGACGCCCAGCGGAGTCTTGCGGTCCCCCTCGCGCAGCTTGTCAACGCCGTTTTTGCCGAGCGTAGTGTAGAACTCCTGCACAAGGCGCGGCGCGCCCGTGCCGCCGACATTTTCGTAGACATACACGCGCGAGCGCCCGGCATCGACCACGATGGCGTTCTTTTGCGCGCGGTCGAACTGCAGCAGGTATCGCGGAATCCGGCCAGCGGGCGGGGGGTCGCGGTAGGCACGCCGCCGCGCCAGAGCTTCTGCGCGCAACGCCTCCAGGCGATCGCGTGCGGCATTGCGCGGGTTGCCGAATTCCGTGATCGGTGCGGCGCGCGCGAGGAGAAGATCCCCATGCAGCAGGTGCGCGAGGCGCCAGTTGGGATAGCGCGCCACCAGACGATCCACCTCGTCGAGCGCAGCGGAGCGCCTTCCTTGTCCCACATGCGCCAGGGCGCGCTCGAAGCGGGCCTCGGCGCTGTCCGCGCGCGCAGGCGGCGGCGAAGCGGCAAGCGAGGCGGGCGCAGTCGACGCCAGGACTGCAGCAGCAACGCTCAAAGCCAGGTAAGAAAGCGATCTAATCCCCATTCAATTCGCTTGGCAGGTGGCGGCTCCGGTGAAACTCGCGACGCGTTGGTGTCCAGGTTCATGGCTTGCACGCGCAGCGTCAAATTCTTTACGCCAACCACTTTCACGCGGTCGCCTTTATTCAGCCGTGGTTCGAGCGGCACTGCACGCCAGATCTCGCTGTGGAGCCGCACGAACAATTTGCCATCACCGCTTTCAACCACTTCGCAAATATTGCCGATCATGCCATCGGCGCCGTTCAGGATGGGCTGGTTCATCGCCTGTATGGCAGTCCAATAAACTGCGGCGGACAAAGCCATCACCGCGCCGTAAACCGGAACGGACACCGAAGGCGGGAACAACGAGAACACCGGAAGCGCAATGAACGGCAGCAGCAAAAGAATATGACACATAAGCGCTCCTAGCCACGGAATCAGCTGCCGATTTGCATAGATCGATCCCGCCACAGGCCACTTTCGGAACCAGCGAAGATTGGGTTAACCGTGCTGATGTCCCCCTGGCGTCGATTCGTCTGCGATTAGCTCCGGCAGCTGTTCGAACTTGTCACGGCAGGAAACCGAGCAGAAATAATGGGTGGTACCGCCGCGCACGGTAGCGGCGGCGGCGTTCTCCGGGTTCACGCTCATACCGCATACCGGGTCTCTAACATTGCCATCCGGCGCCGCGCGGTCCTTCCCGCAGGAGCCATGACCGCGGTGCCTCCCCATCATGTGGGCGCCGCAACCGTAGCGCATCATCAAGAAAATCACCCCGCCCCACAACAGAAATGAGCCGATACTTTTCAGGCTTTCTGAATCCATGGTCTGCTTCGCCACATCAATTGTGTTGACGGCGCAACGCGCGTGATGCCGCTGCACCTGCGAGCGCCGGGCCAGTGCGGTAGGCCCAAATCATCATCACAGCACCTGCGAGGATCATCGGCGCCGACAGCCATTGCCCCATGCTCATGCCGAAGGCGAGCAGTCCGAGGAAATCATCCGGTTGCCGGGCGAACTCGGCGACGAAGCGGAAAATGCCGTAGCCGATCAGGAATGCGCCCGATAAGGCTGCCCGCGGCCGCGGTTTGGAAGAGAACCACCACAGCAGCAGGAACAGTGCGAGCCCTTCCAACGCGAATTGGTAGAGCTGGGAGGGATGGCGGGGCTGCTGGTCCAGATTCGGGAATATCATCGCCCACGGCACGTCCGTTACCCGTCCCGGCAGTTCGGCATTGATGAAATTGCCCAAGCGTCCGGCGGCCAGGCCCAGGGGGATCAGGGGCGCTATGAAGTCGGTTACGTCGAACCAATTGCGGCGTCTGAGGCGGGCGAAAACCCAGATGGCAATCAGCACGCCCAGAAATCCACCGTGGAAGCTCATGCCGCCGTGCCAGACCGCCGGGATGTCCGCCGGGTGAGTGAAATAATAACCAGGTTTATAGAACAGGACGTAGCCCAGCCGTCCGCCGAGAATCACGCCGATCACGCCGTAGAAGAGCAGGTCGTCGATGTCCTTGCCGCTGAACACGCCGCCCAGGCGGCGAGCGTGGATCCTGCCAAACCAGACGAAAAGAGCGAACCCGACCAGATACATCAATCCGTACCAGCGGATCGCCAGCGGCCCCAGGCTGAGGGCGACGGGATCGAATTGGGGATGAACGAACATGGATTTCTAGCGGGCTGTCTGCGTCCGGGACCACCGAAGCGCCGGCGATCGAATCTCTCTGGGCATCTCGCGATCGGCGGTGAGCACGATTCCGCCTCGCTTGTTTTTCACCGAATCGCCGACGCTTGGGCTTTGCCCGGCGAGCCTGTCGCCCGGCGCGTGCCGCCTCCCGCGTCCGCCAGACCCTTTGCTTCGCGGATGCTTGCCTTGACCGATTCGGCAAATTCGGAGCCGGACGGAACCAAGCCCTGCAGCCGCTCCCAGTGATCCACGGCCGCCCCAAAATCCTTGCTCTCGAACGCGACTGTCCCCGCCAGCGCGTGCGCTTTCACATTATTCGGATCGGCGCGCAGCGCGCGCTCGACGAGCGATTCCGGCTCGCCCTGCAAGCGCCCGCCCCGGGCCATTGCCAACACGTCGGCATAATCGGCGAGCAATTGCGCATCGTCGGGGAATATCGCCACCGACCTCGCGAACGCCGCGCTCGCCTCGCCGAAACGGCCCAGAACGGCTTGTGAGCGTGCCAGCATGACCCAGCCCTTGCCGTCTTGCGGATTCTTCTCGAGGCGTGCGGCAAGCTGCGCGATCATCGCATCGAGCTGATGCTTGCCGCCGATATTCCGATCAGCCACTTGCTGCGGCAGCAGCGACGCGGTGTTGCCGAGCACAACATACAGGAGAACCGCTGATAGCGGCACCGCAACACCCGCAACCGCCGCCGCCGCGCGGGAGCCCCGTTGCGCCGGCGCCCGTGCAGGCGCATGGGCATCGGGCACGTCTTCGACGACCCGGCGTTCGAGCTCGCCCCGCGCCTGTTCGTATTGATCGTCGCCAAGCCTTCCGGAGCGCCGATCCTCGTCCAGTTCCGCAAGCTGATCGCGATAGATCGAGATGTTGAGCCCGGTGCGCGACCCGACGGCGTCGGCATGTTCATGGTATTTCAGCAGCGGCAACACCACGATCAACACCGCGATGACCGCGAGCGCTCCGGCGATGATTCCGAATATTGTCACGTTCGCTCCGTTTGGCTGTTGGTTCCGAGCAATTCTTGCGCGCGCGCGCGCACGGCGTCGGTAATCGGCTCCTCCGCGTCGTGCTCGCGGCGGCGCATCAGACCGTTCGTCAGCAGAACGATTCCCATGACGAGCAGTATCGCCGGCCCGGACCAAAGCAGCACCGTAGTTGCTTTCAGCGGCGGCCGGTACAGCACGAAGTCGCCATAGCGCGCCACCAGATAGTCGATCACATCCTGGTCGCTTGCACCGCGGCGCATCTGAATGCGCATCTCGTTTCTCAGATCAGCCGCCAGCTCCGCCTGCGAGTCGGCAATGGTCTGGTTCTGGCATACCAGGCAACGAATTTCCCCGGCAAGGTTCATCAGGCGTTTTTCCAATACCGGATCGTCCGCGAGAGGCGCCGCCTCCTTGGCAAATCCCGCTGCGGAAACAATCGCGAGCAGCCCAACCGCGATCAGCATGCGCATCATCAAGCGGTTTCCTTCCAGAATCCGATGCATGGCGCGAGACGCACTCACGGGGCCGCCGCCGCGCCCGCCTCGCCCGCGAGAGATTCGGGCGACAGCGCGCGATTCGCTTTGCTCGCGGCGACGCGGTACCGGCGATCGAGAACGGCGAGCAGGCCGCCCAGCGACATCAGAAGCCAGCCCCACCAGATCCATTCGACGAACGGCTTGTGGTAAATGCGCATGGCCCAAGTCGTCGGGCCCAGCCGATCACCGAATGCCACGTAGAGATGGCGGGAAAAGCCCCAATCGATCGCGGCCTCGGTCATCGGATTTTTCTGCGTGGGATAGGTCCGCTTTTCCGGGTACATCACCGACACGTCGCGCCCGTTCCGGGTGACCCTGATCTCGCCGCGCGACGCAATGTAGTTGGGACCGGGTACCTCGGCAAGGCGCTCGAGCCGGAAGTTGTAGCCGCCGACCTCGATGCTGTCGCCCACGCTCATGCGCACGTCTTTTTCGGTCTCGTAGCCCTTGACCAGCGTGGCGCCGGCGATGAACACGGCAACACCGATATGCGCCAGCAGCATGCCGTAGTAACTGCGCGAGTTGGAGCCGAGTCTGGCGACGATGCTCGCCAAATCGCGGGAATGGCGCAGGCGCTCCAGAAGTCCCGCCATGCTGCTGGTAATAATCCAGGCGGCCAACAACAGTCCCAGACTCACCGGCGCGCTCCATCGTCCCATCGCAAACGGCAGCAGCAGCGCGCTCACCACGCCGACGGCGAATGCCCAGCGCAAACGCGTCGCGAGATCGGGCAGACTCGCTTTTTTCCAGTGCGCGATCGGGCCGACTCCCATCAGGAACATTGCGGGTGCCATCAAGGGAACGAAAACCGCTTCGAAATAGGGCCGTCCCACCGAAATCTTGCCTAGCCCGAGCGCATCCAGCACCAGCGGATAGATCGTGCCCAGCAGCACCGAACCCGCCGCCACCGCCAGCAGAACGTTGTTCAACAGCAGCATCGACTCGCGCGAAACCGGATGGAAGGTACCGCCCAGACCGATGCGATGGGCGCGCGAGGCAAAGAGCAGCAACGCGCTGCCGATGACGATGCCGAGGAACACGAGCACGAAGATCCCGCGCGCGGGATCGGTGGCAAAAGCGTGGACCGAGGTGAGCACGCCCGAGCGCACCAGGAACGTTCCGAGAAGACTGAAGGAAAACGTGAAAATCGCAAGCAGCACGGTCCAGCCCTTGAATGCGCCTCGTTTTTCGGTCACCGCCAGCGAATGGATCAGGGCCGTACCCACCAGCCAGGGGATGAACGAGGCGTTCTCGACCGGATCCCAGAACCACCAACCACCCCAGCCAAGTTCGTAATAGGCCCAGAAGCTGCCTAGCGCGATACCCAAGGTGAGAAACACCCACGCGAGCGTGGTCCAGGGACGCGACCAGCGCGCCCAGGACGCATCGAGCCGGCCGCAGATGAGCGCCGCTATGGCAAACGCGAAAACGACCGCGAACCCGACATACCCCATGTAGAGCATGGGCGGATGGAGCACCATGCCGTAATCCTGCAGCAGCGGATTCAAGTCGCGTCCGTCTGCGGCGGCGGGAATCAATCTCGCGAATGGGTTCGACGTGAACAGCATAAAGGCGATAAAGCCCACGCTGACCAGTCCCATCACCCCTACGCCGCGGGCGACGAAATCCTCGGGCAGATGTCTGCTGAAGCGCGCCACCGCGACCGTCCACCCGGCGAGGATTACAACCCACAGCAGCATCGAGCCCTCGTGCCCGCCCCAGGTGGCGGCGATGCGGTATTGGAGCGGCAGCGCGGAATTGGAATTCGACGCGACATAGACTACCGAAAAATCGTTGCTGATGAACGCGTGCATCAGTGAGCCGAACGCTATAGCGAGGAACAGGAACTGTCCCAGGGGCGCCGTGCGCGCCATGCGCATCCACGCCAAGTTGCCGCGCGCGGCGCCGAGCAGGGGGAAAATACCCTGCGCCAATGCAATCGATAGGGCGAGAATCAGCGAAAAATGCCCAATTTCGGGAATCATCGGTGCGGTGCTCCTGCGTGCGGTGTGGATTCGGGGATGGCTACCAAATGTTCACCTTGTCGGGGGAAGGGGCGGTGCCGGCGCCTAACTTGGGTACGAAGGCCGGCGTGCAGGCGCTGTACGCCGCGTATTCCTCGCCGAACTGGTTCTGCGCTTGGCGCTCCTCGCGCTTGGCCAGCCGCACGTACATGAACACCAGGACCGGAAACATCGCCAGCGTCACAATGGTCGGCCATTGCATCAGGAATCCGAACATGATCAGGACGAACGCGACGTATTGTGGGTGCCGGATGTAGGAGTAAGGCCCCGCCGTGGCAAGGCGCTGCGAACGTTGCGCGGGGTAAAGAATCCGCCATGACCGGGCGAGCAGCCAGAAACCGCCGACAAGGAATACGGTGCTCAGGAAGTGGAACGGCCCTCCGTGCGGATTGGAACGCCAGCCGAACATGAGTTCGAGCAGGTGTCCGGAGTCGTGGTCGAGAAAGTCCACGCCTGGAAACCGGCTGGTCAGCCATCCGGAAAGCAGATAGATGGTCAACGGGAAGCCGTACATCTCGACGAACAGGGCAACGATAAAAGCCGAGAACGCGCCAAAGGAGCGCCAGTCGCGTTTGGTGCGCGGCCTCGCAAAACTGAACGCGAAGGCGATGAACAACAGCGAATTGATTACGACGAAAGACCACAGCCCGTATGAAGGGGATTCATCCATATCTCAGCGCTTCCTGAAGCGATAGAGGCAACGCCATCGCACGCGGTGGTCCTTTGGAGAGGCACTGACAGCTGGATTCCCTAATGATGGTGCCCCGCCCCGCCGCCGACCGCGTCCTTCGGGGGCGTTCCGCCGGTTTCAAGGCGCTTGTCGCTTCCGCCGTGTCCCGCGCCCCCGCAGCAGCCACCCTGGCCGGCAGGGCGACGCCGGAACATCAAGAAGATGGCGCCAACACCGACCGCCAGCCAAATCCAGTTCTGCGATAGCCATTCCATGATTTCTCCTGAGATGAAAGGACATCCGGCCTACGAGGGACCGTTCGCGCCTGCGGGACTACCGAGGGCCCAACGCGGGAAACGGATCGAATCGCGGACGGTATTGTCATGAATACAAAACGCGGGAGAGACACCTGCAGACTATACCCGGCCAGGGTATATGTCAAGTACCCACATGGGGTATTGTCGTAGATTCAGGATCTTCCCGGTCATCGCCGCGATCCGGCCCTCGCGTCTAACGCGCATCGAGGTCGCGGCGCTTCTGCTCGAATTCCGGTTTGTCGATCTCGCCCTTTGCGTAACGCTCCCTGAGAATGTCCAGGGCCGTCTTGTTGCCCGCGTTGGGGCCCGCGGCGGACGACCCGCCGGCGAATCCGCGCACAAGCATCACGATGGCGGCGATGATCAAGCCCCAGAATAGGAGCATGCCGATACCCATTACACCGCCTCCGAACCCGAAATCATGAAATCCCCACATCATTTTCGTCTCCCGCAGTCAACTGCCCGCGCCAACGGCGCGGGCCATCGCGACGCGTGGGCCGGCCCCCTTCGCCGGCCCATGCTTTCGCGTCAACGCAATCGTGCGCCAGGGCCGCCGCCATAGGCATACGCGCAACCGTATCCGGGACCGAATCCGCCGAGACGCTGCTCGGCGATGGCCTGCTGTTCCGGCCTGAGCGCCGCATAGAGATTCTTCAAGGCCGCAGCGGTGCTCTCCAGATCGACCTGGCGCTGCTTCATGACCTCGGCTCGCTGGGCAAGCAGCTCTGGGGTCGTGTCGGCGGCTCTCGCTTCACGCAACTTGGCGTACCACGCCTCCCGGTTCTTGTCCTGCTGTTTGGCGTTGTCGACGTATGCCTGCCACGCCGATTCCTGCTTGGCCGAAATGCCCAACTCGGACTTCAAACCCGCAAGGCCTTGATCGGCGTTGCCAGGGTAATCATGGTGCATGCCTCGCGGCCCCATGCCATGGCCCATCGCGTAACCGTGCATACCGTAGCCGGGACCCGGCCCGTAGCCCATACCATAGCCGTGCATGCCGTAGCCTGGGCCCATGCCGTGGCCGTGCATGCCATAGCCGGGACCACCGCCCCCGTCTCCACTCCACCCCATGCCGTAGGGATGCGCATTCACAGGCGCTGCCGCCAGCCCGAGCGATAATGCCGCGCCGATCGCAAGTGCAATCTTGGTTGTGGGTTTCATGATCGATTCTCCGTTAAAAATATGGGATTGCGCCGTGCTCAGCGCGAGTGGCCAGTGTTGCCACCGAAACTCACTTCAATTCCCAGCGGAAACTGCGCGGTGCAGGCTCGCCCGCCCGCTTGATGCGCAACTCCAGCGCAGCCGGGCGCGGCGACAAGGGCTTGAACTGCAGCACGCCGCTTCGGTGGTGACCGCCGCTCGCATCGCCCTTCCAGCCCGCGGCGGCGTGTTGCTTGCCGGCGCCATCGACGAGGACCGCGGTCTTCGCCAGGTCGTCATCGAGGCTTCCGCTGTGGGTATAGAGAGAAACTTGAAACTGCCAGCTCGATGCCCCGGCCGAGACATCGGTCGGCTTGACGCGTATGGTCACCCCGCCCGCCTGGGTGCTCTTGGGCGCAAGCTCCGCAGCCAATACGCCCGTTCCGTAGACAACGAGCGCGCAAAGCACCACCGCCCGCAACAACGATTTCACGACACGACTACGCATTTCGCATGCTCCTTGGTTGCTTGAATCACTTTTGAAACGATGTACAAAATCCCGGCAGCGTTGAAGAGAATGCCGACCCAGAACAACTCCACTTGATACTGCGTCGCGAACGTGACCAGCCCCGCCGCCCCGATGACCGGGGCGATGTTGGCCAGATAGTGCGTACAGCACGACACCATGGCCGCGGTCGAGGCCGTACCCGAGGTGGCAAGAACCACCCCTTGCTTGCGCGCCCCATGCACCAGCGCCCTCAGGTGGACGAACAGCCCGACCTGCACGCCAAAGCCCACCGCCAGCGCCAGCACAAAATACCGATACGTCAGGAACTGCTCGACCGTGGCGTTCCAGCCAGAGAGAATACCCAGCGCCCCGAAATACACCCCAAGCAGCGCCAGCGCCGCGGCAATCGAAGCCAGTAAAGGTTTGCCCATATTCATTGTCACCATCCCTCCGATCTTCAGTTCCTAACCCATGCTCGCAAATACCGGAAATGTCTTCAGCAGCCAAAAGGCAAACACCGAAAGCAGGCCCGTGATCATCGCCACACCCATGAGTATCATTGCCACGCCGGCGCCGACCTGCAGCCATCGCCCCAGTCGCCGCATCGATTTCAACCGCTTCACGAGCCTGTCGGTGAATACGGCTGTCGCCAGGAAAGGAATTCCCAGACCGAGCGAGTAGGCCCCAAGCAGCGCAACACCGGTCGCTACCGTGGCCGCCACCGCGCCGACGGTGAGTATTGCACCCAGCACCGGCCCAATACACGGGGCCCAGCCAAACGCAAACGCCAGCCCGATCAAATAGGCCCCGAGCGGGCGGCCGCCTTTGATATCTACGTGAAAGCGATGGTCGCGCTGCAACCAGGGCAGCTTCAGTGCTCCGGCGATGGACAGGCCGAAGAGGATCACGATGATGCCGCCGACGATGTTCGCCTCGTACGTGTAGCGCAGCAGCAGCTGGCCCAGCAAAGAAGCGCTCGCGCCAAGCGCGATGAATACCGTCGAGAACCCGGCGACGAAACACAGGCTCAATCCCAGTGCAGACAATCGACTGGCGCGGCCATCCGCGTGAGTGCCACGCGCGAGGTTATCGCCGGCCACATAGGACACGTATCCGGGCACCAACGGCAGCACGCACGGGGACAGGAACGAGATGATTCCCGCGCCGAATGCCGTCACCAGCGCAATTGCCGATATTTCATTCATGCACGGGCAACGCCCTGTCGAGGCCTATCTGGCGGGGCCGCGCAACAACGGCGACGGATGCGGCAATGCAAATGTGGAATCTCATTGCTGCAGTTTCTTGATCAATGGAAGGATCGTTTCGTTCAGCGCCTTCGGTGATATCGGACCGATATGCTTATGGGCGATGTATCCGTTACGGTCGATCACGAAGGTCTCGGGCACGCCGTAGACGCCCCAATCGATTGCCACGCGCCCGGAAATGTCGGCGCCCGTGCGCTTATAGGGGTCCCCGAGTTCGTTCAGCCAAGCCTCCGCGTCGTTCGGCTTGTCCTTGTAGTTGAGGCCGTGAATCGGCACGGTGCCCGATCTGCTCAACTGCATCAGAATAGGATGCTCTTCGCGACAGGCGACGCACCAGGAAGCAAACACGTTGACGAGTGATACCTCGCCCTTAAGGTCGGCGCTGGCCAGTCCCAGCGCCCGGCCCTTGACCGGCGGCAGGCTGAATTCAGGCACCGGTTTGCCGATAAGCGGCGAAGGCACTTCCCTCGGGTTCAAGGTGAGGCCAATGCCGAGGAATACCCCCATCACCAGAAAAACGAACAGGGGTACGTAACCCACGAGGCGCAGTCCCTTGCCCGGCGCGCGCGCCGCATTCATCAGGACATCGTCAGTCATACCGTCCACCCCCTTTCACCATGCGCCGCCGGCCCGGCGCCGGGCGGCGGCAAACAATTGAAGCAACTATTGCTCATGCGATCTCCTGCTGTCTCGATTTCTGTCCGATGCAAGCGCAGTATCAGCGCCCTCGTATTGCGTGTCGTGCCTGCTCAACAACACTTTTTCATCTGCTGCTCCAGCTTTTCGATGGCGGTGCTGTCCTTTGTCTGAACCTGCGGCAACAGGAAGAAAATGGCCGTCAATAGAAGAAGCGCAACCGTCGCCGCCCAGAATACGATCCAGTCCGGCAGCGCGAGTCCGTAAGCCGCGATGAAGCCCATCGGAATGAAAAGCGTCTTCCAGAGCAGCGAGGAGCGCCCCCGAGGCAAGTGCTTTTCGAGCTGGTAGGCGAGACCCGCCACCGACCCGCCAAGGAGTATCGGGAGCATCGAGGCATCGACGGCAAAACCCAAAGAACGCGCGACGACCACCCACAGCCAAGTGCCGCCAACGCCGAGGCAAATCGGGCACATGCGGACGCGAAGCACCGAGTTCGCCGCCCACGCCAGAGCGGCGATTGCCAATATCGACAAGGTAGTGATGAGGAGAACAGTCATAGGTGCTAGACCGCGAAAATGATCCCACCGAGCGAGATCATGGCGATGCCTCCGCCCCACCGCATCATCGTTCTGTTGCTCTGCTGCCAGTCCTGCACTTTGCCCAGCAGCGCCTTGTCGCTCGCGATAAGGAGGATAAGCACCAACGGCAGAATGAAGATGAGGTTGTAGACAAACAGATACCCGACGCCCGTGAAATAGGTTGCGCGATCGTGCAACAGGCCAAGTACCATCAGATATGGCCCGCCTGTGCAGGGAAATTCGCACAGGCCGACCAAGGCACCGAGCACCACCGCGGTGGGAACGGACGCCTGCTCCATCAGCACCGCGATCTTGTGATGCGCCGCCTGCGGGATTCTGGGCTTGAAGGGAAATGCAGGAAATATTTCGTTTGCCACGTTGATCAGGCCGAGAACCACCAGCAGCGAAGCGCCCACCTTGGCCATGAAATGCGGAGTATCGAAGATGTGCAGGGTCTGCAACAGTCCAAAACCGATCAGCAGATAAACGAAGAAAATCCCGAATATGTAGGCGCTGCCGATGGCCAGCACGCTGGATCGGATCTTGCCGATGCTCAACAGAAAGGCGATCGTGAGCACGAGAATCGAAAACGCGCACGGATTGATGCTATCGATGAGCGCCGCCACCGAGATAAGCGGCAGCAACCATTTTCCGCCATCGCTAAGATTCCACAGCGCCGCGGTGCCGATGTTCTCCGCTCTGAAAAACCAGACAAGCCCGAACAGCAGCAGAGCGGAGGCGACAAGAAGCGAAAGTTTCTTGGTCATACGTGTTATGGCGTCACGACGGCTGAGAAAGCGAGTTCGAGCGGCTGCCCGGAGCTGTTTTCCACGGTTACGACTCGTTCGATCGGGCCGACTCCGGCGGGCCCGTGGGCGGCGGGGTCGAACACCACCTCGATTAGCGCTACCTCCTTCGGAGCAAGCGATTCATTGAGTGTGGGTATAGCGCCGTGCCCGGGCATGCCGTATGGGTCGAATTTCCTGACGCCTTTCACCAGCGCTGCGGTGGTGCACATGCACGAGGTATAGAGTTTTCGAATCACTATCGGGTCGGCTCCGGCGTTTGCGATGCGATAGCGGTGGGTGACTTTCCCGGCCGCCATCGAAATCTTCCCGAAATCGTATTTGGTTTCGCTCACGGTAAAGGCCCCGTTGGAGCGCGATTCAACCGCCACCGGAGTGTTCGCCGGAGTGTTCGGTGCTGGCTTCGGGATCCCGGTGATGATCACGGCGCCAATGGCCAGAACAAAAAGGCCCGCGGCCGTAGCCAATTTCCTTCTCTTCACAAACCCGATTGCAGCGGCTGCGAGTCCGGCCGATGCGGTCCCAGTACCTCTCGATCTAACGGTCGCGGACCCAGCTGACTTATTCATGGAAACACTCGATTTGACTGTTGCGGACTTTGCCATGGTATTTGCCTCCACAGAGCTATTCGTTTGATGTGATTAACAGGTAGGCCTCAGTGCGCGGCGAAGATCGTGGACCGGCCATCCTTGGTGAAGAGCACCGTGTTGTACCGGTCCTTGCCGCTGCCCTGCTCCATACCCGGGGAACCTTGGACCATTCCCGGAACGGCAATCCCCGTCGCCTTCGGCTTCTCGCGCAGCAGCCGCTTGATGTCGACTGCCGGCACGTGCCCCTCGATCGCGTAGCCGCCGACCACGGCCGTATGGCAGGACGCCATCGAATCGGGCACCCCAAAGCGTTGCCGGAATGGGGCGACATTGTTTGCTTCGTGAATCTCTACGCGAAATCCGGCTTTCTTCATGTGGTCCACCCACAGGGTGCAACAACCGCACGAAGGACTCTTGTAAACGTCGACCTTCTGTGGTTCCCCCGCAATCGCGATGCTTACCGAGGATGCAGCGAACAGCACAATCGCTCCCTTCGACAGGAGTTTGAAACGCAGTGTTGATTTCATTTGAACGTCACCTTTCGTAAACTTACCAACCGTATCGAGCCTGGACCGGGAACTCGCGCCGGAGCACGACCCCGTGCGCACGCGAAACCGGAATGGAATTCACTCGGAACTGCGCCAGTTGCCTGACGCAGGAGTCATGCGCAACCCGGAACTACGGCGCCGTATGACTAAACGGAAGGATCAAATACGAAGGTTGCCGAACAGGATCGTCAGCGGCGGTCCGATCGGCGGTAACGAGACTGGAGGGGTAACTACTGGTCCAGGACGGAACCAGACACGCAGAACAGCAGGCGCAGGAGCGACTGCGACCCCGGGAACGTCGCTCCAGAACAACTTCTGCTCGTCGCTCTTGTAACTTTGCGTGCAGTGCGTAAGGCAGCGCGCCGCGTCGTCCGATACGGGACACAAATGCTCGTGTCCGGCAGCGTCGGCCAGCTGAATCGCCCCGTGCGCCGGTCCGGCGAACTCCACGAGGCAGGCGCGTGCAGCAGCAACCGCGCTGTTCGCAAGGAACATTACCGCGAAAAGAACAACCAACCAACGCATCCTGCCGGTCTTCATTTTCAGCGCCAATTGGATGCCCGCATTGCATTCACCGAACGAGAAAATCATCCCAACTCAGGTTTCTAAGTTACTAGGTTAACCGGCGTGGAGCGACGCCCCTTGATCCAAATCAATTTAGGGCATGCCCCGTACCCCAATCGACCCGGCCGGCTGACGGCCCACTGAACAGACGGTCCTATTTGATTCCCACGATGACATAGCGGCCTTTCTCCTGGACGAGCTCAAAGGTAACTTTCTGCTGGGGCTTAACCACGGAGAGCAGCTTCCTGTCGCGGACTTCGAAACTCATCGTCATCCCCGGCCAGTTGAGACTCTTGATCGCTTCGTGCTTGATCTCGATCGAGTTTTTGGCCTCGTCCACTTTGGTCACCACACCCGCTGCCTGATGTGTCTGGGCGGCGGCGGGCAAAGCAATTAACATTGCTGCAATAAAGATGCTTAGGCGCTTCATGCGAATCTCCTTTGGACTGTTGAAATTAAATTGCAACTTTGCAACTGCGCGAAAACACGAGATTGATAAAAGGCGATATCAGCCTCACTCGTTGCGGTTATGCCGGCTAGGGTGGGCACAGGGAATATTGATCACTCCCGGGGCGCGGAAGGCCGCAGGGCGTTGGGTATCACTCCAGACTTCGTCCTGACGCTGAAGATCCTTTCCACTGGAAGAATTGCCACAATTCCATTGCCCGGGGATCCGGTATGGGCCGTATCCAATATGGCCGCCGCGATGGACTCGGCCCTGTTCTGCTCGGCGTAAATTTCGATTTTAACCTGATCCACAAGCCATTCGCGCGCAAGGAAGTTGGCATACGCCCCAAAGCTTTTCGCCCTTACCGCCGTCACGCCGCGTACGCCCATTTCCTGAAGTTTCTTCTCGACCGACTCTAACGAAAGAGGCGGGATGATGGCTACTACAAGCTTCAGCTCCATGCTGGTCTCCTATCCATTTTCAGCGCGGCGCATGCCGCTATGTCGCCACCGCGGCCGCTCCGCCCTTCCTGCGAATCGTGAACTCCTTCACCAGCGCGTAAATCGCCGGGATGACGATCAGCGTCAGGATGGTGGCCGAAACCATTCCGCCGACCATTGGGGCGGCAATCCGGCGCATGACCTCAGAGCCGGTTCCTGAGCCCCACATGATCGGCAGCAGCCCGGCGGTGATCGCCACCACGGTCATCATTATCGGGCGCACCCGGTACACGGCGCCTTGCATCACCGCTTCATACAGGTCCGGAATCGTGAGCTGCTCGCCGGCCGCCTGGCGCTTCGCGGTCACCGCGTTCAGTGCGTGATCGAGGTAGATCAGCATCACCACGCCGGTTTCCGCCGCCACGCCGACCAAGGCGATGAAGCCGACCGCCACCGCGACACTCATGTTGTAGTCCAGCAGGTACATGAGCCAGATTCCTCCGACCAGGGAAAAAGGCACCGATGACATCACGATTAGCGTTTCGGTGAGGCGGTTGAAGTTCAAGAACAGAAGGACAAAGATGATGAGGATCGTCAGCGGCACCACCACCTTGAGCTTTTCGATCGCGCGCTCCATGTATTCGAACTGGCCGCTCCAGGTAGCGTAATAGCCGGGCGGGAACTTCACCTGCTCGCGCACCGCTTTTTGCGCATCGGCGACATAACCGCCGATGTCCCGGCCGCGGATGTCGACGAAGATGTACGCCGATAGCAGTGCGTTCTCGGTGCGGATGCCCGGCGGCCCCTTGACCACTTTGACCTGTGCCAGTTGGCCAAGCGGGACCATGGCCTTGTCCATGGTCGGCACCAGGATTTGTGTGGCGATCGACCGCGGGTCGCTGCGCAGCTCGCGGGGATAGCGGACGCTGACCCCAAAGCGCTCCCGCCCCTCCACGGTGGTTGTCACCATTTCTCCGCCCAGCGCGGTCATTACGACCTCCTGCAGGTCGCCGATGGGCAGACCGTAGCGCGCAAGCGCCATCCGGTCGGGTTCAATTTCGAGGTAATAGCCCCCGGTGATCCGCTCCGCGAACGCGCTGGTGGTTCCCGGGACGTTTTTGACGACGGCCTCGATCTCCTTGGCCACTTTCTCCATGCCTTCCAGATCTTTGCCGAATACCTTGATGCCGATCGGCGTGCGTATCCCCGTCGAAAGCATGTCGAGGCGCGCCTTGATCGGCATGGTCCAGGAATTACTGACCCCGGGCATCTGCACCGCTTTGTCCAGCTCGGCGATCAGCTTGTCCATGGTCATGCCCGCTCGCCACTCGGATTCCGGCTTGAGATTGATCACCGTCTCCGCCATCTCCATCGGCGCCGGGTCGGTCGCGGTATTGGCGCGTCCAGCCTTGCCGAACACGGAATCCACCTCAGGAAAGCCCTTGATGATCTTGTCCTGCGTCTGGAGAAGTTCCGCGGCCTTGGTGACCGAAATGCTCGGCAATGTCGCCGGCATGTAAAGCAGCGTGCCTTCATTCAGAGTCGGCATGAACTCGGTACCCAGTCTGAGGGCCGGATAGACCGTGGCCCCGAGCACGACAATCGCCGCGGCGATGGTGAGCATTTTCCAGCGCATCACCCAGGCGATCACCGGCCGGTAGCACCAGATCAGGACCCGGACGATGGGATTCTTCTGTTCCTGCGGAATGCGCCCTCGGATAAAAAGCAGCATCAATACGGGAACGAGCGTGATGGACAGCAGAGCGGCACCCGCCATGGAAAAGGTTTTTGTATAGGCGAGCGGCTGGAACATGCGCCCGTCCTGCGCCTCCAATGTAAACACCGGCAGGAACGAAACGGTGATGATCAGGAGGCAGAAGAACAACGCCGGGCCGACCTCGCGGCACGCCGCGATGATCGCCTCCAGACGAGGCGCGCCGGGCTCGAGTCGCTCGAGATGTTTGTGCGCGTTCTCGATCATGACGATCGCGGCATCCACCATCGCTCCGATGGCGATGGCAATGCCCCCCAAGCTCATGAGGTTCGAATTGAGGCCGAGGAGTGCCATCGCGATGAAAGCAATCAGCACGCCGATCGGCAGCATGATGATCGCCACCAGTGCACTGCGCGCGTGCATGAGGAAAACAACGCACACCAAGGCCACGATGACGCTTTCCTCGATCAGCGTGCCGCGAAGGTTCTTGATCGCCCGGTGGATCAGCTCGGAACGGTCATAGACCGTTTGCATCGAAACGCCTTCCGGAAGGCCCGACGCGATTTCCTCCATTTTTGCCTTGACGTTGTGGATCACGTCCAGGGCGTTCTCGCCGTAGCGTGCCGTCGCGATCCCGCCGACCACTTCCCCTTCTCCATTGAATTCGGCGATGCCGCGACGCTCGTCGGGTACCAGCTCCACGCGGGCAACGTCACGCAGCAAAACCGGCGTGCCGCCCATCGCATTGACGACGAGGTACTCGAGGTCGCTGACGCCGCGCAGGTAGCCTTTTCCGCGAACCATGTATTCGGTTTCCGCCATTTCTATCGCGCGGCCGCCATCGTCGCTGTTGCTCATGGCGATGACTTCGGTGATCTTTTTCATCGTAATGCCGTAGGCCTGCAGGCGCCGAGGGTCGACCGTGATCTGATAACTTTTCACGAACCCGCCCACG
>JACQTO010000252.1 GCA_016210745.1 Betaproteobacteria bacterium
GGCTTGTGACGCACTGTCACAAATCTCAACAGAGGCATAGATGCGACTTGAAGATTTCCTTGCTGCACATGCGCAGCGCACGCCCGACAAAACCGTCTTGGTCGCCGGCGAGCGGCGGCTGAATTTTGCGGAGCTGCTGACCTCTACGCAGGCGCTTGCCAGCGGGCTTCGCCGCTGCGGCGTCGGTCCCGGAGACCGCATGCTCGTGTATTTGCCGAACGGCATCGAATTCGTGGAACTGCTGTTGGCGGCGTCCGCGCTGGGCGCGATTTCGGTGCCCGTGAACATGCGCCTGACGCCGAAAGAACTGGCTTACTTCGCGCAGGACAGCCAGCCCTCGGTCATCGCATTTCATTCCAACACCCGGGACGCGCTGCGGCAGGTCGACGCCGAACTCGGCGCGGTCAAGCGCGTCGTCGTGGGTGATACCGTCGAGGGCGCGCTCGCATACGACGAACTTCGCAAGCCGAGCGGCGAGCCATTGCCCGAAGTCCCGCTTTCGGCACAGGACTGCATGATCCTGTACACATCGGGCACCACCGGGAAACCGAAGGGTGCGCTGATAACCCAGGCCAATTGCATCATTCAAAACGGATTCCTAAATGCGTTCGACTGGGGCATTACGGCGGAGGACCGTTTTCTGGTGACGACGCCGCTGGCGCACCGCACCGGGCTTGGCCGCATGCTGAATACCGTTTGCATGGGCGCCACCCTGGTGCTCATGGACCGCTTCAACGCGGAAAGAACGATCGAATTGGTGGAGCGCGAACGCATCACGGCACTCGGAATGGTGACCACCGTCGCGCGCATGCTGCTCCCGCTCCTGCAAAAGGACCCGGGGCGCTGCGCCAGCCTGCGCCATATCATCGTGACGGGCGAGGCGTTTCCGGTCGAACTCAAGCGCCAGGTGTTCGAACTGCTGCCGCACGTGCGGCTGTGTTCGTACTTCGCGATGACCGAAGTCGGATCGGTAACCAGCCTCAGCCACGAAGAGCAGTTCACGCATCCTGCGTCGGTCGGCCGCCCCACTCCCGGCATCCAGGTCAAGCTGGTCGACGATGCGGGCAAGACGGTGGCGACGGGCGAACCCGGCGAAATGCTGGTTCGGACCGGAGTCCCCGGCAGCTTCACCACCATGCGCGGCTACTACAACCGGACCGAAGAAACCGCGGCGACCATCGTCGATGGCTGGGTTCGCACCGGTGACATGGCCCGCATGGACGCCGATGGCTACCTGTATATCGTCGACCGCAAGAAGGACATGGTGCTGAGCGGCGGCTACAACGTGTACACCAAGGAGGTCGAGCACGCGCTGCTCGAACTCCCCGCGGTCGCCGACGTGGCCGTGGTCGGCGTAGCCGATGAGGTGTACGGCGAGGCGGTCGCCGCGTTCGTCGAACTGCATCCCGGCCAGAAGCTCACCGCCGAAGCATTGATCGAGCACTGCAAGTCGCGGATCGCGAGCTACAAGAAGCCCAAACACGTACATTTCGTCGACACCTTGCCGCGCAATTCGCTCGGCAAAGTGCTGAAGGTCGAACTGCGCAAGCTTGCGACAGCGAAGAGCGAAGCTTAGGTGCTAATGGAAGGGAAAGGCCAACGCCAAAATAGCGTGGTTGGCCTCGTTGCCCGGTGGTGCCTCCCTCCCATTAAGGGCCGCGCCGAGCCGGCGGTGAAGACCAGGTGCTCTATCTGGGCTTCGCCGTTGGCGAGGGCAGCGCGGAGCGCCGCGGCACAGGGAGGGAGGCGCCGCCGGGCAACGAGGCCACCAAGGTAAATTTCGGGCCCGGTGCCTTTTGCTTTTGACTGCTTCCTACAGCGACCCCTCGCGCTTCATGCGCTCGACGTCTTTGAGGGTCGGCATGTAGGTGCGTTCGGCGAAAGGCCTGCCCAGGGGTTTGGTGGCATCGATGCACATGATGCTCCATACCCTGTTTTCGTCTTCGCCGTGTGCCGAAGGATCCAGTCCCTGGCCGTAGGTGTTGGGAATGATGAACGTCCCGCTCGCCGGATCGCAGCGCGTGGCGATCGCCCAAAGGACGTCATCAGCGTTCTTGGTGTTGATGTCGTCGTCGACGGCGATACAGATCTTGACGCTGTCATTGGCATTGATTGCTGCAAGCATCGCTTTCCGCGGGTCGCCTTCCCGAATCTTCTTCAAGGACAGCACGAAGGTGAACGTCTGCAGGAAATTGGCGGCCTGCACCGAAGGAACAACGGCCTTGATCTCTTCCTGCGTTCTTATGGTCTTGGCGAGGAAGTAGTAGCCCACCTCCGAAGTCTTGGCCGTGATCGAATAGTAGATCGGGTCTTTTCTCTGGGTGATCTTCTTGACCTCGACTATGGGCCGCTCGCCGACGGTCCCATAGTAGCCGGTGTATTCGCCGTAGGGGGCCTCCGTCTCCCTTATTTTGGGCAGTATCACGCCTTCGAGCACCATCTCAGCGTCGGCTGGGACCATGAGGTCGGAATCGTCCGCCTTGACCAGCTTGACAGGCGCCCCGCCCATCGCGCCGGCCAGCGCATACTCGTCGCTCCCAAGCGGCATTCCCGTCGAAGCTGCAATACCAAGCATGGGGTGGTAGCCCAGCACGATGGCTATCTTGAGCGGTTCATTCCTGGCGTCGGCGATTCGGTAGCATTCCCACAGATGCCGCGGTTCCATCAGGATTCCGAGTTTGTTCTTGCCGCGCAGGAGCAGCCGATGGTAGGAGAGGTTCTGAATGCCGGTCTCCGGGTTCTTGGCCACAATGAAGGCCCCGGTAATGTAGGGACCGGCGTCCTTCTCGTGCATCGTCATGATCGGGTAGCTGGTGAGGTCGACCTCGGAGGCCCCTAGGATTTGCTCCTTGCACGCCCCGGTGGAGACGACCTCGGGCGGTAGGGGTTTCTTCATCCGCTCGGCGAGCGTCGCGTTCAAGGCGGCATTATCGATGTCGGCGGGCAGCCCCAGGGCCAGTGCGAGCCGGCGCCGAGTCGCCAGCAAGTTGACGAGGACCGGAATCTTCGAACCCTTGACGTTCTCGAATAGAAGCGCCGGCCCTTTCTCGGCCTGCACCTTGATATGAATGGCGGATATTTCGAACTTGGCGTTAACCTCGTCTTTCACGCGCCTTAATTCCTTGTGCTGATCCAGCACTTCCAGGAA
>JACQTO010000253.1 GCA_016210745.1 Betaproteobacteria bacterium
CGGCGACACGCTCGTTCTGAAGGACACCTGGACCAAAGGCGGGCGCGAGCGGGAAATTCCCATCCGCAATGAGGAGCAGCGCCGGCTGCTCGACGAAGCCAAACGCTTCGCCGGCAGGGGCAGCCTCATTCCGGCTGACATGCGCTACGTGGAGCAGCTCCGGCGCTTCGAGTACCAGTGCGCCAACGCGGGCTGTCACCGTGTTCACGGACACCGCCACCAGTATGCGCAATCGCGCTACCGCGAACTCACTGGCTGGGCCGCGCCGGCCGCTGGCGGCCCGCGCTCGAAGGACTTGACACCGGCGCAGAAGGAAATCGATCGAGAGGCGCGGCTCACGATCAGCAGCGAGCTCGGGCATGAGCGTCCGGAAATAACTGGAGTTTACGTAGGCCGCTGACACGGTCGGTCGGAATTACTGTAGATGTGGGGCGATGTGGCTGTTAGCAGTGCTAACGCTGCCGGCGCCCGCCCTCAGGATGCAGGCACGCAACGAGTGCATTCAGCATGGGGCGTACTTGCTCGCTTGCGCACCGCCCCGATGCGTAGTAGTTGCCGATAGTCGCCTCGCAATAGCCGCACATTCTGGGGGAGCAGAAACGGGCGCGTCTTCAAACGCCGGCGCCTCCGTATAATCAGCCCGTGCATGACGTTTCCGTAATCGTTACGCTTGCCGGCGCACTCGGGGTTGCGCTCGCTTTCGGCTGGGCGACTCAACGCCTCGGGCTTTCGACCCTTGTGGGCTACCTGCTGGCGGGCGTGGTCGTCGGCCCGCAGACGCCGGGGTTCGTTGCCGACGCCCAGCTCGCCTCGCAAATGGCGGAGATCGGCGTCATCCTGCTGATGTTCGGCGTGGGCATGCACTTCCATCCGGAGCAGCTGCTGCGCGTATGGCGCATCGCAGTGCCGGGAGCGATCGGACAAAGCGCAATCGCAGGCGCGATCGGCTGGGCCGCGGCACGGGCGTTCGGATGGAGCCACGTCGCGGGCATGGTGTTCGGAATGGCGCTTGCGGTCGCCAGCACCGTGGTGCTGATGCGCATGCTCGTCGAACAGGACCGCCTGAGCACGCGCGACGGCCACGTGGCGGTCGGCTGGCTGATTGTAGAAGACCTGTTCACCGTGGTCGCCCTGGTGATCCTGCCGGTGCTGGCCGCTGAGCACACGAACGTGCCGGCTGCGAGCTTCACGCTCGGGCTTGCAATTGGCAAGGTGGCCGTGTTCGCCGCCATCGTTTGGGCACTGGGGACCCGCCTGGTGGCGCCCATCATGGAACGCATCGCGAGGACGCGCTCGGCCGAGCTGTTCACGCTGATGGTCTTCGTCATCGCCCTGGGCATCGCTATCCTCGCCTCAGAGGTGTTTAACATTTCAGTGGCACTGGGCGCGTTCTTCGCCGGCCTAGTGGTTGGACAGTCGCGCTTCGGCGCACAGGCCGCGGCCGATATGACGCCGTTCCGCGACGTATTCTCGGCCCTGTTCTTCGTGTCCGTCGGTATGTTGTTCAATCCCGAGTTCGTGCTCTCCCAACCGCTTATGGTACTGGCGGCGCTCGCCATAGTGCTGCTGGTCAAGCCGCTGGTAGCGCTCGCTATCGTGATGATCCTGCGCGATACCACGCGCACGGCGCTAACCGTTGCCGTGGGTCTCGCGCAAATCGGTGAATTCTCCTTCATCCTCGCCGCGCTCGGCTCATCGCTGAAGATACTTCCGCCCGAAGGCATGGATGCGCTGATCGCCGCGGCCCTGGTGTCGATCGCCGTGAACCCCCTGCTTTTCCGCGCGGCTCACGCGCTGGAACGGCGACTCGGGCCGGCCGTTGCCGACGAAGCGCAAACGGAGGCCGCATCGGAACACGCATCGGACGGCCGCGCCCGTGCAATTCCCGTCATCGTCACCGGCCTGGGCGAGCTGGGGCAGCGGCTGGCGCGGCGCTGCACCGCGAGCGGCGTGCAGGTGTGCATCATCGACGACCGGGACGAAGCGCTGGAGGAGTTTCGCTGCCGTGGCGTCGCGACCGTAGCCGGCGATCCGGGCGACGAGAAGGTCTTGCGCAAAAGCGGCGTGGCGGACGCGCGCGTCCTGGTCGTGACCAGCACGTCGCTCGCAGCGAAGATGCGTGCCTGCATCGCAGCTCGCGCGATCAATCCGCGCATCGCCATCGTCGCCACCTCGGAAAGCGCCGCGGAGCGCGCTTGGCTTGAAGAGTTTGGAGCAGCCTATGTTTGCGATGCGCTGGATGAAATGAGCGACGCCATGTTGCGTGCCATTCGCAGTGGCGTGTGAGCAAAGCCAGCGATAGGGCATGTCTAACATTTCGCGGTGCGCCCGGGACACCTCCGGTTAAAGCCGCCGTCCATGGCCGGCATCATGCAGATGCGGGCGCTTGTGTGAACGGGCCGGCGTCCGCACACGCTGACCAGGCTGAATCGACTAATGCAGGGTTTGCGGTCCGTCGTCCTTTGTCGGCAGCAGGTCCACGAACCGACCTTTAGCCTTGGTGAAAACCGGAACTCGGGCTGGCCGAACGTGCGCTTCTTCTTGCTGTGGGCTTTCGGCTTGATCGGCAACTGCGCGACCCACATGCCGTGTCGCGTCTCCAGCGACATCGAGATGACATCAATCGCGTACGGACTATTGCCGATGGAGCCGTACTTGTCGAGTATCTCATCTACCCGGTGCAGTTTGTCCGGGCGCAAACTCCAGGCTTCCATGGCGACGAAAACAAAGTCCGCCTCGAGCATTGTTGCCGCGTGTCTTATAGCGGCAGCAGATTCGTCTTTGATTTCGCCGGATCCGCTCTTCAACATCACCGGCAGCGTTTTCTGCGTTTTCAAATTGCCGGCAAACGCCACGGGAATCAGAGACTCCCTGCTTTCCATGAAACCACGCGCTGCGTCAATCAGCGGCAGGATGATTTCCAGATAGGCTTGGGGCGGGTTGCTGATCGGAGCTTCCGGTTGCATCAGTCCGTCATACCCTTCGCAACCTCGTATTCGCGATCAAGGCCGCTGCTCGTATCCGCCTCGGGACTAAACAGCTTCGCGCCGACGTGCATGTACGACAGCAATTGCAGGCCGGAAAACTCGCCATCGAGCGTCTTTAGGCTGTACCGCTTTGACGGATCGTTGATCGCCAGGCCCTGCTCCCCGAATCGCGATTTCGAGGACAATCTGGCCCACCTGTTCTCTAGGCAGCTCGGAAAACCGCTTCATGGCAGCGATCATGTATTCCACGGCATCGGGTCGAATGCCATCCTTGACGACACCGCGAAGATCGTCGCGTGCCTTCTGATTCAGGACCCTCTTGGCCGCCTCGGCCATGTCGGTATCGGGAAAGCGCTTGGCTACCTTCCGATAGACCTTGAGCGCTTCCTTTCGATGCTCGCCGCCGATCTCATCCAGGCATTGGGCAAGCCCCATTAGTGCAGCCGGATTGTTCCGTGCCAATGAAGCGGCCTGGCGGAAGAAGGGCAGCGCTGCGAGCGGTTTGCCGGCGCGGGCGAGCGTCGCGGCCAAATTCTGCTTGATGAGCGCGTTGCCGGGCTGAGTGTTCGCCGCCGACCGAAGCGCCGCTTCGGCTTCATCGTAGCGCCGAAGCTTGGACAAGGAAACACCAAGTGCAATGGCCGCGTTTGTGTAGTCCCGGAGTTTACGCAGGTCGCTGAGATGATCGGTAGGAAGCTCTGCGGATGTGGCTCGTGCGCGAGGGGCAACCTACGAAGCCAGCTTGGTGGCCTGGATTGAGATCGCTTGATGTGATGATGACGTCAAAAAAAGTGCCATCGAGGCTCACTTGCGGTTACGGCAGTGAACGCAATTGTGCCGCCAAGTCCATAGTCCTGAGCACAGTTAATTTTTCCACTGGCGCCTGAGCGAAACCATCAGATCCTCGGCCAAGACATGCGCTTCGAACCGTAACGCGGCACGCGGTCGAACGACCTCCGCCGGCGGCTGTTCCTGCGCCCCGCCCATCCTCATGGTTCCCGAGTTCGGGCTGGCATCTTGCTCGGCTTGCGTCCGCCACCCAAGGTGCTCGCTCGCCTCGATGCGCGCCGCCAGCGCGATATGTGTGAGGCGCTGAGTCGAATCGATGCGATCGAGCGTCGATGCGCCGTATGCGATGGTCAAGCGGAGCCCTTGAATTACGTCGTCCTCGATCAGGGCGAACATCCCGAAACCGTGGCGGGGACCATTCTCGGCGTGCTCCAATGGCAGCCGGAGCAGGAGCGCGCCGCGCTCATCGAGCTGGATCCTCGCGCCGCGCTCCTGCTCCAAAAATAGCGCCGAGCCTTCGATGCCGCTGTTGATCCCTTTCGATCGCGTGAACAGCCTGGCCTCGCCAAACAGAGCCTGCTGATGCAAGCTATCGGCTAGCGCAGGCGCCTCTAGCTCCGCCGGCCGGAGAATGCGTTGGAAGGGCCCGCCGACGATCGCCACGTGCAGCATCGGGGAGCCTGAGTAGCTATTTCGGCGCGCCTCTGGCAGAAGCTCGGCGGCAGTTTTCGATAGCGCCGCAGCATCGAGAGGGCCGGCCGCATTGGCGAGTTGGTAGTCGTGTACGGCGCGCGTCACGAGGTCTTTCAGCTCATCGGCCGTTTTGAAGCCGGCCCGAAAGTGCCCCTGCTGCCATGATTGCGCCTGCGATACGAACTTCGCCTGCTGTTCGTCGCACTCCACACCCTCCTGTACGAACATCAAAACTGGCTTCTTTCCACGCGCCTCCAAGTATTCCTCGTGGGTTGGCGACACCCCGGACGTGCCCTGGACGTTGCCGTAACGATCGCCAAGGATCAATACAACTAGGTCGGAATCTCGCACGCCTTGGAGGCAGGCGAGCTGCGGGGACGTGGCGCGCGCGCCAAAATCCTCCGCCATGACCGGCTCGTGTCGCAGCAACTGTATCGCCGAGCGCGCGGCCGAGCGCAGCGGTTCAAAGCCGGCGATCAGTGAACTGACGAAGATCTTCATGTGTTCCTCGAAAAGCGACTTGAAGCTCGACAGGAAAACGTTCGCAGTGTGCCACGCTGCCACTGTTCGCATGGACCGCTCCGAGTTCAGCCCACGATATCGACCGTGACGAAACTATATTGGATAGATGCATGGGCTATCCGAAGGCTTCAGCCATTTCGTTACCTCCATAACTGCTCCGGTTACTTCCGACTGGAGCATTTCGCCGGGTGAGGCTTGCACCCACTGGAAAGTGCCGCTTCTTTCAAGGTGCACACCGCAGCGCATTCGTAAAGCCCTGGCACCAAGCTTCCACCAATGCCGGCTTCCACAGAACTCGAATTGTCACAACCGGCTATTGTGCAGAACTCTACATAATATAGAGAGTCTTAGCTTGGCGGTCGCAGCCAAGCCCATCCTTGGCTGCGACCGCTTTGCCAATCCCTGCCGATAGGCCGGCCCCGGCCATGTGTAGCGAACCCAGATAACGATGCTGGCCAGCGTCTGCCTAACGAGGCACAGCGGACGCTCTAAACGAATGGCCCAGTGGCGGTAGATCGGCGAAGCTGCCGCTGGCAATGTGTTGATATCATCACACAGGCTCAGGATTGCCAGTGTCCGCCCCCGGAAAACATGAGTTGGCGCTGGATGGTTTTGGATCCCGGTCTCGCTGGTTGTTGCCATCCTGGCGTGCAAGAAATACCTGTGAGTTGCCGATTCTCCGGCGGTCAGCGCTGCCCGTTGATGTTCTCTTCTGCGGATGCAAGTCGCTCCAAGACTTCCTTGAAGGGTGGGGGCTGAGTCAGAAACATTGGTTGCATCGTCTCGTAGTCGGCCTGGAGCGCGGCCTTCCGTGCATCAGCCGGCACGAGATGGAACGAACCGTGGCATGCGAGGTCGTAGCGAGCCCACGCGCGCGCGTAGAACAGGGCCTTCCACTGGGCCACGCGTGCGCATCTCTCTCTGTCCTGCAGGAAGGCGGCTGCGTCGGGCAACACGAGCAGGCGCGCAACATCGGAATAGTGCCGTGCGTAGCGGTCCGGGGTAGCTTGATCGGCTGGGCGAAAGAACTCCGAATGCAGAATAGTCGCTTTTTCCCAGAACGAGCGGGAAAGCTCGAGGGCTGTTACTTCGCACATCCAGTCCGGGAAAAGCTGCGGATATGCGTCTGCGATCCATGGGCGAACCGGCGCACGGCGCGTCGGCTCCTGATCGGTGAGGGAACCCAGCTCCACCTTTACTGCGCGCCGAATATAATCCAAGCCCGCGGTGTGGGTGGGATAGTGAAAGAGCAACGTGGGCGATTGCGATTGAGGATCCACCTCGAACGTGATCCATGAGCTTTTGGGGCGGCCTAGGAGTTCGACCGCAGCCGCTTCCATCATCGGTACAATCGTGCTGCGAGCTTTATCGATGCAGTTATCCTGCATCTGACGCATGGCTTGATCGCGTTTGCTACGGCTGGTGAGAGCCTTGATTTTCGTCGTATCGTATCCGACAAGCTCGGGGGCGACCGAAATGTCCAGATCCTCGGAAAAGCGGTCGATGACCCCGAAGACCTTGGACAGGCACGTTCCACCCTTGAATACGAGGTGTGGCCCCAATTCGCCGTGGGAGAAAAGGATTTTAAGGAGCCATGTCACCCAAAAATCCTTCTCGACAATGCCGGGATGCACACCTCGCTGGGTACCCGCCTGCTCAAATGCAAGAGCCCGACGATCGGGTTCGAGCTCGAGAAATCTTGCGGGCATCTATCTCGCCCTGCGATTCGGACCGATTGTCGTTTCGGGGGACGCAGGGTTGCGTGCCAGGTCCAGCAGCATCGGCCTCATCCAGGACGGCGCCAAGTGCAGATCATCCAGCAACTCCTGTCTTTTGGGTAGCGGGATTGTTCTCCGGAGATGTTCGAGGCGCTCCGGCGTGATATGCCGTGGACCGAGGCTCTTCAATGCCTGAATAACGGTGCCGCTCGTCCGTTTTGAGGCGGCCATATCTCGAGGGGATGTGTGTTTCAGGACTATCCGCATCGGGCCAGCGTGTATGGACCTACTGGTCCCATCAGTTAGATAGACGATTTTTGCTGGGACCTGTTCCGATAAACCAAGGAGATTTGCTGCGTAGATGCCGGCAGGCTGGATACGGATCTTGTCCTTTCCAACGATAGCTTTCACAACCATATCGATGCTTGGCCAGAGGGTACCCAGAACCTCGTCGTGCCGTGGCTTGTCATAGAGCCCCCGTGAAAGCCGGCGTATTTGGCCCGATGCAACGAGACGCTGCAATGCTTTGTCTATGGCGGCACGGCTACCAAGTTTGGCGAAAAGGGCGGGGGTAAAGACAGTGCCCCTTCGGCTGTGGCGAATACGCCTGGCAATCTTGGTGTCGGTGCTGGATTTGCTTGGGGCCCGCGGCATTTGAGCATTCTAAGGCATTCTATTTGTCCGAAAAACAGCGGATATTTCGGTCAAATAGAATCCTAATTGCGTTAAGAAAGTCATTAGTAATTAGGGTATTATTATACCGTATTTCGGAGATGAACCAACGGTTTCCAAAAGGCTGGATTAGTCTAGTATTCCATGGGCTCTGGTTAGGTATATATACCTAACCAGAGCCCATGGAATACGCCCGGGGGCTGCCAAAATAATCCAATTGCGAGGCATGTCTGACTTTTAGTGTAGGTATATATACCAACACTAAAAGTCAGACATGCCTCCGAATGTAATGCACACACCCAATCCCAAAGCATGGATCAAAACGGCTACCCGCATCGTCAACCACGCAGGACGGCGGGCTTTTGCGCCCAACGAACTGCACAAACTTCTGGGCACGCAGAACGATCGCTTTCTGCGGCCGGCGCTAACCATCTCTTTCGAGGCTTTCCTCGAAATACTCATATCGAGTGGTCAGATAAGCCACGTCGACGTGGAGCCTACCTCCACGTCCTCGGGCTATCGAATCTTTCCGCGTTACGTCTGGAAAGATGCTACCGGGATCGATATTGCCTTGTCTTTGCGCAAGAACAGTTACCTTTCCCACGGCACTGCTGCTCGCCTGCACAAATTGACCAACTACAAACCCAATCACATTTACGTCAACAAGGAGCAATCTCCAAAAGCGCGTCAAGAAAGCTCTCTTACGCAGGAAGCGATAGATCGCGCGTTCAAGAACGCTCCGCGCACGACGCAGTACGTCTACAAACATAAAGACGATAGCTTTATTCTCGTTAATGGCAAGCATAGTGGCAACTATGAAGTCTATGAAACAAGCCTGGCCGGGCACACGATAAAGCTGACCGGCCTTGATCGTACTCTCGTCGATATTGCAGTGCGACCGGTGTACGCCGGCGGTCACCAGGAAGTGCTCTGTGCTTTCAGAAAAGCTCGCACGAAGCTGTCTATTCCAAAAATTGCCGCGATCCTCAAGAAGCTGGATCACCTATATCCCTATCACCAGGCACTGGGTTTCTATCTGGAAAAAACCGGGATAGCTGCCGCGGAGTTGGATGTCTTCAAGGAAATGGGTTTGAGGTTCGATTTCTATCTTGGCAACCGCATGCAATCGCCCAAATACCATTCGGGATGGAAGGTTTTTTATCCTTCCGGACTTCGCTGATCAGTGTTTCAAGAATTTAATGAGGGTCTGCGAGCCCTGGGGAGGTCACTTCCCAGACGGCAGGTACGCTGGTGCCAAAGCCCTGAGGACCGTCCACTACGACATTAACCAAGCCGCGCTCACGCTCGTAGGCGAGCGTCGAATCGCGGTTTCGGTCGGTTCACCAAGATGCGTTCCGGAATTCAACGGCCATCATACCGCGGCCTTCCAGCCTTCTATCATCTTCACGCACCGGAAATGCTTATGCCCTTATGCAGATGTATTTCTAAGCGCTGAAGAGGAATTTGGTGCGGCCTTTACGGCCGCACCAACGATCGACTTTCCATATTAGGCTGAAACATCCCTGCAGCGCCCGTTACCGACGTCTGTTTATTTCAATCTCAGGCTGCTTCCGCCATCTCCTTCCAGTCACTGGAGGTAAGCTCGATCAACTTTCCGCCCAGCGCTTCGAACTCCGTCGCCCGATCGTAATCTTCTACGTCTTGCGAATAGTGCGTGACGGCGTTGACCAAACCATAGGCTGACAGATTGCCTTCGGCAATGAGCTGACGCAGCACGCCCGCACGCTCGGGCTCGTTGAACGCGTAGCGGTTGCCGAGTACCTCGACGGTCTTAACGGGATCGCCGGTGAGCTTGATCCCGAGCGTCTTCTGCATCTTCTGCGCAACCTGACGGAACGTCGTCTCGGAAACCGCCGCCTCGACCACGTCCCGCACCTTCAGGAAGAACGCCTTGTCGTCAGCGGCGATCGTATCGTCCCTGAAGACGGTGATCGCCTCCTCTTCCGGTTGCAGGATGCGTCCGAGGTGCGTCTTACGTAACGCGCGGTCTGACGCAATCAGCCCGTTGCGGCAAACCAAACGGTACACCAGGGGCTGAACCGACAGCAAACCGCAGCCCACTTCCGAGTTGGAGATGACGATACCCGCTTGGACCACATCGCCCGGTACGATTTCGCACTCGACGCGCGGCGTGACGACCTTGAGGTACATTTTCGTCTCGGTCAACTCGACCGACTCGAAGCGCGCATCCGGAAGACGTTGCAGAATCGGCAGAACGTTCTCCGCCAAATCGTAGTTGTCCAGGCGGCGGTAGCGGTCGGACAGCACCGCGCGCACCTGCCCGTCAAGCGTACGAATCATCCTCCGGTCACCGTCGGTCTGAAGCCACGTATTGACGTTACGGTCAAGGAGAGCCGGTTGCTCCGATCGCATACGTTCAAAGTACGTGAACGGAATTTTCAACTTGTCGGCCAGTTGATGGCGTGCAAGGTTGGTGATGCCGTACTCCCCTACACCGTCCTTTGCATCGATCATCATCCTGCAACTGCCGGCTTCGTCGGTGTGGCACCGCAGAAGTGACGACGGCACGATCAGATCCTGCTTGGTCGTGAGCTGCCGTTCGAGTTCCTGCGCCAGATTAACGAGAGAACGTCCGCTTTTCATGATGAATACTCCAAAAAGAAAAACGGAGACGGCAGACCCCGGTACGGGGCTGCAACATCCCCGCTGGGGTCAATGAACCGGCTCGGAGGATTCCGAACCGGACTATCGGC
>JACQTO010000255.1 GCA_016210745.1 Betaproteobacteria bacterium
GACCGCGCTTCGCAACGCGGTGCGCGCCGCGGTGGACGATCCGGACTTCAAGAACGCAATGGCGAAAATTCGGACGCCTATCAGCTACCTCGATGCGCCGGAATTCCAGAAGTTCTGGGACCGCGACGCGAAAATGCTCGCCGCCGCGGTGCGCCGCATCGGAAGGATCGACGATAAGAAATAGCGTTAAACGGGTACAAGGGGACTTTCGACGTGACCAAGGTCTACCAGATAGCGGTCATTCCCGGCGACGGAATCGGCAAGGAAGTCATGCCCGAGGGCATCCGCGTGATCGAGGCCGCCGGACGCAAATACGGCATCGGTTTCAAGTGGGACGAATACCCCTGGAGTTGCGAATACCGGGCCAAGCACGGGCGCATGATGCCAGAGGATGCACTGGACACCATCGCGCATCACGCGGCAATCTATTTCGGCGCCTGCGGCTTCCCCGGGGTGCCCGACCACTTGTCGCTGTGGGAAATGTTGATACCGATGCGGCGTCAATTCGATCTCTACGTCAACCTGCGGCCGGCGCGGCTGATGCCGGGAATCCAGTCCCCGCTGGCCAATCGCAAGGTCGGCGACATCGATTACTGGGTGGTGCGCGAGAACACCGAGGGCGAGTACTCCTCGATCGGCGGTCGCATGTTCGAAGGCACGGCGCACGAGTCGGTAGTGCAGCTAAGCACCTTCACTCGCCGCGGCGTCGACCGCATCCTGCGCTACGCCTTCGAACTGGCAAAGAGCCGGCCGAAGAAGCACCTGACCTCGGCAACCAAGTCCAACGGCATCGCGATAACCATGCCCTACTGGGATGAACGCTTCCGGGAAATGGCCAAGGCTTACCCCGAGGTGCGCACCGACCAGTTCCACATCGACATCCTGACCGCGCACTTCGTGCAGCATCCGGATTGGTTCGACGTGGTGGTAGGCTCGAACCTGTTCGGCGACATTCTCTCCGACCTGGGCCCCGCGACCACAGGCACGATCGGCATAGCCCCCTCGGCCAACATCGATCCCGAACGCAGGCACCCATCGCTGTTCGAACCGGTGCATGGCTCGGCCCCCGATATCGCGGGAATGAATATCGCCAATCCTATCGGTCAAATCTGGTCGGGAGCCATGATGCTCGAACATCTCGGCCACCCGGACGCCGCCGCATCGATCGTGAAAGCGATCGAGACCGTCCTCACCGAAGGGCCGCGCACGCGCGACATCGGCGGCAGCGCGTCGACCCAGGACGTGGGCAAGGCAATCGCCGAAGCGTTGTCCTAAGCCCCGACGACCCGGAACTAAGGAAGCTGGTTTTGCCGTTTATCAATCTCCCCTTTTCGTGCAGTTGCATGCAACTGCACGAAAAGGGGAGACGAATTTAGAAACAAAATCTTCGCCAAATCTGTCAACAGTAGACCTGTAAGTGGCTAAACCCAGACGACCGGAGCGCATGAACATCGCCGAACACGTAGAACTCGCCGCACGAAGCGCTCCCCTGCGCGCCGCGATCGTGTTCGAGGGGAGAATGCTCACCTACGAAGCGTTGAATCTGTGCTCGAGCGCCCTTGCCGATTCCCTGCGCAGGAAAGGCGTGAAGCGCGGCGAGCGTGTCGCTCTTTACCTGCCCAACATCCCGGCCTTCGCGCTAGCCTATGTCGCGGTGCTCAAGGCCGGAGCGATCGCGGTTTCGATCAACTCCCTGTTCAAGTCCGAGGAGGTTAGCTACATCCTTCTGGACGCCACGCCGAAAGTGGTGTTCACCGTCGCCGATCTGCTGCCGAATTTGCGCCCCGACGAGCATCCTGGCATCGAGCATGTGGTGCTGTGCGAAGGCGTCGCCCCGGGCGCCGATTCGCTGGACGACTG
The DNA here is from genome assembly GCA_016210745.1 of Betaproteobacteria bacterium. GTDB lineage: Bacteria > Pseudomonadota > Gammaproteobacteria > Burkholderiales > SG8-39 > JACQTO01. The sequence continues at coordinate 1,861 of JACQTO010000255.1, forward strand.
GCTCGCGGCAGGTTCCGGGGCCTTTCCGGCCGAAGACATGGATCCCGATGAACCCGCGGCGCTGCTTTACTCCTCGGGCACCACGGGCTTTCCCAAGGGCGTGACGCTCACTCACAACAACATCATCACCAACATCCGCACCGCAGCCCGTTACTCGGGATACAAAGCGGCCGACCGACTGGCCTTGTTCCTGCCGCTGTTTCACGTATTTGGGCAGAACTACATAATGAATGCCGGTTTCGAAGCCGGTGCAACGCTGGTGCTGTTTCGCCGCTTCGTCCCGGAGCTCGTGTTGAGGGCAATCGGCGGCGAGCGCATCACCATGTTTTTCGGCGTTCCGACCATCTATATCGCTTTGCTGAGCGCCAACGTACCCAAGAAGGCCCTCGCCACGGTGCGCTACTTCTTTTCGGCCGCAGCCACCATGCCCCAGGAAATTTCGCGCCGCTGGGCCGAAACCTACGGCCAGCCGGTGTACGAGGGTTACGGCCTTACCGAGTGTTCGCCGTTTGCAGCCTACAACCACGTGTCCCGGCACAAGTTCGGGTCGGTCGGTACCGCCGTGGAAAACTTCCAGGTAAAGATCGTTGATGATAACGATAAGGAGGTTGCGCGCGGCCAGTGGGGTGAGATCGTCATCAAAGGACCGGGCGTGATGAAGGGCTACTGGAACAAGCCCAAGGACACCGAGTTCGCACTGCGCGGCGGCTGGCTGCATTCGGGCGATATCGGCCGCATGGACGAGGACGACTATATATTCATCGTCGATCGAGTGAAAGACATGATCAATGTCTCGGGCTTCAAGGTGTGGCCGGCCGAAGTCGAAAATGCGCTCTACCGGCACCCGGCGTTGAAGGAACTCGCGGTCTACGGCGTGCCCGACCCGGTCAAAGGCGAACGGGTGCGCGCAGCGGTGGTGCTCAAAGACGGCGCGAGCGCCACGGCAGATGAGCTTATCGCCTACTGCCGCGAAAGGCTTGCCGTCTACAAGGCACCGGCGCGAATCGATTTCGTAAAGGATCTGCCGAAAAGCGCCACCGGAAAGATCCTCAAGCGCGTGCTGCGCGAGCAGGCCGTAAGCGATGAATAGTCACGGCGAAGGTTTGGCTTCTAAATTCGTCAATAAACGGCAGATTCAACTCCTTTGGTTCCGTCTCGTCCTACCTAGGAACTTGCGCGGGTTGAGGATAGTCCCTCAGGGTCGCCAAGTTACGTGAGCGTCGTATCGGACCCCTGGTTCTACGTTCTCGCACTGCCCGCAGTGATGCTTACGGGCATTTCCAAGGGAGGCCTCGGAGGCGGCGCAGCCGGTGTCGCGGTCCCGCTGCTCGCGCTGGTGATTTCGCCGCGGCAGGCCGCCGCCATCATGCTTCCGATCCTCTGCATCATGGACCTGCCGGCGATCCACGCCTACTTCGGCCGCTGGGACAAGCGCCAGATGCGCATCATTGTTCCGGGCGGCCTGCTTGGAATCGCGATCGGCACGCTCAGCTTTCGCTACCTGGACGACAACTGGATCCGCTTGCTGCTCGGCGTCATCGCAATCGGGTTCGTCGCCAGCAGCCTGCGAAAAACGAATCCCGCTGCGCGGCCGCCATCGAAGGCGAAAGGATGGTTCTGGTCCGGCCTCTCGGGCTTCACGAGTTTCGTCGCGCACGCGGGCGGCCCGCCGTTTGTCGTCTACATGCTGCCGCAGAAGCTCGACAAGACCGTGTTCGTCGCTACCTCGATAATTTTTTTCGCCATCTGCAACTTCGTCAAAATCGGGCCCTATTTGTGGCTCGGACTCTTCGATTGGCGCAATATCGCCACCTCGGCGCTGCTGGCTCCGGTAGCCATTTTCTCCACTTACCTTGGCCTATGGCTGCACAAATACATCACCCAGATCGTGTTCTACCGCATCATTTACGTGCTGCTCGGCGCAAGCGGCATACAGCTGCTCTATAGCGGATTGACGCGGCTAGCTTGAATCCATCGCGGGCCCGACGACGCTCAAGCGCGCATCAGGGCTTCAGGCGCTCGTCCGACGGTGCAATTTCCGTAACAAGGTCCTGCACGAGCTCCTTGTTGTGCAGCGGCGCAATGTGCATGTCGCCTTCCCTGAGCCTCGCGGTGCAGGCGTAGATGACCTTGCCTTCCAGTTCCATCATGCATTCTTTGCAGGCGTTCGCATTGATGCAGGAGAAACGGATGGCGAGCGTGGGGTCGTGCGCCGCGCGGATCCAGCGCAGGCCGTCGAGCACCGAATTGCCCGGCTCGAACGGGACCTCGTAGGTTTCCACCCGGGACGAGCCGCCTGACTCGCCGCGTTGAATGTGCAAGCGGGCGATCGGCTTCATCGCGACGCCTCCCGCATAGCGGCATCGACCGGCACACGCTGCAGACTCAGTTTGCCTTCCCGGCAGGCCAAGACTTGATTCAGTTCCCATCCGGGGAGCAGTCCCGGAAAATCTTCGCGCTGATGGGCACCTCGGCTTTCCTTTCGTTCGAGCGCCGTCAGCGCAACCGCTTGCGCCACCAGCAGCATGTTGCGCAGATCCAGCCAGTCCAGGCGCACCATGTCGTAGTGCTCGCTGCCCGCCAAGGGAACATCGCCCAGTTCCCGGCGCATCTGCTCGAGCTTTTGCACGGCCTCACGCAGCTTGATTTCGGTTCGGAACGGGCCGACGTTGTCGGCCATCAGGGCCTGCAGTTCGATCAGCAGGGCCGCCGTATTGGGCGCTCCCGCAGCACGGGAGGGCCTCTTGAGCAGATCCAGTTCCCCAGCCGCGGTTTTCTCCGTCCAGCCCGATGCGCTTCGCGCCTTTGCCCGCGCCGCAGCCGAGGTCCCGGCACGCTCGCCGAAGACGAAGGCTTCAGTCAGGGCGTTGCCCGAAAGGCGGTTGGCGCCGTTGGCCCCGCCCACGGCCTCGCCGGCGGCAAACAGGTTCGCCACGCGCGTCTCCATCGTCGCGTCGACGCGCACGCCGCCCATGTGGTAATGCGCAATCGGCGCCACCTCGATCGGCATCTTCGTCAGGTCGATCCCATTCTTCGCCAGTCGGTCGATGACGGGGCCGAATGCCTTGCGCAGCTCCCCCTCCGGCACATGCGTGAAACTGAGATAGGCGCCGCCTGCCGGGCTTCCCCTGCCCTCCTCCACCTCCTTGAAAATGGCGTAGGTCGCGACATCGCGAGTCAATACGTAATTGCCGGACTCGGTCTGGCCGTAGCGGTCCGCGAATTCTTCGCCATCGGCATTGAGCAGTCGCCCGCCCAGCTTGTAGCGGAACGGGTCCCACATGATGGGGTCCATTCCGATCATGCGCGGCGCAAGATGGCCGATGGGGAAGAACTGCACGAACTCCATATCGAGCAGCTCGGCGCCGGCGCGCAATGCGAGCGCATAGCCGTCGCCGCCCATGTTGAGCGAAGCGCTGTTTCGGCGGTAGAGGCGGGTCAGCCCCCCGGTGGCGATGATGACGCTCTTCGCTTCCAGCGCCACGGGCTCGCCGGAAACCAAGTGCAGCCCAACGGCCCCGACCGCCTCGCCCTCGTGCACCGCGATATCGGTCACCAGCACATCGCCGATGCGGCGCACCTCCTGTATGCGGTTCAGCTCGGCGCGCAGCGTGCGCGATACGGCGGGCCCGGTATTGAGGAAATCAACGTAGACACAGCGCGCACGATCGTGTCCCGGCGCAATGGTCTGCTTGAGGTGGCCGTTCTCGCGCGTCCAGCCGACCTTCCAGTCATCGAGTTCTCGAATTCGAGACGGACCGTTTTTGCACAGCAACTGTGCCAATTCGACGTTGCACAGGCCCCGCCCGGCCTTGAGCGTGTCGGCAAGATGGTGCTCCCAGTGGTCGGGGCATTCCTCACCCAAGGCGACGGCGACGGTCATCTGCGCCATGACCGTCGCCCCGCCCCGGCCGATGAGACTGCGATCGATCAGGTGGACGCGGCACCCCTGCCGCGCAGCGGCGATAGCGGCGTACATGCCGGCACCGCCCGCGCCGATAACCAACACATCGCTCTCCAACCGTATCATCGCCTCCGATAGGCTCCGCAGAAGGTGGGCGCGAGTGCGCTGCCACCGATGATTTCATCCAAGAAAAGCCGGCATAGGCTACGCGGCCTTGGCGCCGGTATCAACCTCCTGCCTTTCCCGAGCCGGACGAGCCGAAACCAAGGAAGCTGGTCTTGCCGTCTATCAATCTCTCCTTTTCGTGAAGCAAAATGGGGTCAGAGTAACATTTCATCAAAGCGATACCGAGTTGGCATGATGCGTTTAGGAAATGTTACTCTGACCCCATTTTGGGGGAGACGAATTTAGAAACCCAATCTTCGCCAAATTTGTCAACAGTAGAATTGTAAGTGACTAAGTTGCCCCCGGAACCCGCGGCCGCTCTTTCCCCAGTGACCGAGTGAGTTCGATAAAACGCGCGTCTTCGGGCCAGCGCTCCAGCGCCAGCGGCAGGCGGCGGCGCCAATTAGGATGTTCGCTCGTCGTTCCGGGCAGGTTTGCCTGGTCGCGTACGCCCAGCACGTCCTCGAGCTGCGCCACCAGCACTTGCGCGGGGCTGCGGGCGATATAAGTGTGCAGCGCGCGTATCCAAGCGGGTGTCATTTCCGGCGGCGACACCGGATCGGCCGCGGCGCCTTCGGGGAGCAGCTCTTCGCGTTCCAGCGCAAGCAACAAGCGCGCGCGGTCTTGAGACCTCTCGGCTCGCAGTCGCGCACTGACCACGTCGGTCGTGCTCGGCCCCAGCGCATGGCGCAGCGACAGGTCCCGCCCTTCCCAATAGCCCGCCAGCGTGGGCAGATCGTGCGTCGAAACCGTGACCAGTGCATCGGCGGGATACTCATGCGGGGACTTGAAGTCGCCCCCATGGCGGCGCTCGAAGTAGAAGACCCGGTATGACAGGATTCCCTCGCGCGAGAGCGCCGCACGGACTTCGTCGGGCACCGTACCGAGGTCTTCTCCGATCACGAGGCAGCGGTTGCGCTGGCTCTCCAGCGCAACGATGCCGAGCAGGTCTTCGACGGGGTAATGCACATAGGCACCGTCCTGCGGTTCGCCTCCCGGCGGCACCCAGAACAGCCGCGCGAAGCCCATGACGTGATCGATGCGCAGTGCTCCCGCGTGGCGCATATTTGCCCGCAAGGTGGCGATGAATGGAGCATAGGCCGCCGCGCGCAGCCGCTCGGGCACCATCGGCAAGAGTCCCCAATTCTGGCCGTGCAGATTGAAATCGTCCGGTGGCGCTCCGACGCTCGCCGTGACTGCATAGAGGTCTTGATTTGCCCATGCTTCGGCGCCGCCGCGATCCACCGAAACCGCAAGGTCCTTGTACAGGCCAACCGCCAAGCCGCGCTGAAGGCAATTGATGCCCACCGTACCGAGTTGTTCGTCGGCCTGCCACTGGAGGTATTGATAGAACTCCACGCGCTTCGACTGCGTATTGGCAAACCGCGCGACTTCGGCGGAGGCAGGATCGCGATACGCTTCGGCCCAGGCCGGCCAACCCCAGACATTCGGATCCTGGCGATGAAACTGTTCCTGCAACGCCTCGAACAGCGCTTGCAAGGCAAGGGCCCGCCCTCCGGCCACCTGGAACGCGCGAAACGCCTGCGCGCGAGGGGTATCCAAGGCGAGATGCCGATCGCAAAAATGCGTGTAACAGCGCTCCAGCACGGCGAATTTCGCTGCTGCGACGCCTGCGTAATCGACCAGTTCCGCGTTTCGCAGGCTTTCGAGTTCTGCCTGAAACTGCTCTGAATGTCGCAGCGCGAGCGCGTCCTCGCATCCTCGGAAGTCCTCCAGCGCCTCGACATCGAGATACAAGACGTTGAGAAAACACCGCGATGATGGGCTGTACGGGCTTGCGTGTTCCGGATTGTGCGGAAAGAGCGCGTGCACAGGGTTGATGCCTACGATCGAGGCGCCTGCCGCGCCCCACTGCCCGACTATGGCGGCGAGATCGCTAAAGTCTCCCATGCCCCAGTTGCGCGCGGAGCACACCGAATAAAGCTGCACCGCCGCGCCCCACACCCGCTCGCCATGTTGGAGCGCAGGGGGTCGATAACAGCGCGCCGGCGCGACTACGAGGGATGTCTCGCCGAGGGTTCGCCCCGTCTGAGAAATCGCGAGGCGATGGTAACCGCACGGCGCGACGACCGGCAGTACGAACTCCCTGGCGGCGACTCGACCGCCCTCCAGCTCGCAGGATTGGGCGCTCGGCAGTTCGCCGGCCTCGAACACGCCTTCGTGCCGGGCGCCGTTCTCCTCGACCAACAGCCAAGTGACGGGAGAGCCCTCCGCCGAGGCCGCAAGATGAACCCGGAGCTTCCACGGCGTCGCATGCTCGCGCAGCACTATGGTCGCGGGAAGAACGGAGCACCAGCGCTCGCGCTCCGCGGCATCGATCGCCGCGTCGAACGACTGCGGCGTACCGACGCGCACGCCCATGGCGGCAAGAATCGCCACCAGGCTCGCATCGGAAACGTCGTGGTGGGTACCCCAGATGTCCCAGTAATCGGGAGCGATGCCGTAATAGCGGCAAAGTCGCAGCAATGCGTCGCGGTCAGCCATGCACAGATCCTAAACCTGACAAGTTGGAACCGAGGAAGCTGGATTTGCCGTCTATCAATCTCCCCCTTTTCGTGCAGTTGCAGGCGACTGCACGAAAAAGGGGAGACGAACTTGGAAACCGCATCTTCGCCAAATCTCTAACAGTAAATTTGTAAGTGACTAAACCGGTGCAGCCGGAACCAAAGAGGCTAATTCCGCCTTAATTCGTATACAACACCGGATCGGAGGGCGCTTCAACCTACTCCCTTCACTTCCAGCAACAGGGCGAGCGAGCGGCCCTGCAGCGGATACTCGCCGCCGGGTTTGAGCACACCGGTCGCTGAAAATCCGTGCTCGAAGGCGGTATCGAGAAAGCCGTGCCACTGCACGCCGTCAAGATCGGGCAGCACAAACGAAATCGGTTCATGGTGGGCGTTGAACAACACCAGGACGTTCCTGTCCCGCACCGGCCGGCCGCGCTCGTCGGTTTCGGTAAGCGCTTCGCCGGCAAGATAAACGCCAAGGGAGCGGGCGAAATGCTGATTCCATTCGTCGTCGCTCATCTCTCTGCCGTCGGGCTTGAACCAGACGATGTCCTTCACATCCTTGCCGTGCAGAGGACGCCCCTGGTAGAAGTCGCGCCGCCGGAATACCGGATGTGCGCGCCGCAATCCGATCATGTGTTGCGTGAATTCCAGGAACTGCTTTTCCTCCTCGCCGAGGTCCCAATTCAACCACGAGATCTCGTTGTCCTGGCAGTAGGCATTATTGTTTCCCATCTGGGTGCGCCCGGTCTCGTCGCCGGCAAGGAGCATGGGCACCCCCTGCGACAAGAACAGCGTCGCGAGCAGATTGCGCCTCTGGCGCCGGCGCAGGCTACGTATCGCAGCGTCGTCGGTGGGTCCTTCCACTCCCCCGTTCCAGGACAAGTTGTTGTTGTGACCGTCGCAGTTTTCCTCCAGATTGGCCTCGTTATGCTTGTGGTCGTAGGAAACCAAATCCTGCAGCGTGAACCCGTCGTGTGCGCATAGGTAATTGATGCTTGCGTGGGGGCGGCGGCCGCTTTTTCCGTAGAGATCGCTCGATCCGGTCAGCCGGCGCGCAAACTCGCCGATAAGCCCGCCGTCGCCTTTCCAGTAGGCGCGCATCGTGTCGCGGTACTTGTCGTTCCACTCGGCCCAGCCCACCGGAAAATTGCCGACCTGATACCCGCCCTCGCCGAGGTCCCAGGGTTCGGCGATCAGCTTGACTTGGGTGAGCACCGGATCCTGGCGCAATGTGTCGAAAAAAGTCCCGAGCCTGTCCACTTCGTGCAACTCGCGCGCAAGCGCCGATGCCAGATCGAAGCGGAAGCCGTCGACATGCATTTCCGTGACCCAGTAGCGCAACGAATCCATGATGAGCTGCAATACGCGGGGGTGGACCATGTTCAGCGTGTTGCCGCAACCGGTGTAGTCCGTGTAATAGCGCCGGTTATCGGGCCGCAGACGGTAATACGAGGCATTGTCCAGCCCGCGAAAGCACAGCGTCGGCCCCAGGTGATTGCCTTCGGCGGTATGGTTGTAGACCACGTCCAGGATTACTTCGATCCCGGCCGAGTGCATGGTCTTCACCATGGTCTTGAATTCGCCGATGTTGCCCGAGGCCGAGTAGCGCGCTTCCGGGGCGAAATAAGCGATAGTGTTGTAGCCCCAGTAATTGCGCAGGCTGCGTTCGGCGAGGGGCCGATCGTCGACGAAACCATGCACCGGCATCAGCTCGATCGTGGTAATGCCAAGCCTCTTTAGATATTCGATTACCGGCGCGCAGGCAAGCCCCGCGTAAGTCCCGCGCAGCGCGGGCGGCACCTCCGGATGGCGCATTGTGAAGCCGCGCACGTGCATTTCATAAATCACCATGTCGTTCCACGGAATCTTCGGCCGGCGCTCGTCGCCCCAGGTAAATGCAGGTTCGATCACCTTGCATTTGGGCATGCCCTTGGCGCTGTCGCGGCGGTCAAAGGAAAGATCTTCGCGCTTGTCCCCGATTGTGTGCCCGTAGAGCGCATCGCTCCAAAGCAGTTGCCCGACATGGTTCTTCGCGTAAGGATCGAGCAGCAGCTTGTGCGGGTTGAAGCGGTGTCCTTCCTCGGGTTTGTATGGACCGTACACGCGATAACCGTAGGCCATTCCCGGCCGTGCCTCCGGCAAATAGCAGTGCCATACCAGATCGGTGCACTCGCGCAGCTCAATGCGCTGCAGTTCGCGGCGGCCGCCGTTATCGAAAACGCAAAGTTCGACCTTTTGCGCATTCTCGGAAAACAGCGCGAAGTTCACTCCCTCGCCGTTCCAGGTTGCCCCGCGCGGGTAGGGACGGCCGGGCCAGACTTCAGTGATGGGGTTCATGCGTCGAGCTCGTAGCAAAATGGGGTCAGAGTAACATTTCGTTAAAGCGATACCGCGTAGATTGGATGCGTCGGGGAAATGTTACTCTGACCCCATTTTGCTTTCGCTCGTGAACATCAATACCGCGAGCGGTGGCAGTGTCATCGCAAGCGAGTGCGAGCGGCCGTGCGCGGCAACGAATCTGGCCTCGAGCCCGCCGAGATTTCCCACCCCGCTGCCGCCATAGACAGAGGCGTCGCTGTTCGCGAGTTCGCGCCAGAACCCGCCGCAGGGCACGCCGACGATGTAATCGGTTCGCATCATCGGTGTGAAATTGCACACCACGAGCACGAGCGGCCCGCCCCCGCGCGGCCGGCGCAGGAAGCTGAGCACGCTCTGTTGGCTGTCGTGGCAGTCCACCCACTCGAACCCCGAGGACTCGAAATCCACCTGGTGGAGCGCCGGCTCGGAACGATAGAGCCTGTTGAGATCTGCCACCCAGCGCTGCACTCCGGCATGCTCCGGGAGCCCCAGCACGTGCCACTCCAGGCTTTCTTCATGCGCCCATTCGCGCCGCTGGCCGAATTCGCATCCCATGAAGAGCAGCTTCTTGCCCGGATGCGCCCACATATAGCCGTAGAGCAGCCGCAGATTGGCGAACTGCTGCCAGGACTCGCCGGGCATCTTGCCGATGAGCGCTCCCTTTCCGTGGACCACTTCGTCGTGCGAAAGGGGCAAGACGAAGTTCTCGTAAAACGCATACCAGATCGAAAACGTGATCTGGTCGTGGCAATACTTGCGGAATATCGGATCCTGGCTCATGTACTTGAGCGTATCGTGCATCCAGCCCATGTTCCATTTCAATCCGAACCCGAGTCCGCCCAGATAGACCGGCCGCGACACCATCGGCCAGGCGGTGGACTCTTCGGCGATCGTCTGCACGTCGGGATGGTCGCGATAACAAGCCTCGTTCAGCAGACGAAGGAACTCCACGGCCCCGAGGTTCTCCCGGCCACCATAGCGGTTCGGAATCCACTCGCCCTCTTTGCGCCCATAATCCAGATAGAGCATCGAGGCGACTCCGTCCACGCGCAGCCCATCGACGTGGTAACGATCCAGCCAGAACAGCGCGCTCGAAATCAGGAACGCGCGAACTTCATTGCGGCCGTAGTTGAAGATGTAGCTTGCCCACTCCGGGTGGTAGCCCTGTTTCGGATCGGCATGCTCATACAGGCAGGTGCCGTCGAAGTACGCCAGACCATGTCCGTCGCCCGGGAAATGCGAAGGCACCCAGTCCAGGATGACGCCGATCCCATGGCGGTGCAGGGTATCGACCAGGTACATGAAGTCTTCCGGGGCGCCGTAACGCGCAGTCGGAGCGAAGTAGCCCGTGGTCTGGTAGCCCCAGGATCCGTAGAAAGGGTGCTCGGTAACAGGCATCAACTCGACGTGCGTGAACCCCAGCTCGCGCACATATTCGGCAAGCGGCAGCGCGATCTCGCGGTAGGAGAGAAAGCGATTCCCGTCGGTGCGCCGCCAGGAGCCGAGATGCACCTCGTAGATCGAGGTCGGCGCGTCGAGCGCGTTCGCCTCGCGGCGCGAAGTTATCCAATCGGCATCGCCCCATTCATACTCCAAGGTACAGGCGCGGGAGGCCGATTTCGGCGGCGGCTCGGTTGAAAACGCAAAAGGATCGGCTTTTTCGGCCTGGTACCCGCCGAACTTCGACACGACGTGGTATTTGTAGCCTTGGCCGCGAACCACACCGGGCACGAATCCCTCCCAGATTCCGGACTCGTCCGCTCGCACGGCAAGCGGGTGAGCTTCGGGGGCCCAGCCGTTCCAGTCGCCGATCACCGAGACGCGCGCGGCATTCGGTGCCCAAACGGCGAAATGCGCCCCAGCAATGTGTTTCTTCTCGATGAGATGACACCCGAGCTTTTCATACAACCTTGCGTGAGTGCCTTGCCTGAACAGATAGATATCGTGCTTGGTCAACAAAATGTCGGTTCTCCAGCCTCGGCGAAGCCCGCCGAGTCCGCAATTATCGCCCGGTGTTTGCACCCGGAGCCCCGCTAGTCTACGCTCTCCTGCAAGGAGGAGGCGCAGCTCGACGGCGCCGCGCGATAACGCATGTTTTCCAGCGTATCACTTCCACTCTGGTTGGTGGTCCTCGGCGCGCTGCTCGCGGCCTGGGCGCTGATGGCGAGTGTCATGCTGCCGGGTGTGCGCTGGGTGCTGCGCAGCCGTGCGAACAAGGTCCTGGAGGAAGTGCGCAGCCGGCTGCAAATCGAGATCCGGCCTTTCCAGCAGACGCGCCGCCAAGCGCTCGTCGACCTCATCACCTACGACGCCAAGGTGCAGGAGGCGGTCGCCGCCGAAGCGAAGGCGCGCGGCATGACGCGCGAACTGGCTACCGCGCGGGCACGCTATTACGCCAGGGAAATCATCCCGGCGCTCAACGCCTATGTGTATTTTCGCATCGGCTACTGGATCGCGCGCAACTTCGCGCAATCGCTCTATCGCGTGCGCCTCGGCTACGCCGACACCGAAAGCCTGGCGCGCATTGCGCCCAGCGCCACGGTCGTCTTCGTGATGAACCACCGCTCCAACATGGACTACATTCTCGCCGCCTATCTTGCTGCGGACCAGGCCGCCCTCTCCTATGCCGTTGGCGAGTGGGCGCGTATCTGGCCGCTGCAGCAGCTCATCCGCGCGATGGGCGCGTACTTCGTACGCCGCAACTCGCGCGACAGCCTGTACCGGCGCGTTCTCGAGCGCTATGTCGCCATGGCGACCGAGAACGGGGTCACGCAAGCGCTCTACCCCGAAGGGGGTTTGAGCCGCGACGGCCTGATGCGCGAACCGCGGCTCGGCGTGCTCGACTACATGCTCAGGACCTTCAACCCCGAAGGCGAGCGCGACATAGTTTTCATCCCGCTCGGCATCAACTACGACCGGGTGCTCGAGGACCGAACGCTGCTGCTTCCGGACCAGGCAAGCAAACCCGGGCTCGCGCGCGCGGCCATCAACACCCTCGCATTCCTCGCACACCAGGCCGCGTTGATGCTGAGGAGCAAGTGGCGCTGCTTCGGCTATGCCTGCGTCAATTTCGGCACGCCGATCTCCATGCGCGACTACACACGCCGGAGCGGCTTCGACTTCAGGCGGCTGCCTACGGACGAGCGTTTCAGGCGCATCGCGGAGCTGGGCAGCCACCTCATGCGTTCTGTCGGTACGTTGGTTCCCGTGCTGCCGGTGCCGTTGGTCGCCTCCGTATTTACCGCGTCACCGGAAAAGCGGTTTTCCGAGCTGGAACTGAAAGCCGGCGCAGAAGCCCTGATCGAGAAGCTCGCAGAGCGCGGCGCGCACATCTACGTCCCGCGCCGCGACCGCGACTTCGCCATAAGCGCGGGCCTGGAGATGTTGCGCCTGCGGCGCCTCGTGGAGGAGGACGACGGACTGTATCGCGCCGCTGCCGGCGAGCTGACGCTGCTGCGCTACTATGCCAATTCCATCGCGCATCTGATGCAGAGCACGGAAGTGGCAAACTAATGAGCGTTTCACCAAGCGCCGCTACTTCTATAAGATGCACGCGGACCCCCGACACAATAGCCTAAGTTCCTAAGCCTCACGAACCGGACCCAAAGAAGCTGGTTTTGCCGTTTATCAATCTCCCCCTTCCTGCGGTTGCAAGCAACCGCAGGAAGGGGGAGACGAATTTAGAAGCCAAACCTTCGCCAAATTTGTCAACAGTCAACTTGGAAGTGGCTGATGCGACCCGACCGCAAGAACGTCCTCATCCTGGCCACCTGCCAAATGCTCTACGGCTCCGGCCGGTCGCTGCTCATTGCGACCGCGCCGGTAGTCGCCTATGCCTTGGCAGATGAGAAGGCCCTTGCGACGCTGCCCACTTCGCTCGTGATAGTCGGCACCGCGCTTACAGCGATTCCTGCGGCGTTCGTCATGCGGCGCCTCGGAAGACGCATGGGCTTCGTGCTCGGGGCGCTGGCCGGCGCCGCCGGCGGCGCGCTCAGCGCCTACGGCGTGCTCCAGTCGAATCTATGGCTGTTCGCCACCGGCACCTTCCTGTTCGGCGTCTTCGCGGGCTTCGCGCAGCTCTATCGTTTCGCCGCGACCGACGCGGCCGCGGTGGACTACCGGAGCACGGCGGTCTCACTCGTGCTTGCGGGCGGCGTACTGGCGGCCTTTGTCGGACCGGAGGCTGCCAAGCTGGGCAAGGACCTGGTCGGTTCGGCTCCGTTTGCTGGCAGCTACGTTCTGCTCATAGCGATTTGCCTTCTCGCGGGGCTCGTCCTCATAGGCCTGGATATCCCGCGCCAGACGCGTGTCGAGCGCGAGGGGCCTCGCCGGCCGCTCAGGCAGATCGTCGCCCAGCCGGTGTTCATCGCCGCGACCGTCGCGGGAGCGGTCGTGCAGGGGGTCATGAACTTTCTGATGACTGCCACACCCCTTGCCATGCAGCACGTGCATCATCAGTTCGATGACACGGCGCTGGTGATCGAATGGCACATTATCGGCATGTTCGCGCCCGGTTTTTTTGCCGGCTGGCTGGTCACGCGCTTCGGCGAAGTGCGCATGATCCATGCCGGCATCGTGCTGCAGATTATCTGCGTCGCGGTGGCGCTTTCGGGGCAGAGCGTGTGGCAATTCTGGCTGGCGAACATGCTGCAGGGGGTGGGCTGGTGTTTCACCTTTACCGCGGCCACCGTGCTCACGACCTACGCCTACACGCCGGCCGAGCGCGATCACACCCAGGGCGCGACCAACTTCATCATCTATGTGTTCGTCGCGCTGCTGTCGCTGTCGTCGGGCGCGCTGGTGCACTACTTGGGCTGGCAGTGGGTCAATATCGCCGCGCTGCCGCTATTGTTCATCGCTATCCTGGTCATGCTGTGGTATTCGACCCAGCCCAAGCCGCGACTCGCCGCCGCGAAATAGCCCCATTCGTATTACACTAGGACAAATGAAACAATCGGGAGGGAATCAGTGGAGCCGGCATTAGACGCAGTTCAGATCATCCGCGAAATCAAACGGGCCGGGATCCGGTTCATCGTCGCGGTACCGGATCGCACCACGAGCGAAAACGTGCTCAAGCCGATGCAGAAAGACCCCGATTTCCAGGTCGTGCAGGTGTGCAAGGAAGATGAAGGGCTTTCGATCTGCTGCGGACTATACAGCACCGGGCACCGCGCCCTGCTTCTGATTCAGCACACCGGCCTCCTCGATTCGATCAATGCGCTGAGAGGTTCGGGCATCGAGGGACAGAATCCGGTCTGCATGATGGTCGGTCTTCTGCAGTTGGAGCCCGGCGTCAAGCCGACCAAATCCAAGCGTTACGGCCTGCGTATCGTCGAGCCGATACTGGATGCAATGCAAATCGAGCACCACCTTCTCGAAACCAGCGGCGATATCGCCAAAGTGGTGCCTGCAATCGAAAAAGCCTATTCCAATCAAACGCCGGTAGTGCTGCTGGTCGCAACGGAGCCCAAATAATGGTGATGAAACGGGATGAGTGCCTGAAAGTTCTCGCGCGCCATCGCACCGACGAGATCGTGGTCGCGATCTACACCGGCGCCCAGGAATGGACCCACATCGCCCCGCACGACCTGAACTACACTTTCGTCGGCGCCATGGGACAGGGTTCTTCGCACGGATTGGGGCTCGCCTTGGGCCGGCCCGATAAACGCGTCATTATTCTCGACGGCGACGGCAGCCTGCTCATGAACCTGGGCACGCTGGTGACCATCGGCAACGCCGCGCCGAAAAATTTCGTTCACTGCGTATTGGAGAACGGAACCTACGAGACCAACGGCGCCGTTCCGATACCGGGCGCCGGAAAAATCAGCTTTACGGCCCTGGCCAAGGCAGCGGGTTATCCGCGCACCTACGATATCTCGACGCTGGACGATTGGGACCGCCAGCTGGAAACCATCTTGCGCGAGCCGGGACCGATCCTGGTCGACCTCAAAGTGGAGCCCAGCGGGAAATATCCTGAAGACTTTCCCAGACTCTACAGCCTCAAGCATCGCGACGCTTTCGGCCGCGCGCTGCGAGAGAGCCGCTAAGGCCGCACGCCCCCGGACTGCGCTAGCCGGGCGGCGCGCGGGATCGCCTGGGCCGGAGTATCGGTCTTCTTCGCTCCGCTCACCTACCCTGCTCAGCTACTCAGTCGGTTTTCTTCTCCCCTTCCTCTTTCATGGTTTCCGGAGCAGGCGCTGCGCCTTCTTCTTTCCTGTCGTCCGATGCGGCCGTGACAGCGGCTGCACTGGCGGGCGCAGCGGCTGGATTGTTGGCATCGGCCATCTGCGACTGTATTGGCGCGCTGCTCGCCGCGGCGCTGCTCGCCGGCGCGCTGCTGCTCGGTGGTGTGACATCGGGACTGCAGGCGGCCAGACCCATCGTCGCCAGGGCGGCTACGATCAATTTTGCGTTCATAGCAATACTCCTATCGGTAAGTCGGAATTTGTCGACGGGCGGCTATTGCCGCTGCGCCGGTGACTATTCGACCACGCCAATGTGAACGCACGATTGCCGATTGCGGCAGCTTGGTATCGAAACGAACGCGAATATTGCGCACTGTTGCGATGCGCGGGACGTTGTTACATTTCGATACATACCGACTTGTCCTGAGTCGTCAGCGCGGTGTTAAATGGGACGACCATGGGCAGCCAAGGGCACATTCTGGTCGTTGACGACGATGCCGAGATCCGCAGTCTGGTCGCCGAATACCTGATCCAGCACGGCTATCGCGTGAGCACGGCGCGCGATGGCGCGGAGATGAAGCGGGCGCTGGAGGCGGAAAGCCCCGATCTCATCGTGCTCGATCTGATGCTCCCCGGTGAGGACGGGCTCTCGCTTTGCCGCGACCTTCGCGCGCGATCTGACATTGCGTTGATCATGCTCACCGCGCGGCGCGAAGAGGTCGACCGCATAATCGGCATCGAGATGGGCGCGGATGACTATCTCGGCAAGCCCTTCAACCCGCGTGAATTGCTTGCCCGAATCAAGAGCATTCTGCGGCGCTCGCGCGCGCTGTCGACGTTTCGCGGAAATGCTCAGCGCGTGCGGTTCGCCGGTTGGGTCCTGGATTTCGCCGCGAGGCACCTGATCGATGCGCAAGGCGTGATCGTGCCTCTGAGCGGCGCCCAATTCCGATTGATGGCAGCCTTCGTAGAACATCCCAACCGCGTGCTTGATCGCGACCGGCTCATGGACCTGACGCAGGGACGCGAGGCGACGCCCTTCGATCGCAGCATCGACGTGCAAATAAGCAGGCTCCGCCAGCTCCTGCGCGATAACGGACGCGAGGCGCGGATTATCAAGACGGTGAGAAACGGCGGCTATGTGCTCGCTGCCGCAATCGAGCGGATCGACTGATGCGCCTGCTGCCGCGCTCGCTTTTCGGACGCACTTTGCTTGTGCTTTCAGCGGGACTGGTTTTCGCCGAAGTTGCCAGCCAGGTGCTCAATTTTTTCGATCGCGGAAGCGGCGTGTACCGGTTGACGGCGCAGCAGACCGCTCTTCGGATCGCCCAGTCAGCGCGGATTCTGAATCGCCTTGCGCCGCAGGAGCGCGATGCAGTCATCAACGAGATGGTCGGGCCTGACTTCGGCGTCGTCCTGAGCAAAGTTCCGATCAGCCTGGGCCAGGGGTTTGCCGAGCACGACCGCTACGAGCGGGCGCTCGCCGCCCTGATCACGTTTTACCTGCGCTCGCAGTGGGGGACTTCCGTCGACATTACCGCGTTGGGGCGGGAGCGCCGCCCGAGGCACTACGAAGCGGTCGACGCCACTCCGCTCGAGCAGTGGATTGCGCGCCATTTCTATTTTGTCCTGCCCGGCGCATTTTCCGTCGTGGCGCAGATCACGCTCGAAGACGGAACCAACACCGTGTTCTACGCGCGCATGCCCCAGGAACCGCTCAGCCGGCTCGAGTCCCTGCTGCCGCGGCTCTTGCTCAATATAGCGATCTTCGTCGCCCTCGGCGCCCTGGCAGTGCGCATGATCACGCGATCGCTCGAGCGGCTAGCTCGCGCTGCCGCCCAGTTTGGCGCCGATCCGGAGGGTGAGCCGATGCCCGAGACCGGTCCGAGCGAAGTGCGCAGCGTTATTCGTGCGTTCAATCGCATGCGGCTCCAAGTCCACGACCATCTGCTGGAGCGCGCGCAGATGCTCGGCGCCATATCGCACGACCTGCAAACGCCGATCACGCGGCTCCGTCTCCGAGCGGAAATGCTGGAGGACCCGGGCCGCCGCGCGAAATTCCTTCGCGATCTCGACGAGATGGAAGCGATGACGGATTCGGCGCTCGAGTTCTGCAAGAGCGTCGGCAACGAACTCGAGCGCCATCCGATCGATGTTCAGGCGCTGGTCGAGAGCCTTTGCGGGGACTGGTTCGAGGCCCGCCGCGACGTGAGCGCCCAAGGATCCCCACGCGGCCCCTATAGCGGTCATCCGCAGGCGCTGCGCCGCTGCCTCAACAATCTGATCGAGAACGCGCTGCGATACGGCGAACGGGCGCGGATCACCATAGAAGACGACGGCAAGGTGCTGCGCATCGCCGTGCGGGACGACGGTCCCGGAATTCCCGAGCAGGAGATCGAGCACGTGTTCGAGCCGTTCTTTCGCCTGGAGCGGTCGCGCAACCGCGAGAGCGGGGGAACGGGACTTGGTCTCGCGATCGCGCGCAAAGTGGCGCGATGGCACGGAGGCGACGTTCACTTGCGCAACGCCCCGGAGGGAATGGGGCTGATCGCCGAGCTTACTCTGCCGCGGTCCGCGGAAACCGCGGTGCTCCGGCATCCCGTCGCGTAGTTTCCAGTGCGGTTGGCGGCACGCCGCCCTGGCATGACCAACACTCGTGCCCAGCTCCGGATTGGGCCTTCGGCCGGCGCTACTCGCTGCGCAGCGCCTCAAGCGGATCGAGTTGCGCCGCGCGCCGCGCGGGCAGGACACCGGCTGCCAGACCCACGCCGACAGCCACCAGTTCGGCGAGCACCGCGTAGCTCCAGGGCGTGTGTACGGGCAGCGCCGGCAACCCGAGCCTCAGCGCCGCCGCGATCGCCCAACCGAAGAGCAGGCCGGCCGCCCCGCCGACTGCCGCAAGCAGCGCCGCCTCGCCGAGAAACAAAAGCATGATGCGCTGCTGCGTCGCACCGATCGCCCGCAACAGGCCGATCTCCGCAGTGCGCTCGGCTACCGCGATGGTGAGGATGGTGAGGATCCCCACCCCACCGACCACCAGCGAGATGCCGCCGATCGCGGCGACTGCGAAGGTAATGGCATCGAGCACGGTGCCGAAGACTTCGAGCATCTTCTGCTGCGACGTGACGGTGAAATCTTCGGCACCGTGGCGGGCTATGAGAATTCGCTTGATGCCCTGCTCCACCTCGGCAAGCGGCGCCGTCGGCTCGTAGGTGACGTGGATTTCCTGCAGACTTTCCCGGTTGAACATGTCCAGCGCCCGCACCACCGGAATGAACACGGTATCGTCGAGGTCGAAGCCGAGTATCTGGCCTTTCGATTGCATGACCCCGACCACGCGATAGCGTTCCCCGCCGACGCGGATGCGGCCGCCCAGCGGATTTTCGCCGCCGTACAGTTCCCTTGCCACCTTGGAGCCGAGCACGGCAAAGGCGCGCGCGCTGCGCAGGTCTTCCAGCGGTAGGAATTCGCCGACAGCCACCCGCATCTGCAACGCGCGCGGGAAGTCCGGACCGACGCCGTAGAGAGTCACGCGGCGGCTCTTTCCGGCGACCTTGACGTCTGCATTGCCCTGCACCAGCGGGTCGCTCACCTGCACGTAGGGCGCGCGGCGCAATGCGATCGCATCGTCGATGCTGAGCGGCCGTATCGTGTTCACCGCGCCAAGCGACGCTCCATGGGTCTGGGTGCGGCCCGGCGAGACGGAGATCAGGTTGGTGCCGAACTGGGTGAATTCGGCGATCACGAAACGGTGCAGCCCCTCGCCGATCGAAGTGAGCAGGATTACCGCCGTGATTCCCACCGCGATCCCGAGTGCGGTGAGAGAAGTTCGCAGGCGATGAGCCCGCAGCGAGGCGTAAGTGAAGTGGATGGCATCGGCGAGGCGCATTGGTACTTATCCTAAGTCGGGCGAGCCGGAACCAAAGCAGCTGGTTTTGCGGTTTATCAATCCCCCTCTTTTCGCGAGACAAAATGGGGTCAGAGTAACATTTCCCAAACGCATCAAGCCAACTCGGTATCGCTTTGATGAAATGTTACTCTGACCCC
>JACQTO010000256.1 GCA_016210745.1 Betaproteobacteria bacterium
ATTCTGCGCCGGCTGGGCGTGAAATCGGCCGAAGCACACGCCTAAGCCGGCTAAACCGGAGCCATGCAAGGTGGTTTTGCCGATCATCAATCTCCCCCTTTTCGCGCAGTTGCTTGCAACTGCGCGAAAAGGGGGAGACGAATTTAGAAACCTAATCTTCGCCAAATTTGTAAACAGTAAACCTGTAAGTAACCAATGAGCGAGTATTGCCATGACTGTTGAGACAGCGGAATCGATCCGGCTCGCCTGCCCCGAGTGCCTTACGGCCAACCGCGTGCCGGCCGAGCGCCTGAGCGAGGATCCGAAATGCGGCAAATGCGGAGCGAGACTGCTCGAAGCTCACCCGGTCACGCTGCACGAATCCACGTTCGACGCCTTCCTCGAGCGTACCGAGTTGCCCGTGGTCGTGGACTTTTGGGCGGCGTGGTGCGGCCCCTGCCGCGCGATGGCGCCGAATTTCGAGAAGGCCGCCGCGGCCATGGTCACCGCTGCGCGTTTTGCCAAGGTGGACACCGAGCAGGATCAAGGCCTCGCCGCCCGTCTGGGCATCCGTTCAATCCCCACCCTCATCCTGTTCCGCGGCGGGCGGGAAATCGATCGCGTCTCGGGCGTGATGGATTCCGCAGCGCTCGCGAATTGGATTCGGGAGCGCTCCTCGTAGTTCCCCTGCTGCGCCGGCGTTGCCGGCGATGGCAGTAATTCGGATTCCCGACCGCAGCGACCGTTTGGCACCGGCGTGCCGAGGCACGCCGGTGCGGCCGCGCGCGGGACTGCCCGGGCCGCTTCGGCGATTGCCCCGACCGAGGCCCGCCGGTAAACCGATAGAATTGCCCTCCAGGCGGCAGGCGCGTCGCGTTTGCATTCCGAGCCGCAATCGCCACATGTTGGACAAGCATGAAGCAAAGAACAGCGGACGCGGCGGGAGCCTTGCACAGGCGGGCGGTTCTAGCCATCGCCACAGCCACCGGAAGCGCTTCCCTTCTGGTCAACGTTTGGTATCCATTCCTGCCGCTTTTCCTGCTTCAGGTCGGGGCCAAGGACGAGCCTGCGGCGCTGTTCTGGGTGGCGCTCGGGATGACCGCACAAGGCGTGGCAAGGTTGCTTGGCGGGCCGCTCTGGGGACTGCTTTCGGATCGGGTCGGACGCAAGAAGATGTTCGTCCGGGCCTTGTATTCGGCAGCGCTCACGGCATTCGTCCTGAGCATCATCAATTCTCCCTGGCAAGTCGCCATCGCGCTCGGGCTGCAGGGTCTGCTCTCGGGATTCATTCCCGCGGCGATCGCCTTGGCGAGTGTCAGCGTGCCGGACGCAAAGGTCAACGACGCTCTAAGCGTGGTCTCCGGCGCCCAGTACCTGGGCGGTGCGATCGGACCGGCCGTCGGCGCGGCCATGGCGATCGCATTCGGCTACCGCGGCGCGATCTTCTCCTCCGGAGTGCTGGTCGCGACCGTGGCGACAGCGGTCATCTTTCTGGTGCCCGCGGACACCGTTCGCAAAAAGCCGCGTGATCGGACAGGCGTGGCGATACCACTTGAGCCCTTCAGGCCGACGATTCAATTCGGGCTGGCGATTCTGCTTTATTTTTCGCTATTCGCCCTGAATGCCTTCAGGTCCATCGCGACGCCGTTTGCGTTGAAGGATATCGCGGGCCCGGAGGTTACCGTGGTCACCGGCCTCACCTTTGCACTGGGGGGCATCGCCAGCGCCATGGGCGTATGGGTTCTGTCGGCGCGATTCTTCGGCAATCGGCGCTTGCGCAACATGTTGGTCATGACCAGTGTGCTCGCCGCCTTCGGGCATCTGTTGCTTGCGCTGAGCAATTCAGTCTGGCTTTATGTGCTCGCTTTCACCGTTGCCTCGTTCTTGAACGCATCGATGATGCCGGCAACCAATGCCCTGATTGCCTTCAACGTCAGCCGTGAGCGGCGGGGGACCGCGTTCGGTGTCGCCAGCGCAGCGCAAGCGGTCGCGTTCATGGCCGGCCCTATGGTCGCGGCGATGTTTGCGACGTTCTCGCTCAAAGCCGGTTTTGTCGCCGTCAGCATCCTGCTCGTAGCTCAGGCGGCCTTGGTCGGCTTCGCCGTTCGCGAGCCGGCAATGGATAACTGACTTACAAGTCTATTGCTGACGATTCCGGGGAAGATGACCAAAGGCGGGCAACTAGCCCGTCAGGCGGGCATTGGCCAGCGCGAGGCGGTCGGCCAGATTGCGCACCAGCGCGCACATGAGGTTGTAGCGGGCGCCGATGCTCATCTTCGCCAGGATTTCGGGCTCGAATTCCGCGAGGAGTAGATCTTCCATGGCCTCCACCGTCGCGTGCCGCGGCATCTCGCCGCCCCGGATATAGGCCATCTCCCCGAAGAACTCGTTTTCGCTGATTACGTTGAGCAGGCGCCCCTGCCGCACCACCTTCACTCCGCCTTTGGCCAGGTAGAAGAAACTCTGCCCCGATTCGTTCTCGCGGATCAGGGTCGTTTTCGCCTTGACCCGCGACCAGCGCCCGGCTTTGGCAAGTTCCCAGAGTTCCGCGTCGTTGAGTTTCGCCAGCATGTTCTCGTGCTTGAGCGCCAGGAATTTCTCGCTGTCCGGAATCGCCTCGGGCGGCAAAACAAGTTTCGCGATTTCGGCAAGCGCAAGGGCAAACTCCGACCAGGTCTCGTAGCGTTGCTCGGGCGCCTTGCCCAAGGCCTGCAGAATGACCCGATCGATTTGCTTCGGCAGCTCTTTGCGCAAGCTGCTCGGCGCAGCGGGATCCTGATGCAGGATCTTCTGCACCAGCATATCGAGGCTGTCGGCTTCGAACGGCCGCTGGCCGGTAAGCAGCTCGTACAGCACGACTCCCAGGCTGTACATGTCGGCGTGGTGCGTCAGATCCCGTTCTTCGATCTGCTCGGGTGACATGTAGTAGGGGGATCCCATCGCCGCGGTCTGCACAACATGCATCTTGCGCAAAAGCGCCGCTCCGAAATCGGAGATCTTCACGTCCGTGCCGTCCGCCACCATGATGTTCGCCGGCTTGACGTCGCGGTGGACTACGCCCTCGCGGAAGGCGTAATCGAGCGCGCCGCAGCATTTGAACCCGATCTGGATGACATCGGCGACGGGCAGTAGATTCGGCGCTCGCACGTACTTGGACAGGTCGCCGCCGGTGACGAACTCCATCGCGATGTAGCCCGAATCCTCCTGCACCACCGCATCGAGAATTGCCACGATGTGCGGATGCCTGAGCTTTCCTGCGAGGGACGCCTCGTTCAGGAATTGCGCCCGGTAGACCGTGCCGAACTCCGGGTCATGGAATACCTCCGGCTCGATGGTCTTCAGCGCAACTTCGTTGCCGGAAAACGTATCGGTGGCGAGATAGACCGTGCCGGTTGCTCCGGCTCCAAGAAGCTTCTGGATGTCGTACTTGCCGACCTGGAGGCTCAGGTCAAGCCCTGCGAGTTCTTCCGACACGCGCTCACCCCTCCGCTGGCGCCAACAAGAACCGATTATGCGCTCTATCGCCGGCCGCCGCTCCTCGACATACTCGCAAAGCGGTCAAAATACTCGAGGATCAACCGCAAGACGCTGGCCGACACCAGTGATTGCTGCCTCAGCGCCGCATGCGCCAGGCGGTAGTGCCGCCGCCGCTCTTCGCTGCGCCTTCGATTGCGTTGCCGAGCACGCGGCCGTGATACTCGGAATCGCCGGCCACAAAGTAGATTTCGTCCCCTCGCAATCTGCCGCCGGAAATCGGCACGGTCGAACCGCCATTGCCGAGGGTACCGGTCAGCTTCTGGAATTCCTGCCTGAGCACGAGCTCGCCATGCGCGAACTTCCATCGGCCTTCGACCCGGGCGGGGACGATCCAAGTGTGGACGGTGCAGTAGGGGACGCACCCCACGGAGAATGATTCGTCGGGTTCCCACTCGCCCATCGTGAAGGTGTTGGATGCGATTCGGGTTCCGGGCTTGAGAGACAGGATCGCCGGGCGCAGCTTCAGATTGAGTTCCGGCAGCAGGAACAGCGTGATTACGGTGGCTTGCGAAAGATCGCTCTCGAAAATATCCCCCTGGACGAAGGCGGCCCTGTGGCTCACGAGCGCCGCCTCCGCATTGCGCCGCGAAAGCGCCACCATGTCCGGGTTGTACTCGATGCCCAGCGCGCGTGCGCCACGCTTTGCGGCGCTGATTACGGTGCGGCCGTCGCCCGAGCCGAGATCGATCACGTAATCCTCCGGCGTGACCTTCGCCATGTCGAGCATCTTGTCGATGAGCGCCTGCGGCGAGGGCACCCAGACCACGTCCTTGCCGGGCTGGCCGATGGATGGCGTGAATTCCTTGCTCGCCGGCTCCTGCGCCTGAGCGCAGAGCGCAAAGATCATCAGCACCGCGCACCAATGACGCGCCCAATTCCCTGCAATCATCCTTGCTCTCCCAATAGGGTGGGTTGCGAAACGCGGTGATTCTACGCCCGCCGCGGCGGTGCGCATCTGCATCTGCCCGAGCGATTGCGGAGACCAAAGCAACGCACGCGCGCGTCTCGGAAGGATTGCCAGGGTGCTTTCAGCCTAATAGACTTCGTTCGCAAATTGCATAAACTCATGGAGCCTGTCATGCCTCGAATCTTCATCCGGTCGATTCTCCTTCTGGCCCTGTGCGCCGCGAGTACGCTCGCTCAGGCGCAAAGCTGGCCCACCAAGCCGATCCACTTCATCGTGCCCTTTGGTCCGGGCAGCACCGACATCCTGGCGCGAATGCTGGCGCCTAAGGCGAGCGCCGCGCTGGGCCAGCCGATCGTGGTCGAGAACCGCCCCGGCGCCACTGGAAACGTCGGCAGCCTGCAGGTGGCCAGATCCGCTGGCGACGGCTATACGCTGTTGTTCGGAGCCTCGGCCTCGGTGGCGGTAAATCCTGCCCTTTATTCGAATCTCGGCTACGACCCGTTGAAAGACCTGGCGCCGGTGATCCTGGTCGCGAGCATCCCCAACGTGGTGATAGTGAATCCGAAGCTGACGATCAAGTCGATCGCGGAACTCATCGCCGCGGCCAAGGCCAAGCCGGGCGGGCTCAACTATTCCTCGAACGGTTCAGGCAGCTCGCAGCATATGGCAGCGGCGCTGTTCGAGTCGTCGACGGGAGTGAAGATGGTGCACGTGCCCTACAAGGGCAGCACCGAGGGCATCGTCGCAGTCGTCCGCGGCGACGCCGACGTGATGTTCGCGAACCTGCCGCCGGCGATGCCGCTGATCGCCGATAATCGGGTCCGCCCGCTCGCCGTAACTTCCCCGAAGCGCGTGTCCTTATTCCCCAAACTGCCCACCGTCGCGGAATCAGGCGTGCCCGGATTCGACGTGTCGGCCTGGTTCGCGATTTTCGTACCCGCCGCGACGCCGCAGAACATCGTCCAGCGCCTGAACAAGGAATTCGGCGCCGCGATCGCAGATCCGGACATCCGCGGCAAGCTCACGCAGCAGGGCTATATCGTCCACGGCGGCACATCGCAGGAGCTCGGCGCGCTCATGCGCAGCGAAACCGTCAAGTGGGCGAAGGTCGTGAAGGAATCCGGCGCCAAGGCCGACTAGCGATCGGTCTCGGCCGCGCGAGCCAGCCAGAAACCGGTTCGCGCGCCGATCACGAACACCCGGGAAACGCCGAACCCTAAACCGGACGAGCCGGAACCGAGGAAGCTGGTTTTGCCGTTTATCAATCTCCCCCTTTCGTACGGTTGCAAGCAACCGTACGAAAGGGGGAGACGAATTTAGAAACCAAATCTTCGCCGGAAACGTCAACAGTCATCTCGCAAGTGACTATTGGTCTTCTGGGCGAAAGTCCCGCAGAAACGGGCACACCGGCCCGTCACACCTTAACGGCGCGCGCTCCAGGCGGCGGCGCCGGCGCTGGTTTTGACGGTGCCTTCGATCGCCTTGCCGAGGACCCGGCCCCGGTACTCCGCACCGCCTGCCGTGAATCTGATTTCGTCGCCGCGCAGCCTGCCGCCCGAAATCGGCTGCGTGTTATTGCCGTTCTTGAGTGTTCCCGTGACCATCTGGAATTCCTGCTTGAGCGTGAGTTCGCCCTGGGCAAGCTTCCACTTGCCCTCGACCTTGGCGGGCACGATCCAGAAATACGCGGTGCAGTAGGTGTCGCATCCGAGCGCGAACGTCTCGTCGGGTTCCCACTCGCCCATCTTGAACGTGTTGGACACGATGCGCGTGCCGGGCTTCAGGGAAAGAAGCGTGGGGCGCAGCTTGACGTTCAAGTCGGAAAGCAGAAACAAGGTGATGACGGTGGCCTGCGACAAATCGCTCTTGAATATATCCGCCTGGACGAACCGGGCCTTGTCGGCGACGCCGGCCGCGGCGGCATTGCGCCTTGAGAGCGCCACCATGTCCGGGTTGTACTCGATGCCAAGCGCGCGCGCGCCTCGCTTGGCCGCGGTGATCACGGTGCGACCGTCGCCTGAGCCAAGATCCATGACGTAGTCGTTTGGCGTCACTTTGGCCATGTCGAGCATTTTGTCAACGAGGGCCTGCGGCGAGGGCACCCAGACCACATCCTTGCCCGGTTGCCCAACCGACGGCGTGAACTCCTGCTGCGCCGGCGCTTGCGCATAAGCGCCAAGCGCAAACAAGGAAACCGTCAGCGTCAACAGCGCTTGACGCGCCCAAGGCCATGCGATCATGTTTGCTCTCCAACGATGAGGGGGTTTGCGGGAAAACCGTTACGGGTGCAATTTTACCAGCGGAAATCGCCCCGCGATGGTGTTCCGGGGCCGAAATAGGCATCCGGTCACGCGGGCAAACGTCCTTCGCGCTTCGCGCAATAGCGCTCGTACCCTTGTTTCCTGAGCGTGCAGGCCGGGCATCGCCCGCAACCCAGCCCCCAGTCGTGCCGGTGCGATCGATCGCCGATATAGCAGGAATGCGTGTGCTCGACGATCAGATCGAGCAAGGGCGCACCGCCCAGGTCTTCGGCCATTTTCCAGGTCGCCGCCTTGTCGATCCACATGAGGGGCGTCTCCAGCA
Source organism: Betaproteobacteria bacterium (assembly GCA_016210745.1). GTDB lineage: Bacteria > Pseudomonadota > Gammaproteobacteria > Burkholderiales > SG8-39 > JACQTO01. The sequence continues at coordinate 7,007 of JACQTO010000256.1, forward strand.
CGAAGCGCCTGTCCATTCCCAGTCCGAGCGCGACCTGCAGCGCCTTGATGGTGTCGTCGCGGCAATCCGGGTACCCCGAGTAATCCGTCTCGCACATTCCCCCCACCAGGGTCTTGATGCCTTTGCGGTACGCAAGCGCCGCGGCGGCGGTAAAGAAAAGAAGGTTCCTGCCCGGAACGAACGTATTCGGCAGACCGGCATCTCCCATGCCGATCGCGATGTCGTGGGTCATGGCGCTCGCCCCGAGTTCGCGGATGATCCCCAGATTCAGGACATGGTCCTCGTCCAGTTTCGCCGCCCATTCGGGAAAGCGCTTGCGCATCTCGGCAAGGATCACCGGGCGGCATTCGAGCTCGACCGCGTGGCGCTGTCCATACCTGAATCCTATTGTCTGCACACGCCCGAAGTTGGCGAGCGTCCAGGCAAGACAGGTGGTCGAGTCCTGTCCCCCTGAGAAGAGCACCAGTGCCGTTTCGCCAAGCCTGCTCACGTCGATGTCCCCAGCGTGAAGCGAATCGTGGCTCCGCCTCCGGTCTTGCCTTCGGCCCACACCCTGCCCTTATGCCGGGAGATTATGCGGTGCACGATGCTGAGCCCGATGCCCGTGCCTTCGAATGCGTCCTGATGATGCAGCCGTTGAAACGGCGCAAACAGCTTCGAGGCGTATTGCATGTCGAATCCCGCGCCGTTATCGCGGACGAAGTAGACGGCATCGGCCCCGTGTTTTTCGCGTCCCACCTCGATGCGGGCTTCCTCAACCCGCGAAGTGAACTTCCAGGCGTTCTCGAGTGCGTTTTCGAGCAGAATACGGACCAGTCCCGGATCGGCGTTATCCCGCATGTCCGGTTCCACCTCGATCCGGACCTTGCGCCGGGGGTGTGCCTCTGCCAAAGACTGGGCAATGTCTCGGACCATTTGGCTCAAATCGAATTCCTGTCTTTGCATTTCCGCCGTCGAGATTCGTGACAGGCGAAGCAAGTCGTCGATCAGGCGTCCCATGTGACGCGCTGCCGCTTCGATCCGGGTGAGGTGGCGCACAGACTCCGGGTCGAGCTTGTTCTTGTTTTCCTCCAGCACGATGGAGCTGAATCCGCTCATGGCGCGCGCCGGACCGCGCAGGTCGTGGGATATCGAGTAGGCAAACGATTCCAGCTCTTTGTTTGCGCGATCGAGTTCAGCGGTTCTCTCCTTCACCCTGTGTTCGAGCGTTAGATTGAGATCTTCAATCGCGGTCTCCGCCCGCTTGCGCTGCGTGATATCCTGGCCGATGCTCGCGACCCCGACGACACGGCCTTCCAGGTCGCGCATCAGCGTGTGACTCCAGTAGATCACGAACCTCGCCCCGTCACGCGACACCACATCGCCCTCGTAATGGAGCGGGATGGTGCCCGCGGCGATCCGCATCAGAAACTTCTGCAACTGATGTTGAGATTGCTCGGGCGGGCGGAATATCGGGAACCAGTTCTTGCCGATCACCTCCTCCTTCTTCCAGCCGGTAAGATCGAGCAGCGCCTGGTTGCAAAAAGTGATGTTGCCCTGGGCATCGAGCATCAGGGTCAGGAGATGGACCGATTCAAAAACGTCGCGCAGGCGGCGCTCGGACTCGTGCAGATGGTCCAGCATCAGATTGAATTCTCCCGCGAGATCGGCGATCTCGAGCACGCCGCTTGCCTGCGCCCGGGTATCGGTCTTTCCCTCGCGTATGGCATGGGTTGTCGACACCAATGCCCGAACGGGTTGTTCGATGCGGCGTGAAAGGAGCACGGCGATGCCCGTGATCGCCATCAATCCGAACAGGGCGATGAATGAATTGATGGTCGCGGTTGAATTGGCATCCGCGTAGATCACGCGGGTCGGTATGCCGACATACGCATACCATTCCGCACCCGGTATCGGCGTGATGGCATAGAGGCGGTTCTCTGAATTCTCCTCTTTGCCTTCCATTTCGCCGTTTTTCATGGCGAGTAACTGCTTCAGCGCTGCGTCCTCGCCGACGTTCTTGCCGAGCCACTCCTTGGGATCCGTGTTGCGCCAGACCACCGTGCCGTCGGCCGTGAGGATTCCGACCACGGTGTCGGCCGGAAGAGGGGCGGCCGACATATTCGGAACATAGACGGCCAGATCGAGGGGCAGGGTCAGCACTCCCACCAGGTTTTTCCCCTCGCCGTGGATCGGATTGGCGAGCACCGTGATCCATCTGCCGGCCTCGACGCCGAAAAGCGGCTCCCCTACGATTTCCCGGTTCTCCCTTAACATCCGCCGGAACCAGGCTGTCTTTGCGACGGAAAAAGTCGTCCCCGGCGGCAGCGTCGCCGAGCAAACCAGGTCGCCCGGACGATTGAAAACGGCAAAACTCAAGGCGCCCGGAAACAGTGGGCGGAGCTCGCGCAACACCGGATCGCAACGATCGGCATCGACCGCGCGGATGAGCGGCCGCTGCGCGAGCACTCGCAGCGCTTCCCGATTGGTCTTCAGCGTGCGGGCCGTGTCGTACGCAGTAACCGCCGCGAGGGTGCGCGCAACGGACTTCGCCTCGACATCGGCCTTGCGCACATTCGCGTAAATCGAGTAAATCGCTATGCCGGCCAGCGGAACGACGAGGGCGGCAACCAGCGTAAAAAGCAGGGTTCGAATCGAGCGGCCGCTCAATCACGCCCCCGGGAAGAAGCGAATGGCGGACCCTGCTTCGCTTGCGCTGCGAAGTGCACCGATAGGGCGCGCCCGCTCCCTTGCGCTCGTCGCTTCACGGGGCAACTGGAACGCTGGGCTGCACGGCGATCAGAATCTTGCCCACCGTCTTTCCCGATTCCTGCGCCTCGTGGGCAGCGACGGCCTCATCGAGGCGAAAAACGCGCGCGACTCGGGGCCGGTAGCATCCGGCATCGAGCGCGGCGTTTACCTCGCGCGCGGCCGCCCAATGCGCCTCGCGGGGCATCACGTACACCAGGACGAAGTGCATGGTCAGGCCCTGGCGCATGACGGGCGAGAACGGGAAGCGCGGCGTACTGTCGGGCGTACCGCTGGCGTAGGTGGAGATCACCCCGTTTGGCTTGAGCACCGCGCGGTTCAAGTCCAGATTCGCTTCGAAGGAAACCTCCACCACGCGGTCGACTCCGGCGCCGCGAGTGAAATCCTTGATCCGTGCAGCGACGTCCTCGGTCTTGCGATTGACGACGAGATCGGCGCCCGCGTCTCGCGCGCTTTGTTCCTGCTCGGCCCGGCTCACGCTCGTCACGACGCGCGCGCCCGCCCATTTCGCGAGCAGGATTGCGGCGTGCCCCACCGCGCCGCCGCCACCGGCCACGAGCACGGTCTGTCCCTGAATGCCGCCGTCCTGGAACAAGCAGCGGTGCGCGGTCATCGCCGGCACGCCGAGGCACGCCCCGGTCTCAAAGCTCGCACCATCGGGGAGCCGGACTGCGTTTTCAGAAGGCACACAGACATGCTCCGCGGCCGTTCCGAAGGCCCGGCCAAGCTGCGCCTCGTAGATCCAGACGCGCTCGCCCACCCTGCTTGGGGGAACGCCGGCGCCGGCGCGGTCGATCACACCCGAGCCGTCCTGGTGCGGAATGACGCGCGCAAACGGCATTTCGACATTGCCGCCCCAGCCGCCCCGCGCCTTGGTGTCGGTGGGGTTGATGCCGGAGACATGGACCTCGACCCGCACTTCACCGGGCCCGGGCTCGGGGTCGGGAACATCGCCATGCGTCAGCACCGCCGCTGCCGGGCCTTTGCGTTCATACCAGAGGGCTTTCATGAACCCATTCCTTGGAGTTGGTCTAACGGAGACGATAACCACGCAGCATTATAGGAGAACATGATGTCCGCCCCGCGGATTCCGCGCACCCTGCAGAGAATAATCGAAGCCCAGCCGACTTCCGATGGCGCCGGGGTGAAGCTGCGGCGCAGCCTGGGCCGTTCGCAGTCGGAGCGCCTCGATCCGTTCCTGATGCTCGACGAATTCTCCTCCTCCGACCCGAACGACTACATCGCCGGATTCCCCGCGCACCCGCACCGCGGTTTCGAGACCGTCACCTACCTGATCGACGGGCATATGCTGCACGAAGACCATCTTGGCCATCGCGGCGACCTGAAAAGCGGCGCCGTGCAATGGATGAGCGCCGGCCGCGGCATCGTTCACTCGGAAATGCCGCAGCAGGAGCGCGGCCGCATGCGCGGCTTCCAGCTTTGGATCAATCTGCCGGCGCGCGAGAAAATGAAACCCGCGGGCTACCGCGACATCGATCCGTCGGAGATTCCCACGGTCGAGTTGCCCGGCGGCGGACGCGCCAAAGTGATCGCAGGCGCTCTGGAACTGCCCGGGCGGTCGGTGCCCGGCCCGGTCCAGGGCCTTGCAACCGATCCGCTGTACCTGGACGTGGAACTGCCCGCGCGCGCTTCGTTCACCCACCCGGTGAAAGGCGAGTACAACGCCTTGATCTATGTATTCGAGGGCGGCGCCAGCGTCGGTCCCGCAAAAGAGGCGAAGCAACTCGCCACGCACAATGCGGGCGTGCTCGTTTCAGGCGACCAGGTCGAAATCAGCGCGGGGCCGGAGGGCGCGCGTTTCCTGCTCCTCGCCGGTCGGCCGCTGGGCGAACCGGTCGTGCAATACGGACCGTTCGTGATGAACACGCGAGAGGAGATCGAACAGGCCATAAGCGATTACAAGTCCGGCGAGTTCACGCGCGCAAGCGCTGCTTGAGCGGGCGTGGGCGGCTCCGAAGGAGCTGGTTTTGCCTTTATCCATATGCAACGCTAAATTCTTCGCCGGAAACGCCTAGCAGCGAAGTGGTACGTGCCTAAGCCGGCGTAGCCGAAACCAAGGAAGCCGGTTTTGCCGTTCATCAATCTCCCCTTTTCGTGTAGTTGCATGCAACTGCACGAAAAGGGGAGACGAGTTTAGAAACCCCATCTTCACCATAGTTGCCGACAGCTTGAAAGCGCCTAAGACCCCAGCCCGAGTCCTCGGCGCAGTTCACGCGCGGTCAGGGCCCTGCCGAATACCGGTGTGCCGGCGTCGAATTCCTTTGCGCGCGCCAGTGGCCCGACCACGACCGCCTCGAAACCGGCGTCCTGAACCAGCCGCGTTGCGGTCTTGAGGGCGAGCGCGTCATCGGCTGCCAGCGGGATCGCGACCCTTTCCCGGGCGCGGTGCGCTTCGCTGCGAAGCGACGAGTAGCCCACCGAGTTGAAGGCGCGAACCAGACGCGCACCGGGCAGATGCCGGGGAGAGGCCACGCCTGTTCCCTGCGCTCGCGCCTCGATCGCCATGTCGCCGTCGCGCCCCGGTATGGGATTGCAGGTGTCGAGCACTACCTTGCCTTTGATGGCCTCGGCCAAGTCCCGGCCCAACTGCGGGAGGGCGCTGTACGGAACCGAGATCAGTATCACCTCGCCGAAGGCCGCGGCCTCGCGCGGCGTGCCGGCCCGGGCACCGCCACCAAGCTTTGCGGCGAGCGCCTTGTCGTGCGCCAGGTCGAGCGAGGAGAACATCACCGTGTGTCCGGCTTTCAGCCAAAGCTCTCCGAGCGTCCCGCCGATCTTGCCCGATCCGACGATCCCGATTCTCATTTTGTCCGCCGCGCGCAAGGCGATCGGCAAGCCGCCTAGAGCCAAACTCATGGCGCCGGCGGCAGCAGCGGCGAGAAATCCGCGCCGGCATTGCACCCTAGGGTCGATCGCTCTCATCCCCATACTCCCGAACGATGATGCGGTGTAAATCATAGCTTCGACTGCAATGAGAACGTCGCATGGCAGGAAAATTCCCAACGAGTGGTCTGCTCTTTACGGGCCGCCACGAAATGCCGGCCTGTCATTGCGAGGAACCCAAAACGACGAAACCTCGCACCGTTTTGCCTTGGCACTGATCGCCGCGCCCTGCGAGCATCGTGACTATCCTGGCCCGCATTTCGACGGGTTTGCAGGAACATGTATTACACAACAATTTGATTTATCAATGATTCCTGCGGTGTTGCAATGCAGCATTTCTAGGCGTAGCATTCCCGCTCATTCTCCTATCGCCGGGGCAAAGCGCGCCGCGCCGCACCCCGCCATACCCATGAGCGCCATGCCCCATCCCATCACGGGGGATTCCAAGCGTCGCGGATCAGCTTCCGTCCCTGCACTGTCGTTGCTGGCGCTCGGAGTCGTTTTCGGCGACATAGGTACCAGCCCCTTGTATGCATTAAATGAGGCATTCAGCGGCCCGCACGGTCTGCCTCTCAGTTAAGACTACGTAATCGCCGTGCTGTCGCTTATATTCTGGTCGATC
>JACQTO010000249.1 GCA_016210745.1 Betaproteobacteria bacterium
GCGCACGGATGATAAGGCCATCCGTGCGCAATCGACGATCTCGTATAAAAGCCTAAGCCGTTCTGGTCTTAACCATAACCGCCTTTTCTGCACGGATGCCGTTTATCCGTGCAGAAAAGGCGGTTGGCGCGCGCAGCGCGCAACTCCGCCGGTCGCATGGCTAGATCCTCTTCATTTCGTGTCCAGTTCCACCAGCCCGTGCTTGAGCGCGTAGTGCGTGATCTCGGCGTTGTTCGCAAGTCCCATTTTTTCCAGCAGGCGCGCCCGGTAGACGCTCACCGTCTTCGCAGACAGCGAGAGTTCATCGGCAATCTGCGACAAGGCCTTGCCGCTGGCGATCAGGCACATTGTTTGGTACTCGCGGTCCGACAGCGAAGCGTGCGGGGCGGCGCTTACGTCTCGCCCCAGCGTGTTCGCCAGCGCCTCGGCCAGTTCCGGCGTGATGTACTTGCGGCCGGTGACGACCCGGCGAATGGCGGTGACGAGTTGGTCGGCCGCGCTTTGCTTGGTGAGATAGCCGCCGGCGCCGGCGCGAATCGCACGCACCGCATACTGGTCCTCGGGATACATCGACAGGATCAATACCGGCAGCTTCGGGAACTCTTTCTTTACCAGCTTGAGGATTTCAATCCCGTTTTTTCCAGGAAGCGAGATGTCAAGCAGCAGCAGGTCGATGCCGCCTTCGCGCAGCGGTTTCATCACCTCCGGGTAGCCGCCTGCCTCGGCGACTCCCCGGATGTCGCTGGTCTCGGCGATGACCTGCTTCAGCCCCTGGCGCACGATGGCGTGATCGTCGCAGATGAGAACGCGGATCATGCCTCTTGCTCCGCTTTGCGCGGCAGCCACAGATGCAGGGTTGTGCCGCTGCCGGCCTCGCTGTCGATGCTCAGCTTGCCGGCAAGCTCTTCGACCCGCTGGCGCATCCCGCGCACGCCGAACGAGTTGGGCTTGGCCAGTGCTTCCGGCGTCAGCCCGACGCCATCGTCGCCGACGGTAAGCTGCACTTCATTTTCGCCGACTTTCAGCACGACGTTGACGTTGCGTGCTCCCGCGTGCTTGGAGATATTGGTGAGGCTTTCCTGAAAAATCCGGAATACGATAGTCGCCACTTCGGGTTCAAGCGCTATGTCCTCGGAAGGGCTGTCGAGCGTGCAGCGTATGCCGAGGCGCTTCCTGAAATCGCCGAGCTGCCACTCGATGGCGGGGACTATGCCGTAATCGAGCAGGCTCGGTCTTAAGTCGCGCGCAATGCGAATCGACGCCTGCATAACAGAATCGACATGCTGCTGGATGACTTTGAGCTTGTCGGCAAGGATGCCTTCCGGGCCCGTCTTGCCGCGCATCCAGGCGAGATCGAGCATCACCGCGCTGAGCGTGCCGCCGATATCGTCGTGAATCTCACGCGCTATCCGGCCTCGCTCGGCTTCCTTGGCGCGCTCGATGTGGAGCGACAATCGGCGCAGCTGCTCGCGCGATTCCCGAAGTTCCATTTCGGCCTGTTTTTGCCGCGTGATGTCGAACGCAATTCCCTCCCACCAGGCCAGGCCAGGTGCGAGTTCGCGCGGACTCGCGCTGACGGAAACCCAGCGCTCGCGCGCGTGTACCCTGCCTTCCCAGTGCAGTACTTTCAGGCGCCCTGCGCACTCGAGCAGCCGCGATTCGAGCTCGATGCGATCTTCCGGGCGGAAACAGTCCAGAAACAGCCGCGGGTTATCCAGGAGCGCGCGTGCTGGCACGTCCAATAGTTCCTGTGCGCCCTCGCTGACGTAGGAGAATCGGACCTCGCTGTCCTGCGGCGTGTAGTGAAACTGAAAAACCATGCCGGGCAGATTGCTGGTGATGGCGCGAAAGCGGGCCTCGCTTTCCTGCAGCGTCAGCTCGGCCTGCTGGCGCGCACGCTGCACCTCTGAAGACCGAAGCGCGCGGTTGACGGCCGTCGGGAGCCGGCGCAGGTTGTCCTTCATCACGTAGTCGGAAGCGCCGGCATGGAGCGCTTCCACGGCGACGTCCTCTCCGATCATGGCCGAGGCGATGATGAACGGAATTTCGACCCCGCTATCCTTGAGCATCGTCAGCGCCGCGGTGGACGAGAAGCTCGGCATTCGGTGGTCCGAGATGACGATGTCCCACGGTTCATTGAGCGCCGCATTCATCCCCGGGGCGTCCTGGACCTGTTTGGCGACGACATCAAAGCCGGCGCGGGCGAGGACTGCGATGATCAGGCGGTAGTCGTCCTCGGAATCCTCGACGATCAGCACGCGCAGCGGTGTGCGAATTGCGTCGGTTTCGGTGGCAAGGGCGGTGGAGAGCGACATCGGCTGCGCATTTTAGCGTGGAGCGCGCGTTCGCGGGAGAGATTCAGGATTAAGGGGCGCGCTTCGCGGTAACTCCCCCTGGATCCCAGATCCTGGTTGACGCGCCCCCACGCGATGACGCGCCGCATCATCAGTTTGGCATCCGTCGCGACTTATTGTTCGACGAATACTGCGGCAACAGGACTTAAGGTGTCAATCGCCTGCCGATACCTTGTCGCATCAAATCCGGGTCTCGACGCAATTCACACAACTGGTCGATTCGGATAAGACGACGAGTGAGTTCAACGAGCGGATGCGCGAGCGGGTTCAGGGCCGGTTCTGAGAGGCCGGAACAGGAACAGCGCAGTGATCACGAGCGCCCCTCCGGCGAGCTGGATGGGTGCGAGTGTCTGGCCGAGAATCGGCACGGCGAGCAGCACTGAGGCGATCGGCTCGAAGTTCATGTAGAAACCGCTTTTCGACGCCCCGATCGAGCTGATGGCGACGAACAAGCCGATCAGCGCGAAAGCGTAAAAGAAAGGCATGGTGGACAAGCCGGCCCAGCCCGACGCGGAGGAAGGCATGGCAAGGTCTCCGCTGACCGCGCACAGCGCCGCGAATATCGCGGCTGCCGTCACTAACATCGTGAACGATGCCGGCCGCGTGTCTCGGCCGCGAAAGAAATGTTCGCTGAGCAAGAATACCCCCGACCAGGCAAGCGCGCTACCGATTGCGAGCACGACGCCTTTCCACTGCGCCGCGCTGAATTCGACGTTGAGCGAAAGTCCGACGCCGGAGAACGCGAACAGCAGTCCGAAGAGAATCCGCCAGCGGAATCGCTCCCTGCCCAGCGCCCAACTGGCGCCGGTCGTGATTGCCGGCCACAGGTAGAGGATCAGGACTGCCAGCGGAACTTGGATCACGGCGAATGCGGCATTGATCAGATAGGTGCCCAGACAAAAAAGGATGCCGATTTGGACTGCAATGCGGCGTTCGCGCCCCGGCATGGCAATGGAAACGCCCGTCAGCCGGAAATAGGCGAGCAATAACAGGACCGTACTCACAGTCCTTACCGCGACGACGGCGAGCACGCTGCCGCCGTCTCCAAGTGCGAGGCCGGTGCAAATGCCGACCAGCGCGTAGGAGGTTGCGACCGCAAGTACGAAAATAGCGCTTCCCTGATGAATGGCTTGTTACCTCGGTTGGTTGGAAACCGGGCCGGCAAGAACAAGCGCGCCGCGCCTATGCGCGCGGTACAGCAGCGTGACCACTATGCCTATGTTGAGCAGATTCCACGCGGTGCCGTTCAAGAATGCAGCGCGATAAGAACCCGTCAGATCGAAGATCGCTCCCGACATCCAGCCGCCGAGCGCCATGCCGAAAAGGGTTGCCATGAGCACCGTGCCTATGCGCGCACCGGCTTCCTTGGGGGTGAAGTATTCGCGCACGATCAGGGTGTAGGAGGGCACGATGCCGCCTTGGAACAGACCGAAGAGGGCCGACACCACATAGAGCGACACGAGGCCATCGAACGGCAGGAACAGGAGCAGGGCCACGCCTTGCAGCACGGAGCCGAGCAGCAGCGTGCGCAGGCCGCCGATGTGGTCCGAGATCCAGCCCGAGATAAGCCGGCTCACTATCCCGAAGCCGAGCATCAGCGAGAGCATCTGCGCGCCGCGCGCGGGCCCGTAGCCGAGATCACCGCAATAGGCCACGATATGCACCTGCGGCATCGACATGGCAACACAGCAGGATACGCCGGCGACGCACAGCAATAGCTGCAGCGTGCCGGGCGAGAACCCGAGCGGCCGTTCGGCGCGATTCTCAACCGGCGCAGGGTTGGCAGCGGGCCCGGATGCAGCATGCGCTGGAACCGGCGCCCGGCGCCGCAGGGCAAGCGCGAGCGGCAGCATGACGAGTATGCAAAATACGCCGGCGCCCATGTAGGCTTGGCGCCAGCCCACCCTGTCGATGAAATACTGCATCACCGGCGGCCATACTGCGCCTGCGAGGTAGTTGCCGCTGCTGCAGATGGCTACGGCGATGCCGCGCCGGCGCGTAAACCACAGCGAAGTGTCGGCCACCAGCGGCGCAAACGTGGCCGAGGTGCCGAGCAGTCCGATCAGAACACCCTGAACCAGACCGAATTGCCACAGGCTGGCGGCAGAGCCTCCCACGATCAATCCGGTGCCGAGGCAAAGCGCGCCCAGGACAACCGGTACCATCACGCCATGGCGGTCCGAGAGCTTGCCCATCAGGATGCCGCCCAGGGCGAAGCCGATCATGGTCAAGGTGTAGGGCAGCGACGCATCGGAGCGTCCCACTCCGAACTCGGACTGCACGCGCGGCAGCACCACCGTTACCGTGTACATCCCCGCGCCGCCGAGGGTCATCAGCGCGAGCGCTGCACACAGGCGCAACCACGCGTAGGCCGACTCGGTTTCCTGCTGTTCGGGTTTGCTCGATGTCACGTCAACGCTGAGGAATGATCGCTGAAAGTAAGAATGTCCAATCTGTCCCTGGGACAAGGGCGCCATTATCCTCGTTACGATAACGTTTGGGCGCGTTTCGCCTAAACTGTCTGCCCATGAGACCTTCTGCAGGAGTGACACATGCGCTATCGGCAACTCGGTAACAGCGGCCTCGAAGTTTCGTCGGTGGGGCTGGGCTGCATGGCGATGACTGACCTATATGGTCCGGTGGACGAAGCCGAGGCGATCGCCACCATCCGCGAGGCGCTGGATGCCGGTGCGAACTTCTTGGACACCGCTGACGCCTACGCATCCGGCAAGAACGAGGAGTTGCTGCGCCGTGCGCTGGCCGGCGGCTATCGAAACAAGGCCGTGATCGCGAGCAAATTCGGCAACGTGCGCGGCGCCGACGGCAAGCCCGCTGCCAACGGCCGACCCGAGTATGTCAGTCAGGCTTGCGACAAGAGCCTTATGCGACTGGGGGTGGACGCGATCGACCTGTATTACCAGCACCGCGTCGATCCGAGCGTGCCGATTGAAGATACGATCGGTGCGATGTCGCGACTAGTGGAGCGGGGGAAAGTGCGTTACCTCGGCATGTCAGAGGCGGGGGCGGCGACGCTGCGCCGCGCCGCGCGCGTGCACCCGATCGCCGCGCTACAAACCGAATATTCATTGTGGTGCCGGTTCGTCGAGGGCGAGATTCTCGGCACCTGTCGCGAACTGGGGATCGGCTTCGTTCCCTACGCACCGCTTGGACGCGGCATGCTCACCGGGACGATTGCGAGCCTTGCGGATATCGGGGCCGACGACCGCAGGCGCGACCATCCGCGGTTTCACGAAGGCAATCTAGAACACAACGCTGCCCTGGTGCACCCGTTGGTCGATATGGCAAAGGCCAAGAGCTGCGCGCCCGCCCAGCTCGCGCTCGCCTGGCTGCTCGCCCAAGGACGCGACATTGTTCCCATCCCCGGGACCAAGCGCCGCAAACATTTGCATGAGAATCTCGCGGCGCTGGAAGTGAATCTCGCACCTGAAGAGGCTGCTGCGCTGTCGAGAGCTATCGACGATACCAGCGTGCAGGGCACGCGCTACCCCAAGGGACAGCTCCCGATGATGGGGCTGTGATTTCATCAAGCAGCCGAGTTGCACAAATCGGAAATCACGGAGCCGAAGATGCGCAATAAATATCCGATTGAACTATTCTGGAGCGAGGAGGACAAGGGCTACATCGCCGTGGTCCCCGACCTCGGCGGCTGCAGCGCGTGGGGCAAGACCGAGGACGAAGCGATCCGCGAGGCACGCGACGCGATCGAGGCATGGATCAAAGCCGCGAAAAGCGTCAAGCGGGCCATTCCAGAACCATCGCGGCGCGGAGACGAGGAGGCGTACAGCGGCAAGTTCCTCATGCGCATACCCAAGCGCTTGCATGCCGACATGGCGCGCGCAGCCAAGTCGCAGGGCGTGAGCCTCAGCCAGTACGTGCTGTACCTTCTGACCGAAAAGCACGTGCAGCACAAGAAGGCTGCCTGAGCGATTCGGGCTGGCGAGAACGGCTAGACGATCGTAAGACGTCTGACCCCATTCCTCTCCGGATAGGGTTTGCAGCAAACCCAAGCATGCATTAAGGTGCGGCATGCGCAAGCGCTGCCCGCCTGAGATTTCCTGAATGCCCGCCCCGCACGCATCGGCGACTTCCGCCTTGGCGAACGTTGACGCCTTCATCGCTCGCTGGGAAGCAGCCGGCGGGAATGAGCGCGCCAACTATCAGCTGTTCCTCACCGAATTGTGCGCGCTGCTGGCACTGCCACAGCCTGACCCGGCGCGCGAGGATACGCGCGACAACGCCTATGTATTCGAGCGCCGCGTGAGCTTCCGTCACGGCGATGGCAGCGAGTCGAATGGCTTTGCGGATCTCTACCGCCGCGGCGCTTTCGTTCTCGAAGCGAAGAAGATTCGAAAGGCCGACGGCCGGGCGTTCGACGATGCGATGCTGCGTGCGCGCAGCCAGGCCGAGCAATACGCTCGAGCTCTGCCGGCTGAGGAAGGCCGGCCGCCTTTTCTGGTCGTGGTGGATGTTGGCAGCGTCATCGAGCTCTACAGCGAATTCACGCGTTCCGGCGCTACCTATACACCCTTTCCCGATCCGCGCTCCCATCGCATCAAGCTCCTCGACCTGCGCAACGAGGTCCAGCGCGAGCGCCTGAAACAGGTCTGGCTGGATCCGATGGCGCTTGATCCTACGCGCCGCTCCGCTCGCGTAACGCGCGAGGTTGCGGTGCAGCTTGCCGCTATCGCCCAAGCGCTGGAGCAGGCGGGCAACGCCCCTGAAACTGTCGCGGGTTTCCTTACCCGTTGTCTGTTCTCGATGTTCGCTGAAGACGTGGGCTTGTTGCCGAAGCGCGCCTTCGTCGAATTGCTGGAGCACTACCGCGAAGACCCGGCGACGCTCGCGCGCATGATGGGCGCGCTCTGGCGCGAAATGGACTCGGGCGGCTTTTCCGCCGCCATCGCCGCCGATGTGCTGCGCTTCAACGGCAAGATTTTCAAGGACCAGACAGTCCTGCCGCTGGACCGCGACCAGATCGGATTGCTATTGGAAGCAGCGCGCTTCAACTGGCGCGAGGTGGAGCCGGCGATCTTCGGCACCCTATTCGAGCGGGCGCTCGATCCCGAGGAACGCCATCGCCTCGGCGGCCACTACACGCCGCGTGCCTATGTCGAGCGGTTGGTGCTGCCGACGGTGATCGAGCCGCTGCGCGAAGACTGGAAGAACGCGCAGGCCGCGGTGCTGTTCCTCGCTGGCGAAGGCAAGATGGAAGAGGCGCGGAAAGCACTGCACCGATTTCACCATTCGCTGTGCGAAGTACGCGTGCTCGATCCAGCCTGTGGGTCGGGGAATTTCCTGTACGTCACTCTAGAACACCTGAAGCGGCTGGAAGGCGAAATTCTCAACCAGCTCGACGCGCTCGGCGATACCCAGGGTAAGCTCGAAACCGAAGGCGTGACGGTCGATCCGCACCAATTGCTGGGCATTGAGGTCAACCCCCGCGCCGCGGCGATTACGGAATTGGTGCTCTGGATCGGTTATCTGCAATGGCACTTCCGCACTCGCGGCCAGGTGATGCCGCCCCAGCCCGTGCTGAAGGACTTCCGCAACATCGAATGTCGCGACGCGGTGCTGGCCTGGGACCGGATCGAATACGAAACCGACGATCGCGGCGTGCCGAAGACACGCTGGGACGGCAAAACCATGAAAAAGCACCCTGTCACCGGAGAGGACGTGCCGGATGACAGGGCGCAGGTTCCTATGGAGCGCTATGTGAACCCTCATAAGGCGGAGTGGCCCAAGGCCCATTTTGTCGTAGGAAATCCGCCATTCATAGGCAATAAACGAATGCGCGAAGTGCTCGGTGATGGTTACGTAGAGGCACTGCGCGCTGCTAGAAGGGATGTTCCGGATTCTGTCGATTTTGTCATGTATTGGTGGGATCACGCTGCCGAGCTGACGCGGATGGGTAATTTACGGCGTTTCGGGCTCATCGCGACTAACAGTCTTCGACAGACCTATAACCGCCGCGTCCTTGATCGACACTTAGGTTTGGTGACCCCTCTTTCACTTGCCTATGCAGTGCCGGACCACCCTTGGGTGGATGGCGCAGATGGGGCAGCAGTTCGCATATCAATGACGGTAGGACGGCAGGGAACAGGCAACGGCACGCTAAACATTGTTGTCGCAGAAAGCCAGACAATCGATGGCGAGGCTCTTGTCGATCTGGAAGCGAAGACCGGTTGGATTGGTTCCGACCTGCGCGTCGGTCCGAATGTTGCTCATGCTGCATTGCTTCGGTCCAATATCGGACTCTGTTGGCAGGGATGCAAGCTCGTTGGCAGCGGTTTCCAGGTTTCTCCCGCTCAAGCGGACGCCCTGGCGAATAGCGATAGTCACGTGAAGGCCCTTTTCCGGCGCTACTGGGCAGGCGGCGACATCACTCAGACGCGCAGTGAACGGTCAGTAATCGATACCTATGGCCTATCGATCGCACAACTCCGTTCTACTTACCCTGCTGCCTATCAGCACCTGTTCGACCGTGTGTACCCAGAGCGCACGCAGAATCGCGACAAGGCATTTCGGGAACGCTGGTGGTTATTCGGTCGATCACGCCCTGAACTTCGCCTCGCCCTAAACGGGCTACGGCGATACATCGCGACCAGTGAAGTCAGCAAGCATCGATTCTTCGTATTCCTAGATTGGCCGACCGATCTGGTTGATGGTTCCATAACCGCGCTTGCGCTCGCCGATGCGTTCTGGCTAGGTATCGTGTCTTCCTATTTGCATCTTTGTTGGGCGTTAGCGGCGGGAGGAACTCTAGAAGACCGTCCTCGATATCAAAACGGGCCATGCTTCGATAATTTTCCATTCCCGGTCGCTGAGTCTAGGCAACAAATATGTATTCGCGACCTCGCAGAACAACTCGATGCGCATCGAAAACGGCAACAGGCTGCGCATCCCGCGCTCACGCTCACCGGTATGTACAACGTGCTGGAGAAACTGAAATGCGGGGAGCCGCTCACGGCAAAGGAAGCGACGATCCACGAACAGGGGCTAGTGTCGGTGCTCAAGCATTTGCATGACGAGATCGATCTCGCGGTGCTGGAAGCGTACGGGTGGGGCGATCTCGCGCTGCTGATGCAGACAGTGAATGGCAACACTCATCCCGCGTCAGGGAGCGCGGCTGCGACACGGGAGGAAGGCAAGCGCCTTCTGAACGAGGCGCTTCTTCATCGACTGGTGGCGCTGAATGCCGAGCGCGCGGCCGAGGAAGCTAGGGGACTTGTGCGCTGGCTGCGGCCGGAATTCCAAAACCCGGTGAAGCCGGCAGCACCGGCAATGCGGACTCAGGTCGAAATCGAGATGCCCGTGGAAGAGGTCCCCGCGGTTGCGAGCGTGCCTGCCGCGAAGCGACCTTGGCCAAGGGAACTGCCCGAACAGGTGCGCCAGGTGGCCGAGGTCCTTGCCGGGGCACGGGCCCCGCTTGCCGATACCGCGATCGCCGAGCGCTTCAGCGGCCGCGGCCGATGGCGTGAGCGCGTGCCTCAGATTGTCGAGACGTTGGTCTCGGTAGGACGTGCCCGGCGCGTGCCCGAAGGTGTGATCGGCCTCAACTGATCGCTGCAGCCCGGACGCGCCATAGACTTTCACCTATTTCCATATCAAGGCCAGATCATGAAACCCTACAGTGTTGCGCTGATCCAGCAGGAGACGCGGGTGATTGTCGATGTGCGGCAAAGAGACGAGATCATCCAGTCCAACTTGTCGCGCATTTTTGAACTCATCGATTGGACGTTTCTGCGCCTCGGCAACGTCAAACTGGCGATGTTTTCCGAGTATGGAATCATCGGGCAGTTTCGGCCTCGCTCGGTCGAAGAATGGCTTGCAATAGCCGAAACCATCCCGGGGGACGTGACCGACCAAATCGGTGCCAAAGCGAAATCGCTCGGAATGTACATCTCGGGCAATGTTTTCGAGCGCGATGCTGATTGGCCGGGAAGGTTGTTCAATACCAGCTTCATCGTCAGTCCGGATGGCAAGGTCATCCTCAAGTACCGCAAGCACAATGGCCCGAACAACCTAAATACGACCTACACCGGTCCGGGCGACGTGTACACCGAGTATGTGGGGCGCTATGGCGAAGACGCGCTCTTCCCGGTGGTCGACACCGAAATCGGACGTTTGTCGTGCATGTCGTGCACGGATGTCGTGTTTCCCGAGATGGCTCGCGCTTTCGGCCTCAAGGGCGCCGAGGTCATCCTGCATCCGACGTCCGAACCTTATGCTCCCGATCACGAGGCATGGGACGCGCTGAGGCAGGCTCGCGCCTACGAGAACATGTGCTACCTGCTTTCCTGCAATGCGGGTGCGTTCATCGGCTCCAACCGGCCGCGCATGGGGTATCGGGGCAGGTCGATGATCGTGTCGCCGTTGGGCCGGATAGAGAGCATCGCAACCGCTCCCGGCGAGGCGGTGGTCACCGGGACCCTGGATGTCGAGGCGCTTCGCCAGAACCGCACGCGCAAGCCCGAGGCGGGGCATGTGTTCAATTCCCTCGTCGAGCTGCGCAGTGACTTGTTCGCACCCTTGTACCAGCAGGCCAAACGCTGGCCGAACAACCACTGGGCATCGACCAAGCTCCAGACTACGGCTGAGACGCGCGCCGTTGCCACCGGAATCATCGAACGGCTTGTCGCCCAGGGCAATCTGATTTCATCAGAGGAGTGAGCTGTCGCTTTCCGCGGAACGGGTCGGATGTTGACCGACCTGATAAACTGCGAAGAAATTGCACGGGCAGCGATTGATCAGAGCGAATCGCCGGCTAGCGCCGGCCGAACCCGTAGAGGGGCAAACCAAATGAAGTTACGCGACATATCCGCGTCACACCCGCAATCCGCATGGAGAAGCATTGCCGCGCTCGCAATTCTCGCGGTGCCGCTTCTTGGGATGTTTCTTCTGATTGAGTCAGGCACCGCCTCCGCGCAAACCTGGCCGCAAAAACCGGTGCGAGTGATCGTGCCCTATGGCGCCGGCGGTAATACCGACATCTTGGCGCGAATCGCCTCGGAACGGCTCTCGACCGTGTTCGGCCAGCAGTTCCTGGTCGAGAATCGGGTTGGCGCCAGCGGCGCGGTTGCCGGCGAATTCGTCGCGCGCGCCGCGCCTGATGGCTACACGCTATTCTTCTGCGCCACGCCGCAGATCCAGATCGTGCCGCTTGTTCAGAAGGTTGGTTATGCACCGTTCAAGGACTTCACCTTCGTATCGATCGTCGGCACGAGCCCAGTATTCCTCGCAGTGAATCCCGCCATTCCGGCAAAAACCGTGAAGGAATTCGTTCAGTACGCCAGGAGCAATAGTGGCAAACTGAATTATGGCAGCGGCGGTTCAGGCAGCTTCAGCCACCTTGCTTCGGCCCTGCTCGCTACGCGAGCAGGCCTGGAGATGACCCACGTTCCTTATAGGGGTGGCGCGCAGACAACCATGGCCTTGGTCGCCGGGGAGATCCAGATGTACTTCGGCAATGCCGCCGAAATCGTTCCGCAGGCAAGGCTGGGCAAGGTGCGCGTGCTCGGCGTATCCAGCCCAAAACGCAATGCCGAACTACCCGATGTTCCCACCGTCGCCGAGTCTTACCCTGGGTTCCAAATGGTCACGTGGAACGGCTTCCTCGCGCCCGCTGCAACGCCGAAAGACATCGTGGAGCGCGTCTCGCGAGCGGTGGCCAATGCGGTGCACGACCCGGCGGTCGCAGGGCGCCTGACCAAGCTCGGCGTCGATCCTATCGGCAACTCGCCAGCCGAATTCACGGAAAGCATCCGAGCAGAAGCGGTGCTCTTTCGGGATGCGGTGAAGGCGAGCGGGCAGCGCAGCGAGTAGCGGGGGACCTCCCGCAAATCAATCAAGGGGAAGGAACATGGCTTTCAAGGATCTCAGGGAATTCATCGAAAAATGCAGAGCGCACGATGAGGTCTTGGACGTCGAGGGAGCCGATTGGGATGTCGAGCTTGGCTCTCTTGCAGAACTGAAGGCGGAAGATCCCGAGTCGCAGCTGCTGCTGTTCGACAAGATCAAGGGCTATCCGGCGGGATTCAGGGTAGCTGCCAATCCGTTCAACTCGACCAAGCGCACAGCGCTCGGTCTCGATCTGCCCCTGGGCGTGGGCAAGAGGGAGCAGGTCAAGGCGCTGCGCGCCAAGCTCAAGCAGGGTGTCACGCTGGTGCCTCCCGTCGAAGTGGAGACCGGCCCGGTCAAGGAAAACATTCTCATCGGCGACAAGGTGGACCTCGACATTTTCCCGGCCCCGAGATGGCGTGAAGGCGATACTGGCCGGTACATCGGCACCGGCGACCTGGTGATCATGCGCGACCCTGACGAAGGCTGGGTCAACATGGCCTCGCAGATGGTCGCGACACACGACAAGACGCGCTGCGCGATCTACATGTCACCCGGCAGGCACAACGGCATCATCAGGAACAAGTACTTCGCCCGCGGGATGAACGCGCCCGTGGCCGTCGTCTGCGGACAGTCCCCGACGCTGGAAGTCGCTGCGGGCCTCAACGTTCCCTGGGGCCTATCCGAATACGACTACGCCGGCTGGCTCAACGGCGGTCCGATTCAAGTCACGAAGGGCGTCACCACGGACCTGCCGCTGCCTGCGACCGCCGAAATCGTGCTGGAAGGCGAACTCGTGCGGCCCGAAGAGGAACCGCCCATACCCGTGGCGCGTTTCGGCGACTGGGCGGGGTATTACGTCGACGTGGAAGAGAAGGTTCCCGTCTTCAGGGTGAAGTCGATTCTCTACCGCAACAATCCGATCATCCTCGGCAATCCGCCCGCTGTTCTGCCGTCGTCCTGGACGCTGGGCCGGGATGTGCACATGTCCGCGGTGCTGTGGGACGAACTCGACCGGCAGATACCCGGCGTTCAGGGATGCTGGCTGATGGGCGAGGCAGGGCTGCGCCACATGGCGGTGGTATCGATCAAGCAGATGTACGGCGGGCACGCCAAGCACGCCGCGCTGGCCGCGGCGAGCTGCAATGCGGTCGCCTACATGCTGCGATACGTGATCGTGGTGGACGAGGACGTGGATCCCACCAAGATCAACGAAGTGCTCTGGGCGCTGGGCACCCGGTGCGACCCGGAGGATTCGATCGACATCGTGAGAGGGTGGTGGGCCAGTCCGGGTCCCGACGTGCTCCTGTCCCCGGAAAAGAGGAAGCGCCGCCAGTACGAGCACTCGCTTGCCGTCATCACCGCCTGCAAGCCTTTCTACTGGATCAAGGACTTTCCGCCTTCATCCAAGCTCACTCCGGAGCTGGAAAAGAAGCTCAAAGAGAAATGGTCGAAGTTGTTCTAGGGAGCCGATTCGATGCCATACAGGGATTTGCATGACCACGTGAGAGTCCTCGAGGAAAAGGGACTGCTGAACAGGATTACTCAGCCGATAGACAAGAACACCGAGCTTCACCCCTTGGTGAGACTGCAGTTTCGCGGGCTGGAGGAAAAGCAACGGAAGGCTTTCTTGTTCGAGAACGTCACCGATTGCAACAAGACCCAATACCGATTCCCCGTTCTCGCGGGCGGAATCGCGCCAAGCCGGGAAATATATGCGCTGGGCATGCAATGCGAGGTGGACGAAATCCCCGAGAAGTGGTTGCGTGCGGTCGAGAAGCCTATTGCTCCGGTGGAAGTGAAGGACGCCCGCGCGCAACAGGTGGTGCATTACGTGGAAAAGGATTCGGCTCCGGGCTCCGGCCTGGACATGTTTCCGATACCGATATCCACGCCGGGAATGGATCCGGCTCCGTATCTGACCTGCTCGCACTGGATTACCCACGATCCGGTCACCGGAGTGCGCAATGTCGCGATTTACCGCGGGCAGGTAAAGGCCTCCGACCGCGTGGGGCTGGTGTTGATGACACCGAGCCAAGGGATTCGCGATCATTGGAAAGAGGCGCGCAAGAAAGGGGTTCCGCTCGATGTCGCCATCGTCGTGGGGGCGCCGCCGGTCGTGACCTATGCGGCCGTCAGCAAGGTTCCGGCGGGCGTTGACGAAATTGCCGTGGCCGGTGCGCTTGCCGGCGAGCCGATCCCGGTCGTACGCTGCAAGACTTCCAGCGTTCTGGTTCCGGCTGATGCCGAGATCGTGCTGGAAGGGCAGATCTCGACCGAATTCATCGAGCCCGAGGGACCGTTCGGCGAATTCCTGGGCCACATGCATCCGGTGGAACTGGGCCGGATCATGCAGATCAAGTGCATCACCCATCGCAAGGACGCGATCTGGACCAGTTTGATCAGCCAGGTCACGCCGAGCGAGTCCAGCGTCATGCGCCGTCTCGGTACCGAAGCGATCTATCTGCGGCAGCTGCGCAATGCGATGGGCATCAAGAGCGTGAAGCGTGTCGTCCTTCCCGAGGCGCTTTTGTCGGTGAGAAGACTCGCCATCATTCAGATGGAGAATCCTCATACCGACCAGACGCGCCGGGCGATGTTAGGGGTGGCCTCGTTCATCGCCGCCGGGGCGAAGATGATCGTCGCAGTCAACGACGACATCGACCCGACGGATATGAACAGCGTTTTTTGGGCCATGGGTCTTCGCTGCCGGCCGGATCGCGACATCACGGTGATTCCCGGTTTTCACAATGACATGGTGCCGCCCTACGACGATCTCGATGAAAACGGCATGGCGATCGGGCATCACGGGGACAACGAAGCTGTCTTGCTCATCGATGCCACGATGAAGCAGCCGTTCCCGCCGGTTTCCCTGCCGAAACGCGAGTACATGGATCGTGCGCTCGAGCTCTGGCAGCACTTGGGACTGCCTGCCCTCGATCTGAAGCGGCCGTGGTACGGGTACGAGCTGGGCCAGTGGTCGGAGAAGTTGGATCGGGCGGCCCGCGCCGCGGTCAAAGGGGACTACCGGACTTACGGAGCCGAATTGGCGAGCAGGCGCGTCCCCGCGCCCGAGGACTTCTAGGGGGAAGGGGATCGTCGTTACTCGGCGGCGCCTGCCTCCCTGTGCCGCGGCGCTCCGCGCTGCCCTCGCCAGCGGCGAAGCCCGGATAAAGCACCTGGTCTTCGCCGCCGGCTCGGCGCGGCACTGAATGGGAAGCAGGCGCCGCCGAGCAGCGACGAACGGACGGACGCAGCGTAGCGAAAGGAGTCGATTCGATGACGTTCAAGGCGATAGGCTTTCCCAGCCGTTATGTGCAGGGTCCGGGGGCGCTGAAGGCGCTGGGCCCGCTGGTGGAAGAATTCGGCGGCAGGGTCGCCGCGGTTTTAGCCGGCGATAGCGCGCGCGCCGCGAGCGGCGATGCCGTCAAAGCGAGCTTGGAGGGCGCTGGTCGCAGCGTGCAATTCCTCCGATTCCAAGGCGAATGCAGCGCCGAGGGAATCGCCGAATACTCGCGGCAAGCTGCGGCATCCAAGGCCGACACCGTAATCGCCCTCGGCGGCGGCAAAGTGATCGATACCGGCAAGGGAGTGGCCAGAACTCTCAACGCCTTGTTGATTGTCGTGCCGACCATCGCCTCCACCGACGCGCCGACCAGCCGTTCGATCGTGATGCACGATGATTCGGGTCGGGTCACGGGCGTGGTACGGATGCGCCGCAACCCGGATGCCGTGGTGGTCGATACCGACGTCGTGGCGCGAGCGCCGCTGAAATTCTTCGCCGCGGGCATCGGCGACGCATTGAGCAAGAAATTCGAAGTCGCCCAGTGTTGCCGGCTCGGGGCCAAGAATTTTTACGGAACGCTGCCGCCGCCGGTGGCGATGCTGTTCGCCGAGCGCTGCTATGACACGATCGCCGAGTACGGCGAAACTGCCTGCAAGCGGATCGCCGCGGCGGGCAAACCCGACGAGGCGGTCGAGCGCGTCGTCGAGGCGACGGTGTTATTCAGCGGACTCGGGTTCGAGGGCGGGGGCTTGTCGATGGCGCACGCGCTGAGCCGCGGCCTGGGCGCCCACCCTCAGATCGGTTCCGCGCTGCACGGGGAGGTGATTGCCTTCGGCACTATCGCCCAGCTTCTGGCCGAGGAGCGGCCCGCCGAAGAGGTGCGCGCGCATGTGGCTCTTACGCGCAGGCTCGGATTGCCGGTGACGCTGGCGCAACTGGGGGCGCCCTCGATCGACGCGGCCGCACTGATGGAAATTGGGCGCCTGGCCTGCGAGGCCCCTTACATCGCCAATATTTCGCCGCGGGTCGACCAGAGCCGTGTAGCTGAAATGCTGCGCGCCGCCGACGCGCTCGGACGCTCGGCGCTTCAATCCGGCAGTTGATCCGGCCTGCGCTCTGCCGCTGAGCGGGCCGGCCGCCCGGGTCGACCGCTTGCGCTGCCGGGCGGGCCAAGCGGCCGTAGCGGCCGGGAGTTTCCGGGGCCCCGGGGCGCAGCATAGAATGAGAATTTGCCGCGTCAGCGGTGACGCCGAAACTTCGGAGAAATGCCGAAGTCCGAAGCTTGAGGAGATCCATCGACCCACCGGAAGGAGGAATCAATGACGAACTTCAAACGGACAAGCATCCTCGCTGTTTTCGCCGCTGCCTTGAGCGGTTCGGCCCTGGCGGCCACGACGACGCTGAAGGCATCGCATCAGTTTCCCGGCGGCCGGGGCGACGTGCGCGATGAGATGGTGCAGATCATCGCACGCGACGCGAAGGCGGCCAACGTCGAGCTGGAAATCCAGGTATATCCGGGCGCATCCTTGTTCAAGCCGGCCGAACAGTGGAACGCCTTGGTCAACGGGCAACTCGATATCTCCTCGTTTCCCTTGGACTACGCCAGCGGCAAGGTGCGCGCGTTCGGCGCCACGCTGATGCCTGGGCTGGTGCGCAATCACGAGCGCGCCCAACGCCTCAACGGTTCCAGGTTCATGAAAGACATCAAGGCCAAGATCGAGAAGGCGGGGGTCATCGTGCTGTCCGACGCCTGGCTTGCGGGGGCGGTTGCCTCCAAGAAGGGGTGCATTCGCAAGCCTGAAGACATCAAGGGTTTGAAGATCCGCTCTGCCGGGCCGACCTTCGCCGCCATGTGGCAGGCAGCGGGCGCATCGATCGTCTCGATACCGAGCAACGAGGTCTACAACGCGCTGCAAACCGGCGTCGCCGACGCGACCGACACCAGCACCGGGAGTTTTGTCTCTTTTCGCATCTACGAGCAGGTGAAGTGCATCACGGCGCCGGGGGAAAATGCGCTGTGGTTCATGTACGAACCGGTGCTGATGTCGAAGAAGAGCTTCGATCGGCTCAACAAGAAGCAGCAGGAAGTCCTGCGCAAGGCCGGAAAGAAAGCCGAGGACTATTTTTCCAAGGAGACCAAGGGGCTGGATGACGCCATGGTCAAGGCCTTCAAGGAGCACAAAGTCGAGGTAGTCACCATGACCCCCGCGGAGTACGACGCCTGGCTCAAGGTCGCAAGAGGAAGTTCCTACGCCGAATTCGCCAAGGAAGTGCCGGACGGCAAGCAACTGATCGATGCGGCGCTGAGCGTCAAATAGTTCGGCTATACGGGCGGCGAGGGGCGGCTTGCCGCCCGCTGTCCCGTCACCGCCGGAAAAGAGCCGGCCCCGGGGCCGTCAGGCGCCGATCAGTGATGTGTCGACTCAATAGGCGAGGATTTGCTTTTCATTATGTCTCCGCATTTTGTGCAGTTGCATGCAACTGCACAAAATGCGGAGATTGAATAACGGCAGAACCAACTTCCTTGGTTCGGATACGTCGGCTTAGGGATGGATCACTCATCGACCATGGACACGTTTGTCCGTACCGTCCAATTCATCTCCCGGCTGTTCGGCTATGTTGCCGCGGGGCTGATTGCGCTCAGCGTCGTCGTCGTCTGCCAGATGGTATTCACGCGCTATGTGCTCAACCAGACCACGATCTGGCAGACCGATTTCGTCACCTACAGCCTGATTGCTGCGACCTTCGTCGGCAGCCCCCTCGTGCTCATGCTGCGGGGCCACGTCAACGTCGACGTCCTACCGCTGTATTCCGGTCCGCGCTTGCGTTGGTGGCTGGCTCTGTTCGCTGCCGGGGTGACGCTCTTGTTCTGCGTCGCGATGACGGTGCTCACCTTTCAGTTTTGGCTGGAATCCTGGGACAACAAATGGGTGTCCGATACCATGTGGCGAGCGCGCCTGTGGATACCCTACTCGGCCTTGCCCATCGGCCTTGGCCTGCTCAGCCTGCAGTGCCTTGCCGACTTTTTGGGCTTGGTCAGCGGCCGTGAACCGCCTTTCGGCATAACCGGAACGCGTAGGCCGTGAGCCCCGGCGTCCAGGGAACCGTGGTTCTCGTCGCGACGCTGCTGATGCTGATGTCAGGAGTACCGGTCGCGTTCGGCCTTGGCGCTGTAGCGATAGTCTTCCTCGTCATCTTTCATGGCTTCGACTCGCTGCGCGTGGTGGCCGAAACCTTCTACGGGGGACTGAACGACTTCACGCTGGTGTCGATTCCCATGTTCGTGATGATGGGAGCCGCGATAGGCAGTTCGCCCGCCGGCAAGGACCTCTACGAAGCGCTCGACCGCTGGCTCTATCGCCTGCCCGGCGGCCTTGTGATCTCCAATCTTGGCGCCTGCGCCCTTTTCGCCGCGCTCACCGGATCCTCGCCTGCATGCTGCGCCGCCATCGGCAAGATGGGGATCCCAGAGATGCGAAATCGCGGCTATCCCGACGACATCGCCACGGGTTCGATCTGCGCCGGCGGCACGCTTGGCATCCTGATCCCGCCCTCGATTACCTTGATTCTTTACGGCATCGCCACCGAGACCTCGATCGGGCGGCTGTTTCTCGCCGGCGTGATGCCGGGCTTGTTGCTGACGGGGATGTTCATCCTGTGGACGGTATTCCTCGTCTGGAAGCGCGGAATTCGCACCCATGCGGCGCATTTCCGCTATAGCTGGAAGCAGAAGTTCCAATCGATCCCCAAGGTGGCGCCCTTTCTCGCTATCGTCGTCGGCGTGATGTATGTGCTCTACGGGGGCGTGGCGACACCCTCGGAGGCGGCCGGCGTGGGGGCCGCGCTGTGCGTGGCGTCGGCGGTGCTGATCTACCGCATGTGGCGGCCGAAGGCTTGGTTGGGGATCCTGCTCGGAACCACCAGGGAGTCGGTGATGATCCTGATGATCATCGCCGCCGCGGTGTTGTTCGGCTACATGCTCACGTCGCTTTACTTCACGCAGACGCTGGCCCAGGCGATTGCGGATATGCAGGTCAATCGCTGGGTGCTGATGGCGCTGATCAATATTTTCCTTCTGGTCATGGGCTGCTTCATCCCCCCGGCGGCGATCATTCTGATGACCAGCCCGATCCTGCTGCCGATCATCACCGCGGCGGGTTTCGATCCGGTGTGGTTCGGCATCATTGTCACCATCAACATGGAGATCGGACTGATCAGCCCGCCGGTGGGACTCAATATCTACGTCATCAACGGGATAGCGCCGGAGGTGCCGTTGATGGAAATCATGCGCGGTGCGATTCCCTACGTGATATGCATGATGCTGGCGATCGTGATCCTGAGCGTGTTCCCGGAAATCGCCACTTGGTTGCCAAATCAAATGATGGGACAAGTTCGCTGATCAGGATTCGGGATGGTTGCACGTTTCCTGTTGACAGATCTGGCGAGGATTTGGTTTCTATACATGACTTTAATCGCGCGGGTCGTTGTTGCGCGGACAAAAAACCGTCCGCGCGGATCATCGATTGCGCACGGATGATGATGCCATCCGTGCGCAATCGACGATCTCGTATAAAACCTCGCGGGGCGCGCGCAGCGCGCAAGTTCGCTGATGGCATGAGACAGGACTTAAGACGCCGTACATAAATTCGTCTCCCCCTTCTTTACGCAGTTGCGAGCTTGTCCGCCTATGCCGGCTTAGGGCTTGCGGATCGTCAGGGCGGGCGTTGAACTGTGCTCAAACGGGTATCAACGCGAAGTGCATGGTGGTACCATTTTCTGCCGCCTGGGGTCCGGCATGCGGGGCCGGCCAGGCGAGGCAGGGCATTTTGCCAACATATCGATAAGGGAGTTCGGTCCATGAAAATAATGCTCGGCAAGTTGTTTTTCGCCGTTCTCTGGGTATTGACGAGTCTTGTGCCGCAGAGCCTTTTCGCCCAAGGCTATCCCTCCAAACCTATCCGCCTGATCGTACCGTTTGCCGCAGGCGGGCCGACCGACGTGGTGGCGCGCATCGTGAGCCAGAACCTCACCACGATCCTTGGCGAAACGGTCCTGGTGGAGAACAAGCCCGGCGCCTCCGGATTCATCGGCACCGAGGCCGTGGCGCGGGCGCAGCCTGACGGCTACACGCTGCTCCTGATCACCGCCAGCACGCACGCGATCAGCCCCAATCTGTTCAAGAAGCTTCCGTACGATCCGATCAAGGACTTCGCCATGGTCGGACAGTTCACCGATGCGTCCTTGATACTGGTCGTGCCGCCTTCACTGGGGATAAACTCGGTGGCGGAGCTGGTGAAGTTCTTGAAATCAAGACCGGGCAAGCTGAACTACGCTTCCTGGGGCAAGGGCGGGGCGGCCCACATGGCCGGCGAGCTCTTCAAGCAGGCAACCGGCACGGATATGATGCATATACCCTACAAGGGTTCGTCACCGGCGATTACGGATTTGATGGGCGGGCAGGTCTCCGTATTTTTCGATACGATCACCTCTTCGCTGCCTCACGCCCGTTCGGGCAAGCTCAAAGGCCTGGCGGTTACGGGACCCAAACGCACTGCCTCCGCCCCCGACATTCCCACCGTCGCCGAGACCTATCCGGGATTCGAAGTCACGGTATGGCAGGGTGTGGGTGCGCCGGCCAAAACACCGAGGCCGATCGTCGACAAGCTGAACGCCGCGATGTGCAAGATGGTCGCGATTCCTGGGGTCAAAGAGAAATTCCTCGGGCTTGGGGCAGATCCGGTCTGCAACACGCCGGAGCAGTTCACCAAGCACATTGAACGAGAACTCAACAAGTGGGCCGGAGTGGTCAAACGGGCCAACATTCCGATGGAAGGTTGAGCAAGAGTCCCGGCACCCGACCGACGCTGCAGGCGAAATCAACCGGAGAATCAGCAGGCTGGGCAACCTATGGAGTCCACTAGCGCACTGTTGCTGGCGCGATCTCAATTCGGCCTGAACATCGCGTTCCACATCCTCTTTCCGAGCATCACGATCGGACTGGCGTGGATTCTCGTGTACTTCCGCATCAAGTACTCGCGCACGGGGGACGCAACTTGGCTCACGGCCTACAAGGTCTGGACCAAGGTGTTCGCACTTTCGTTTGCGATGGGCGTGGTCTCGGGCATCACGATGTCGTTTCAGTTCGGGACCAACTGGCCTGGATTCATGAATCGCGTGGGCAATATCGCGGGACCGTTGCTCGCGTACGAAGTGCTCACCGCATTTTTTCTCGAGGCCACTTTTCTCGGTGTCATGCTGTTCGGCATGAGCCGAGTTCCAGGCTGGGTGCACATGACAGCGACGGTGCTCGTGGCGGTGGGCACCTCGATCTCCGCATTCTGGATCCTTGCGCTCAGTTCGTGGATGCAGACCCCCGCCGGACAGGTGACGGTCGACGGGACTCTGATCGCGGGGGATTGGCTGCGGGTGATCTTCAATCCCTCGTTTCCGTACCGCTTCGTGCACATGATGCTCGCCTCGGGTCTCGTCTCCGCGTTCGTGATGATCGGTTTGTCGGCGTGGCGGCTGCTGGGCGCGCCGCGGGATGCAGCCGCATTGCGGGCGTTGCGCACGGCGGCTGCGATCGCAGCGACGCTTGCCCCCCTGCAGATCGTCTCCGGCGACTTGCATGGGCTGAACACCCTCGAATATCAACCGGCCAAGATCGCGGCCATCGAAGCCATCTGGAAGACCGAGAAAGGGGTGCCGCTCGTTTTGTTTGCCATACCGGACGAAGCGAGGCAGCGCAATGATTTCGCCATCCAGGTGCCAAAAGGCGCGAGCCTCGTGCTCAAGCATGAGCTGGACGCCGAGATAAAAGGCATAGACGCATTCGCACCGGACGTGCCGCCGGTGGCGCCTCTATTTTTCGGGTTCCGCATCATGGTGGCTATCGGCGTATTGATGCTGCTCGTTGCCTGGGGTGGTGCGTGGGCCCTGCGCAGAGGCGCACTGGCGCCGCCGTGGCTTCTCTGGATCTTCGTCGGTTTCACCTTTTCGGGTTGGGTGGCGACCCTGGCCGGATGGGTGGTCACCGAGATCGGACGCCAGCCGTGGCTGGTCACCGGCGTGCTGCGCACGGCGGAGGCCGTGGGGCGCATCAGCGATGCGCAGCTCGGCGCCAGTCTCACGGGGTATGGCGTAACCTACGGCCTGATGCTGCTTGCCTACATCGTGGTGGTCACGCACCTTGCCGGCCAGGGCGGGAGCGCAGAACCGGCGGAGAAAGGAGCGCTTGCGTGACACTCGATCTGCCCCTGGTGTTCATGTTCCTGATGGGCGTGGCGATACTTGCTTATGTGGTGCTCGATGGCTACGACCTCGGTATCGGGATGCTGTTGCCCGCAGGCGACGCGCGCGAGCAGGAAGTGATGGTGGCGGCGATCGCGCCGTTCTGGGACGCAAACGAGACCTGGCTCGTGCTCGGCGTCGGCCTGATCCTGGTCGCGTTCCCGCTCGCGCACGGGGTCATATTCGGAGCGCTGTACCTGCCGACCGTGGCGATGCTGATTGGGTTGATGCTGCGCGGCGTTGCGTTCGAATTCCGCGTCAAGGCCCAGGGCTGGCACGGCGAGTTATGGAATTGGCTGTTCTATTTCGGTTCGTTTCTCGCCTCGCTCGCGCAGGGATTCATGCTCGGGCGCTATGTCACCGGCTTTCAGCCCGGATTCGGCTACCTCGTGTACGCGCTGCTGGTCGGAGGCGGGCTGTGCGGCGGCTACGTGCTGCTCGGCGCGACATGGCTCGTTCTGCGCACGGAAGGATCTCTGCAGCGCAAGGCGCTCGCGTGGGCGCGCTGGGGCCTCTGGTGGGTTGCGCTCGGCGTCTCGCTGGTGAGCATGGCAACGCCGCTTGTCAGCAACATCGTCTGGGAAAAATGGTTCGATTTTCCGCGCACGAGCGCGCTCATGCTCCTGCCCATCGCCAGCATTGTGGCGGGCGTCTGGGTGTGGAAGGCTACCGGAAGATTGGCTCGCGGCGAGCGCGCAGCCGAGTGGGAACCGTTTGCCGGAGCGCTGGCGATATTCGTCCTCGCTTTCATCGGACTGGCCTATACGATGTTTCCGTACATCGTCATGGACCGGCTCACCATCTGGGAGGCGGCCGCGCACCCGTCTTCCCTCAAGGTGGTGCTGATCGGCGCCATCGTGGTGCTGCCTTTCATCGTCGCATACACCGCGTTTTCCTATCGCGTATTTCGCGGCAAAGCGCGGGCCGGCATGTACGAGTAAAATGCGCAGTCCGCGATTTCAAGGCGGGCAGGTCCTTCGCCCATTGGCATGCCGATGTCCGTCGGGCTGATTTCAGTTAACAACGATAGGAGAGGAATGGAGATGAAATTAGTAACGAAGTGGCTGGTAATGCTGGCGTTTGCCGTGTTTTTCGGATCTGCTTCCGCGGTCCCTCCCGGGAAAACCGCAGTGTACGCCGCTCCAAACGGCAAGGTGACATTCGACGGCAAGAACCATGCGGACAAAGGACTCAAATGCCCTGACTGCCATACCAAGATCTTTCCGATGAAAAAAGACGCCGGGAAAATGAAGATGGCCGACATCAACGCGGGCAAAGGCTGCGGCACCTGCCATAACGGCGGCAAGTCCTTCAAGACGAGCGACGCGGCCAACTGCACGAAGTGCCACAAGAAGTAGTTCCCATCCGTTCACAACCAAAGATCGGATCCTAGCCAAATATATTCGGCTTCCAGTGTTGCGATGTTGCGCGGACGAAAAGCCGTCCGCGCGGATCGTCGATTGTGCACGGATGAAAAAGCCATCCGTGCACAATCGACGATCTCGCATGAAAATGCCAAGCCGTCCGTGCCCTTATCCGTAACCGCGTTTTCAGTACGGATGTCTTTTATCCGTACTGAAAACCCGGTTGGCGCGCGCAGCGCGCAAGGCCGTTGGGCTGAGGTTGGCGCGCGCAGCGCGCAAGGCCGCTGGGCTCAGCCCGAAGCCCAACGCGGAAGCGCAATGCCATCGTGACGTGCGGGGCTTCGCTCAGCCCGACCGACGTTTGCCTACGACGAGAGCGTCCAGCGCTTCGACCTTATCGCCCCTGGCCAACAGCGGGTTTACTTCGAGCGTTTCAAGGTGGTCCCCGAGCGCCAAAGCGGCATCGCCGATGCGCGTTATGACATCGGCCAGCAGCTCGATATCGACGGCCGGCATGCCTCGGTAGCCCTTGAGCAGCGTGGCCGCACGCAATTCGCCCAACATTTCCAGCACCTCATGCCGATCCAGCGGCAGCAGGCGCAGGCTGGTGTCCTGCAAGGCCTCGATCCAAACGCCGCCCAAGCCGACAGCGAGGGCATAGCCCCACTGAGGGTCCCGCTTGACGCCGACAAAGAGCTCCAAGCTGCTGCGGCGCATGGGTGAGATCGCGATTCCGGATACCGCCGCATCCGGCCGTGCCTGCCGTACGGCGGCGTGGATTCTGCGATACGCGTCAAGCGTTGCTTCTTCTCCTGCGACATCGAGAACGACACCGCCTATGTCGCTCTTGTGCGCGATGTCCGCGGAAGCGATCTTCATGGCCACGCTTGAGACGAATGCGCGGGCGGCGTCGAGGGCTTCCTGTTCGGTTCGGGCCAGCACCGTGGGAACGATCGGCACGCCAAAGGCGGCCAGATGCCGCAGGGCTTCGGCCTCCGATGCGGGGATGGACGTCACCGTCGATGCGTTGGCGGGTTGCATGGCAACGCCAATACATGGGCGCGATCGCTTCTGGTTCCACGCAATAGCTCGTGCGATTGCCCTCATGCCCAGGTCGACGCCGCTCGCGACATAGGGCAAATTCGCCGCGGCAATCAGCTCCCGGCTCACGTCGGTCACGGGCTTCATGGTGTGACTGATCATGATGGCCGGAATCTTGGCCGAGGCGATCCCGCGGCCGATCGATTCCACCAATTTGATGTAGATGGGTTGCTTGTCGGGAACGCTGGCGGGGACCTCGAAGACACATGCCAGCAGCGAGAGCGCCGGGTCTTTTCCCACGATGGCGAGCGTCTTTTCGAAAAGAGAAGTGTCGGTGATGACAGCGCCGGTAATGTCGAGAGGATTGCTTGGCGTGCCATAGGAGGGCAGCACTTCGTGCAAGGCGGCTACGGTAGGTTCGGCAAATGCCGGCAAGGAAATCTCTTCGGCTGCGGCGCAGTCGGCCGCAATTTCGCAGATCCCGCCCGAGAATGAAACCAGGCCGACACCGGAGCCTCGGAGCTTGCCGAGCTTGGACATCAGATCGGCGGTCAACACCAGTTCCTCGATCGAGTCGACCCGGATGATTCCCAGTTGCCGGCATGCTGCCTCGAAAATCCGGTCATCGCCCACCAGCGCTCCGGTATGCGACTGCGCCACCCGCGCGGTGGTTTCGCTGCGGCCGACTTTGAGCACGACGACGGGTTTGCCGGCGGCAAAAGCACGCTCTGCCGCATGGCGGAAGCTTATCGGATCCCTGATCGATTCCGAAAACAGCGCGATGACCTGCGTGCCGGGATCGTCGACGAGGAAATCGATGACGCGGCCGACATCGAGACAGGCCTCGTTGCCGGTGGAAATCAGATAACCGACGCCGACGCCCTGCTGATAACAAAGGTGAACGATCATGCTCGCAATCGCTCCGCTTTGCGAGGCGATGCTTACCTTGCCGGCGAATATCGGCGCACGCAGGGCGCCGGCCCAAAGGGCGGTCTTCGCGGCGAAATTCATGAATCCCATGCAGTTGGGGCCGAGCACTGTGATGCCCAGCGACATGGCTGTTGCCGCAAGTTCGTCTTGCAGGCGAGCTCCCTCCGCGCCCAGTTCGGCAAACCCGGAGGTGAGAACCACCGCGCTGCGAATGCCCGCCGCGGCCACATCCTGCAAAGCCTCGGTCAAAGCCTGGGCTGGAAGAAGAAGCAGTGCAGCATCCACCGGTTCCCCGATCGCGCGGCACGAGGTGGCGGCTGCCTGACCGTGCACGGTGCCGCCGTGCCTGCTGACCAGATGAACCTTGCCGTCAAAGCCGACCGCGGCGATATTGTCGTAGGCCGTGCGCGACCAGGAAGACCGATCGCTGGCGCCAACGAGTACGACCGAACGGGGACGAAACAGACGCGCGAGCGCCTTCGGATCGGCGGGTGTCGATGGGTCCAAACGGTTACATCGCCAAGTGGAAGTGCGTGACGTCTTTTCGCTCGGCCACTTCGCGCACGAGATCGGCCAGATTCCCCGAAGAAACGGCGTCCCCCAGCGGCATGGGACCGGCCTCGCGCAGTGTGCGGATGTGCTCGGGCATGAACAGGTACTCGAGAAGCAATTCTTCGTCCGAGGCGAAAGGTCCGTTTTCTCTGCGAAAGCGGTCCACGCCGGGGTCCAGCGTAAGCCCGGGTCGCATGGTGATCGGCTGTTTGCCCGTGCGCCGCACGATGGCGTCGAGCAAGTTCTGGCTCACCTGTGCCGGCGTCTGGCCGTAGTAGCCCAGCACGAGCTGATCGACTTCATTCAGCGTCACCTTATAGCGGCCGTAGAGCACGTTGAGCGCCGCTTGCGTGCCGATGATTTGGGAATAGGGCGTGACCATCAGGGACCAGCCCAGGTCCTCGCGCACCACCGGCAGCTCTTCGAACACTTCCTCCATTCGGTTTTCGAGGCCAAGCTGGGCCATCTGTGCGCGGAAGTTGGAAATCATGCCGCCCGGCATCTGGTGGACATAGAAGGAAGGGTCGTATTCCGCCGGTTGACCGATGGGTTTGCTGTGGCGTCTGGCCACGGCGAAAAAGTAGTCCTCTATTTTCTGGATCGCTTCCTGATCGAGATCCACTTCATAGCCCGCGCGCTTCAAATCGCGCACCATCGAGCTGGTGGCAGGCAGCGAAGAGCCGTTGGCAAGAGCGCGGGAGGCGGTCCAAATCACGCCGGCCCCGTGGTCGACGGCCTCCAGATTGGTGGCCGGCCCCAGGCCCGTGACGCAATGGGAATGGCAGTACACGGGGCGTCCGGCCGAGGCAGCGTTCATCGCCGGCACCAGCGTGCGCACCCTTTCAGGCGTAAGGATTCCGTTCGGGTCCTTCAGCACCAGTATGTCGACCCCCATGGCGACCAATTCTTTGGTCTTCTGCACGAAGTGTTCGTCGGTATGCACCGGGCTGATGGAGTAGACAAGGCTGCCCAGCATTTTGGCCCCCGACTTGCGGGCCGCCCGCATCGGTACTTCAAAATTGCGGATGTCGTTCAGACCGTCCAACACGAAGAAGCGGCTGATGCCGCTGGCAGCGCAGGTGCGATAGTAGAGTTCGAGCATGTCGTCAGGCATCAACGCCTTGCCCACGCTGAAGCCCAGGCAGCCGCCGATATTCTGCATCGGCGTTCGCTTGATGCGCTCGCGCAACAGGCGCTGCCGCTCCCATGGATTCTCCTTGAGATAGCGCACGCAGGAATCCATGCCCGAGGTGCTCATGCACTCGATGGCATCGTAGCCGACCTCGTCCATCACCGAGACGATCGGCAGCATCATTGCGGTGGTCATGCGCGTTGCCCACAGCGACTGTTGCCCGTCGCGTACCGTACTGTCGATAACGTTGACTTTTCTTGCCATTTTGGTCCTCCTGCACCATCAAGAAAATTGGGGTCAGAGTAACTTTTCCTAAACCGGAATTCCGCCACGCACGGATAGGTACGAAAAGTTACTCTGACCCCAATTTTTCGATCAAACCGGATCAATGTACATCAAGGCTTGCCCGTACTCCACCATGCTCGCGTCTTCGACCAGGATCTCGGCGACGCGGCCCTTGCACGGCGCCACCACCCCGGTGAACATTTTCATCACCTCGATGAGGCAGACGGGGTCGTTGGCAGCCACCTCGCTGCCCACCTGCACAAACGGCGGCTGATCCGGCGAGGGACGGCGATAGAAAACTCCTACCGAAGGCGCGGTGACGGCCACCCAGCCCTCGGGCACCTCGGCCAGGGTCTTGGCGGCAGCAGGGGCCGCTGTCGCCGCGGTTGCTGCCGGTGCGGCCGCAACTGCGGCAGCCGCCGCGGCGCTCGC
The DNA here is from genome assembly GCA_016210745.1 of Betaproteobacteria bacterium. Taxonomy (GTDB): domain Bacteria; phylum Pseudomonadota; class Gammaproteobacteria; order Burkholderiales; family SG8-39; genus JACQTO01. The sequence continues at coordinate 28,525 of JACQTO010000249.1, forward strand.
CGCCGGATGCGGCGCCGGCGCACTGAAGGGCTGGGCGGGAATTCCCGCGCCGCCTTTGGAGACCGCCAACCGAACGGACCCGATTTCCAGCCGCAAGTCCTGCATCTCCGAGTCGAGGAAAATCTTGAGGACCTCCTTGATTTCCTCAATAGAAGGACTCATGCTGTCGCCTCCGCGTTTTTCAATCTAGAGTGACCCGGGAAGGGTTCCGCAGGACTCGTTCCTTGTCGATCCCAAGCGAGTGATGCGCGAATATTCTACCAGAGGGTTTTGGCCAATCCGGTGTCGGCAGCGCCCGTACTTGTTGACAAGTTTGGCGAAGATTTGTATTCTAAATTCGTCTCC
>JACQTO010000027.1 GCA_016210745.1 Betaproteobacteria bacterium
TAAGCATTCGTCTCACCGCGTTGATTCCTACTATTGGCATTCTTGCGACGCCGCATGCAATGCGAATATCAACCATGCAATACGAATACCTGCAGATTTCGGTGTCCGACTATTGGCGTTAGCAGGGCAAGCTGACCATGACCGCATGGAATTGCGTCCGGCTGTCGCTGGGTGCGCTGGGCTTGCTTGCATGGGTGCGCGTGCGGCGTCGCTCACATGCTTCGACGGGTGAATAGAGCGAAAAGCTAGTGCAGCGTGAGAACAATCGGCTCCAGCGCCTCGCCCTGCCGCAGTATCTGGCCAATGGCCGCTGCATGTTCGTACCCCAGCGCGCGCAGGGCCTTCAGGCAGGCTTCGGCGCACCCTTCCGGGATGCTGGCGAGCAAGCCACCTGCGGTCTGCGGGTCGAAGATCAGCGGATAACGCGGATGGCTTAACGCTTCCTGCTGGTTGCGCAGCGCGCGGCGCAGCCGCACGTTGGCCGGCTGAAGCGAGCTGAGGATGCCCGCCGCGCTGGTCTCCTCGGCGCCTTCCAGGATGGGCAGCGCCGAAAGGTTCAGTTCCGCGTCCACGCCCGATGGCCGGGTCATTTCCACCAGATGCCCAAGCAAACCAAAGCCGGTCAGGTCGGTGCAGGCGGTTGCTCCATGGTCGCGCAGGCACAGCGCCCCCAGGCGATTCGATTGGCACATCGAGGCAAGGGCCGCGTCGATCCAGCGGCCGCGCGCCTCGAGGCGCGCATGGGCGGCAAACAGAGTGCCGGTGCCGATCGGCTTGGTGAGGATCAGCACGTCGCCGGGCCGCATGCCGCTCTTGCGCATTACCGACGCGATATTTTCGTCCACCAGGCCGTTGACGGCAAAGCCCAAGGCGAGTTCTTTTCCTTCACCGGTGTGGCCGCCCACCAGCGCGCAATTGGCGTCGTTGAGCACCTCGATCGCGCCGGACATCATCTGAGACAACGTGTCCTCGACCTTGGCTTCGAGGCCGGCGGGCACGGTGACGATTGCCGTTGCCGACTGCGCCTCGGCCCCCATCGCGTAGATGTCCCCCAGTGCATGGTTGGCCGCGACTTTGCCGAAAATGTAGGGGTCGTCGACGAAGGCGCGGAAGAAATCCACCGTGTGCACCATCGCCTTGCCCGGCGGCACGCGCACTACTGCTGCGTCGTCCGGCGCGTGCAGGCCGATGAGCACGTCGTCGCGATCGACCGGATGCAAGGCGCCGAGCGCGCGCGAAAGCACGGTAGCGCCAACTTTCGCGCCGCAGCCGCCGCAGCGCATGGCGATTGCCGAGATCGCTTGCGCGGCCTCCTCCTGATCGAGCTTGACCGACGATGGTGCTGCCTCGGATCCGGCCTCCATCGCCGGAAGCTGGTTGAACTTGCGCATGAAGCGGCGGTCGATCCAGTCCTTCCAGCGCCACACCCAGGCGCCCCGGAATCCGATCGCGCCGCGCGAGGCCACCGCATAGCGATCGCCGGTGCTGATCAGCCCGAGCCAGCGGCTCTGCGGTCGGTAGGGTTTGAGCGCTCTGCCCTCCACGGCGCGGCGCAGGTTCTCCGCCAGCGGCGGTCCCTGACGCACCGCGAATACCCCCGCCTTCTCCAGCGGGTGGTTGACCATGCTGGCGATGTCACCCGCGGCAAACACCTTCGGGTCGGTCACCGTCTGCAGTGTGTCGGTCACCTGAATGAAACCGTCCGCATCCAGCGCGAGGCCGGTTGCGCGCAGCCACGGCGCACCGCCGGCGCGCGTGACCCAGACGATCTCGTCGGCGTCCACTGTTTCGCCACCCGCAGTCTGCAGGCGCGCCGCCGACACCTGATTGACTTCGGCGTTGCAATGCAGAACGACGCTGCGTTCGGCCAGCACCCGCTCGAATGCGCGGCGCACCGAAGCATTGTGGGTCCGAAGGATGACCGGTCCGCGGGTCAGCAGGTGGAAGCTGAGCTCGGCCGGATTGCGCCCCGCCGCGCGCAGCTCATTGCGCAAGCGGTGCTGCATGGCCAGCGTCAACTCGACCCCGCCGGCGCCGGCGCCGACCACGGCGATGCGCGTGACCCCGGCGTGCTTGCGCACGCGCGCGAGCAGCAACTGCCAGCGCTGATTGAAGTCGTTGATCGGTTTCACCGGCACCGCGTGCCCCGCTGCACCGGCCACATTGCTCATATTCGGCGTCGAGCCGATGTTGATCGACAGGCAGTCATAGGGCACCGGCGGACGATTGCGGCAGAGCACTTTGCCTGCGTCGCGGTCAAGGCCCAGCGCTTCATCGCGAAAAAAGCGCGCACCGGCAAACCGGGCCAGGCGCGAAAGGTCGATATGGACCTCGTCGTAACTGTAATGCCCCGCGATATAGCCCGGCAGCATCCCGGAATACGGCGTATGGGTGTCGCGGCAGATCACGGTCAGGCGGATCCCGGGCACCGGATGCATGCCGAAGCGCCGGAGTACGCCGACATGGCTGTGCCCACCGCCGACGAGAACGATATCCCTGAGGACCGGCTGATCCGGCACTTGCATGGCGAAGCCCCTTTCCTGGTTTGCGCGCGAACGGCGAATGATAGTGAGTAATCAGCCCCTCATCCACGCGTGAAACTTCTCCACCATCGCAAGCAGCCGCTGCGGCGCGTGAGCCCGCTTCCATGCGCCCGCAGCGTACTTGTTGGACTCGGCGAGCGTCGGATAGATGTGTATGGTGCCCAGAATCTTGTTCAAGCCCAGCCCGTGGCGCATGGCCGAAACAAACTCCGCGATCAGGTCGCCGGCGTGGTTGCCGACAATGGTGACCCCGAGGATGACGTCCTTGCCCGGCACGGTAAGGACTTTCACAGACCCATGCGCTTCCTCGTCCGCAATCGCCCGGTCCAGATCGTCGATAAGGTAGGTCGACACCTCGTACGCAATATTCCGTTCCTTCGCCTCGGTTTCATTCAACCCAACGCGGGCGACCTCGGGGTCCGTGAAGGTAGCCCAGGGTATGACGGAATAGTCGGCGCGAAACTTCCGGAACATGCCGAACAATGCATTGACCGACGCGTACCACGCTTGGTGAGCCGCGGTATGCGTGAACTGATACGGCCCCGCCACGTCGCCACAGGCATAGATATTCGGATAGATCGTCTGCAGATATTCATTGGTATCCACGGTGCGCGTCTTTGCAAGCGGGATACCGAGCTCCTCGAGTCCATAACCCTTGGTATTGGCAACGCGACCGACTGCGACCAGAACCTCGTCGCACTCGATGCGCACCTCACGACCGTCGTGTTCCGCGACCAGCACCTTCTGTCCGGCTTCAAAGAGAAACCGCTTGGCCTTGTGATTGACGAGAACGTCGATTCCCTCCTCGCGGAACTTGTCGATCACCATCGCCGAGACTTCCGGATCCTCGCGGATCAGGATTCGAGGCAGCATTTCCACCTGCGTCACCTTCGCTCCCAGTCTCGCAAATGCCTGGGTCAACTCCGAGCCTATGGGGCCGCCGCCGAGCACCACCAGCCGCTTCGGAAGGGTTCGGATGTCCCAGATGCTGTCCGAGGTCAGATAGCCCACCTCGTCCAGCCCGGGTATCGGCGGCACGAATGGCTGCGCTCCCGCGGCAATGACGATCGCTCGCGTGGTCAGGCGCTGTGCAGCACCCGATTCGAGGCGCACTTCTACCTCCCATGGTGAAACAATCTTCGCCTCGCCACGAAGGCATTCGACGCCCAGCTCGGTGTAGCGCGCCGCGGAATCGTGGGGCTCTACCGTCTTGACGACGCGTTGAACTCGCTCCATGACTTCGGCGAAGTCGAATTCCACGGTCGCGCTCTTCAGACCGTAATCTCGGGCCCGGCGGAACTGGGCAAGGACCCGCGCCGTCTTGATCAGCGCCTTCGACGGAACGCACCCGGTATTGAGACAGTCGCCACCCATGCGGTGCTTTTCCACCAGTGTGACTCTTGCCCTTACCGCTGCGGCGATATAGGACGTGACCAGTCCGGCCGAGCCCGCACCGATGACCACCAGGTTGCGATCGAAACGATTGGGCTTGCGCCATCCGGCATACACGCGTCTGGCCTTGAACACATCGACGATCTTCTTCGCCACGAGCGGGAACACGCCAAGCAACGACATCGAAATAATCAGCGCAGGAGAGAGGATCCCGCGCAGGGAATCGATCCTGGCGAGCTGTGTTCCGGCGTTGACGTACACCATCGTCCCCGCCAGCATGCCCGCCTGGCTCACCCAGTAAAAGGTCCAGGCACGAATCGGCGTGAGCCCCATGAGCAGATTGATCACGAAGAACGGAAAAGCCGGAACCAGTCGCAGCGTAAAGAGATAAAAGCCTCCTTCCTTGGCGAAACCCTCGTTGACCGGACGCAATTGGCGCCCGAAGCGCTGCTGGACCCAGTCGCGCAGGACAAAGCGCGAAGCGAGAAATGCCAGGGTGGCCCCGATCGACGATGCGAACGACACCAACAACGTGCCCCAGAGCAGGCCGAAAATTGCGCCTCCCGCCAGCGTCATGATCGCCGCACCCGGCAGCGACAGGCCGGTCACGGCCACATAGGCGACAAAGAACCCCAGCGCCGCCCCCAGTGGATGCGATTGGTAATAGGTTGCGAATGCCGCGTGCTGCGCCTTGAAGAATTCGAGATTCAAATACCGGCCGACATCGAACGCAAAGAATGCCAGCACCGCAATTGCGATGACCACAACGACCAGCAGTTTGGCCCTGCTCATTGGATTTCCTTTCGGTCCGACGCGCCGGCTGGGCCGCGATTCAGACCGTCAAGTTCGTACCCCGCACGCATGCGGCCGCGCGCGTGGCCTGCTCGATCGTATATGTCGGCCGTTGCCTATGCGGTCCAATATGCGATCGGAGCGCCTCGGGACCGTAACGATAGCTGATCGGAAAGGAACGCCCCGGGCGCCCGCCTTGCTCAGCCATGCGCGAAGCGAGGGTGGGATCCCTCGGACTCCGGTGCGGCATCGAGGGCTCCTCCGCAGGACGAGCCCTGCCCGGCGGTGCAGCCATAGCAGTGATCGCGTACCTCGATCGGATTTCCCGTAAGGTCGCTCCCCATCAATTCGGAAAGATGGATACGGCGCTTGCTTCCCACTAAAAGCGGCAATCCCAGCATCTGGTTGAAGTCGCAGTCATAAAGGTAGCCCTGCCAGTCCACCGAGATCATGGTTCGGCACATCACCGATTCCAAGTTCTCATCCCGGTGCGCGCCTTTCAGCAGCGCCATGTAGTCGTTGAACTGTCCCTTCGAGATGAGCATGCTGCCGAAACGCTGAATCGGCATGTTGGCGAGGGTGTAGAGCTGGTTGAATTCCACGCCGTAATTCGCCTTCAGTTCGCGCTTGTAATCGAGTTCCAGCCTGGCCTGCGCGGGAGGCAACGACGGTCCTTGCGGATTGTATACAAGGTTGACGATCAGGCCGCTGCCCGCACGTCCATAGCCGAGGGCGTTGAGACGCCGCAGACCGCGTATGCTCGCCTCGAACACGCCCTTGCCGCGCTGGCGGTCAACGTTCTCGGACGAGTAGCACGGCAGCGAGGCCACCACCTCGACACCGTACCGAGCCAGAAACTCGGCCAGATCGTCATTACCCGGCTCCTCGAGGATCGTCAGGTTGCACCGGTCGACCACATGCACATCCAGCTCGCGCGACCGCGACACCAGATAGCGAAAATCAGGATTGAGCTCCGGCGCACCACCGGTGACATCGAGCCGTTTCATTGCGGACGACGCGAGAAACGCGAGCACGTCATCGATGGTCTCGCGCGTCATCTGCTCGGTCCGGTTCGGGCCCGCGTTGACGTGGCAGTGCACGCAGCTCTGGTTGCATCGATACCCGAGATTCACCTGCAGCGTTTCCGGCAGATCTCTGCGGATGGCAGGAAATCCATATCGCCGCATTAATCGTATCGTCGCATGCACATCTGGCTCCCTGTGGCTCCAACTGTAATGCGTTAGTCGGCATTTCAGCACAATTCTTACAGCCCATCCTCTATGGGCTCATACGCGCGATCCAGGCAGGACTTCTCAAGGCGTCGTGCATGCTGAGGCGGCATCACGATATGTAATGTTTCGCTCGCTCAAAGGACTAATGGGCATCGGGGTGAAATTCGAGAACTTGCTCGATCGTAGCTCCGAGTTCATCAAACCCTTTGAATGGAGATGTACAAAATGAAACGCAAATTTGGAATTATCGCAGCCTCAATTCTGAGCACCATGGTCTTCTCCCAAGTCGTCAACGCGTCCGAGGTCGTCAATCCCGAGGACTCCGGATATCTCGGTCCCGTGATACTCGACAACGCGTACCAGGCGAAAGCCGCTGCCGCGCCGAGCACTTCTTCGCCTTCGAGATTCCATGTGGTCGTCAATCCCGAGGACTCCGGATACCTCGGGCCCGTGATACTGGACAACGCGTACCAGGCGAAAGCCGCTGCCGCGCCAGGCGCTTCTTCGCCTTCGCGAATCCGTGTGGTCGTCAATCCTGATGACTCCGGATATCTCGGCCCCGAGGTCGTTGTCGGCGGGTGAGTTGCGAGAGATGGCCACAGTCGAGTCGTTAGCAGGCCGTTGAACTTCGACCGTGCGTTAACGTGGCTCTGTTGTCAATCGTTATGGATATCGTGTTCGTGATTGCGTCGGCGGAGTACATGCGATGCGCGGGTGCGATACGATGCAACAGAGCCAGATTCGCGCGGGGCAAATGCCCCTCTCTTAGACCAATTCTCGGGTGCCAGGGCCCATTCCGGCGCGCCATTTCGGCGCTTTCGGCGAAGGGCCGGCACTTCGCGCTCTCGTTCGGGCCACATGCCCCGTCCCAGTCCCCAATATCGGGGAATACCGCCCCAATTTGAACGCCAAGTCTGGGTAGGGTGGAGTCCGCATCTCGCCGGACAATTTCCGCGGTCATCGTAATTCCCACTACAGGGTTTCCCTACCAAAAGACCTGCTTCCGACGCCATATTCGAAGCAGCTGAGTCCGCCCAGCTCTGGCACAGATCCTGCGAATAGCTCGCGTTCGCATAATTGCGACTTGCCCACGGCCGCGTAATCGAAGCCGCTGTCGAGGCTGGCGCACAAACCGGAGAACCCAAAGTGGCCTCGTTCATCAAGTCCGATCTCGAATTCATCCTCGCGCAGATCATCATTGCGGAAAGGCACGCGGACGGCGAGGATCTGCTCACGCTCCTGCCGAACCCGGAACTGCCGTTTGGCCTGCGCACGCTCAGCGGCGCCTTCAATAACCTCCTGCCCGGCCAAAACACTTTCGGTGCTGCCGACAATGTTTTTCCGCGTCTGCTCGATCCGGTGTTCAATGCCGCGGAGAACGTGAGCATCGACCTGGATGGGCCCGGCCCGCTGACGGTGGGAACACCGACGTCCTACACGCAAACCAGCGGCTTCGTA